>NZ_JAXUDQ010000007.1:0-407665 GCF_034555295.1 Pseudomonas sp. N-137
GCTCCATAGCTACAACGACTACCGGTCGCCGGTAGCCATGGAGAAACTGGCGGCGTGAAACCTTAACTGGTGTCCAGAATTACTTGACCAGTTCAGCCTGCTCGCGATAAGGCCATGTCAGTCAGCGAACATCCGAGCCCGGTAGTCCTTCATCAATATGCCGATACTGCGCCCCCAACTGCCCCGCCAATTGCCGGCCCCGGCCCAGGCGAATCGGTCCGCGTTCGATGTCGATCAACAGGCTTGGGCAATCAAGGGGCGGCAGTGTCAGCTGCTGTTTGACTCGCCCATCGGTCATCAGCAACACCCGCTGTTGCTCGGTCGGGTAGCGCTTGCGCCGGGCCGTCAACCAGCGTCCGGCCTCGTTCAGCGCCGCCAGCAACGGCGTGCCGCCGCCGGCGCCCAGGCCGTCGAGCCAGTCCCGTAGCCCGGCCGAGGCCTTGAGCCCTTGCACCTGCCAGGCTGGTGCGCTGCCGCTGGCCGTCAGCAAGGCCAGCCGGGCGCGTTGGCGGTAGGCGTCATCGAACAGTTGCGCCAGCAGGCCTTTGCCATCGCTCAAGGCTTGATGACGACGAGTCGAGGCCGAGGCGTCGACGATGACCAGCCACAGTTCATGGGGCGAACGATGGCGTTGCTGAAAACGCAGGTCTTCACGCAGGCGTGGACGGCCAGCGAGCAAGGTGCCTGGCCAGTTCACCGCCCCGCTGGCCGCCGCTTTGCTGCGGCCCTGGCGCCCCTGGTCCAACCGTCCCGCACGGGGTCTGGCATTCACCCCCGCGGGCGAACGGGGGCGAATGCCTAGGGCTTTTTTGGCCAGCTCGGCACGTCACGCCGAGTGCCGGTGGGCAATGCCCGGGCCGGCAGGTCACCCCACTGGCCCTGGCCTTCGTCAGGCCTGGCGGTTTGATCGGCGGTGGCTGGCGGCGCCTGGGACGGCGCAGGGGCCGAAGGCTCGCGCCTGCGATGACGCAATGCAAACTCTGCGACCGCATCAATGTCCTCAACGGCAATGGCATCCGCCCCGCGCCACGCAGCATGGGCGCGGGCGGCCCGCAGCCAGACCAGGTCCGCGCGCAAGCCATCGACCCCAGCGGCAAAACAACGCTCGGTGATCTGCGCCAGCGCCTGGTCATCCAGAGGAATCTGCATCAACCGGTCGCGAGCCTGTTGGCAGCGTTCGCGCAACTGCCGCTGGGTCGGTTCCCATTCCGCGCAGAACGCCGCCGGATCACTGTCGAAATCCAGCCGCCGACGAATAATCTGCCCGCGCTCAAGCGGTGCGGTGTGGCCGTCCAGCGCCACGTTCAGGCCGAAACGGTCGAGCAACTGCGGACGCAATTCACCCTCTTCCGGGTTCATGGTGCCGATCAATACAAAACGCGCCGAATGCCGGTGTGAGATGCCGTCACGCTCGATCAGGTTGGTGCCGCTGGCGGCCACGTCCAGCAACAGGTCCACCAGGTGGTCGGGCAGCAGGTTCACTTCATCGACATACAACACCCCGGCGTCGGCCTTGGCCAAAACGCCGGGAGAGAACTGCGCGCGCCCCTCCCCCAGGGCCGCGTCCAGATCCAGGGTGCCCACCAGCCGCTCTTCAGTGGCGCCCAAAGGCAAGGTGACGAACTGACCGCTGGCCAACAGGTCCGCCAGCCCCCGGGCCAGCGTAGACTTCGCCATGCCCCGTGGGCCTTCGATGAGCACACCGCCGATTTTCGGATCGATCGCAGCCAGGCACAGGGCCAGTTTCAGGTCATCGGCCCCGACCACGGCGCAGAGCGGGAAATGAGGGGTGTCGGTCATGTTGAACTCTCAAAGGTGGTCGGTAACGTCGATGTGAACAGAGTACTTGTGGCGAGGGGATTTATCCCCGTTGGACTGCAAAGCAGGCCTCCCAATGTGGACAAGAGGGTCGCTTCGCAGCCCAGCGGGGATAAACCCCCTCACCACAGGTCAACCCATCACAGGGGTTGTGTATAGCCCGTCGAATGGGCAAGTCAGCTGTCTTCTTCTATGTCCAACAACAAGTTCTCCAGCGCCTCTCGATACTCCCCGGGCTCCTGCCACATTCCGCGCTGCTGCGCTTCGAGCATGCGCTCGGTCATGTCGCGCAAGGCATCGGGGTTGTGCTGGCGGACGAAATCGCGAGTGTCCGGGTCGAGCAGATAAGCCTCGGCCAGCAAGGCGTACTGGTGATCGTCGATCAACTGCGTGGTGGCGTCGAAGGCGAACAGGTTGTCCACCGTCGCCGCCAGTTCAAACGCACCTTTATAGCCGTGGCGCTTGATCCCGTCGATCCACTTCGGATTGGCCGCCCGGGAACGAATGACGCGGTTGAGCTCTTCTTTCAACGTGCGGATCTTGGGCAAGTCCGGCTGGCTGTGGTCGCCGTGGTAACTGGCCGCCGTTGCGCCGCCAAGGGTCTCCACCGCCGCCAGCATGCCGCCCTGGAATTGGTAGTAATCGTTGGAGTCGAGCAGGTCGTGTTCGCGGTTGTCCTGGTTCTGCAACACCGCCTGCACCTGGCTAAGGCGCCGGGAGAACTGCTCCCGGGCGGCAGTGCCTTCATCGCCGGCGCCGTAGGCGTAGCCACCCCAATTCAGGTAGACCTGCGCCAGGTCTTCGCGGCTCTGCCACAGGCGGCCGTCGATGGCGCCCTGCACACCCGCGCCGTAGGCGCCGGGCTTGGCGCCGAAGATCCGCCACCCGGCCTGACGGGCCGCGACCTCAGGGTCAAGGCCCGATTCCAACAGGGCCTGGCGCTCGCTGCGCACCTTCGCCGCCAAGGGGTTCATGTCGTCCGGTTCGTCGAGGGCGGCGACGGCCTGCACCGCTGCATCGAACAGGCGGATCAGATTGGCAAAGGCGTCCCGGAAGAACCCGGAGACCCGCAGCGTGACATCGACCCGAGGCCGGTCCAGCAGACTCAACGGCAGGATCTCGAAATCGTCGACTCGCTGGCTGCCCGTGGCCCACACCGGACGCACGCCCATCAACGCCATGGCCTGGGCAATGTCGTCACCGCCGGTGCGCATGGTGGCGGTGCCCCACACCGAAAGCCCCAATTGACGCAGGTGATCGCCGTGGTCCTGCAAGTGCCGCTCAAGGATCAGGGACGCCGACTGAAAACCGATGCGCCACGCGGTGGTAGTCGGCAGGTTGCGCACGTCCACCGAGAAGAAGTTGCGCCCGGTGGGCAGCACATCCAGGCGCCCGCGACTGGGCGCACCGCTGGGGCCGGCCGGCACGAAGCGCCCGCTCAAGGCATCGAGCAAACCGCGCATTTCCGCCGGACCGCAAGCGTCCAGACGCGGAGCCACGACGCCGCGCAGGTTTTCAATAATGCTGTTCACCGTTTCCCAACCCGGCGCCTCAAGTTGCGCGACCACGCCCTCCAGGGCCTGCTCGATCAATTGCCCGGCGAACAATTCCAAACGTTCACGAGTATCGCCAGCGGTCCGCCAAGGTTCGTCGCTGAGCCGACGCAAGGCTTCGGGACAAGCGCCGGTCCAGGGTTCGGCCAGCGCACAATCCAGCGGATCGAAACCCAGTGCAAAGGCCTTGGCCAGGGCCCGCAGCAAACTCGACTGCGCGCCCTTGCCATCCCCCCGGGGAATGCGCAGCAACGCCAGCAAGGTGTCGATGCGCAACCGTTGTGTGGGCGACTCGCCAAAAATGTGCAGGCCGTCGCGGATCTGCGACTCCTTCAGATCGCACAGGTAAGTGTCCAGGCGCGGCAGCCAGATTGCCACGTCAGCGTCGCCGTCCAGTTGCAACTCGCGGTCGATGTGGGTCTCGCGCACCAGATTCAGAATGTCTCGCTGCAGTTCCCGGGCGCGGCGTGGGTCGAGCAGTTGCGCTTCGTAGTATTCGTCAGCCAACAGCTCAAGGTTACGCAGCGGCCCATAGGTTTCGGCCCGGGTCAGCGGCGGCATCAAGTGATCGATAATCACGGCCTGGGTGCGACGCTTGGCCTGGGCGCCCTCGCCGGGGTCATTGACGATGAACGGATAAATGTTCGGCAACGGTCCCAGCAGCGCATCCGGCCAGCAGTTTTCCGACAGCCCGACGCCCTTGCCCGGCAGCCATTCGAGATTGCCGTGCTTGCCGACATGAATCAGCGCGTGGACCCCGTAGGTGTTGCGCAGCCAGAAATAAAACGCCAGGTAGCCATGGGGCGGCACCAGGTCCGGGTCGTGGTACACGGCGCTCGGATCGACCTGATAGCCTCGAGCCGGCTGGATGCCGACGAACGTCAGGCCCAGGCGCACACCCGCGATCATCAGCCGGCCATCGCGGAACATCGGGTCCTGTTCGGGCGCGCCCCAGCGCTCCAGCACCGCCTGGCGATTGGCCTCGGGCAATGCGTCGAACATGGCCCGGTAAGCATCCAGCGCCAGGCTCTGGTGACAGGGCCGCTGGTCAAGACTGTCCAGGTCGTTGCTTACCCCGCCGAGCAACTGCTGGATCAGCGCGGTGCCGCTCGCAGGCAGTTCAGCCGGCAGCGGATAGCCCTCGGCCTCCAAGGCCCGCAGGATATTCACTGCCGCCGCCGGGGTGTCCAGGCCGACGCCGTTACCGATGCGCCCATCCCGGGTCGGGTAGTTGGCGAGGATCAGCGCCACGCGCTTTTGCGAGTTGGGCAGGCACGCCAGGGTAGTCCAGCGCCACGCCAGCTCAGCGACAAAATCCATGCGCTCGGGCACGGCCCGGTAGCAGACCACATCGCTCTGGCTGCGCTCGCTGCGCCAGGCCAGGTCCTTGAAACTGATGGGGCGACTGATGATCCGCCCGTCCAGTTCCGGCAGGGCAATGTGCATCGCCAGGTCCCGCGAGCCCAGACCCTGCTCACTGGCGCGCCAGCCAGGCTCGTTGTCCTGGGCGCAGATCGCCTGAATCACCGGGATGTTGCGGCGAAATGGTCGCAAGTGCGGCGCTTCGGGGCTCGATTGGGCGAAACCGGTGGTGTTGAGGATCACCCCCGCCGCCACCTCATCCAGCCAGTCTTCAACCAAGGCCAGGCAAGCGGGCTCCTTGAGGCTCGCCACGGCAATGGGCAAGGGATTGAGCCCCGCCGCTTGCAGACGCTGGCAAAACACGTCGATGAACGCCGTGTTCGCTGCTTGCAGGTGGGAGCGATAAAACAGCACCGCCGCCACCGGCTGCCCGGCCCGCCAGTCGCTTTGCCAATCACTCAGGCTGGCGTTGGTTCGTTCCGGATGGTAGATCGCCGTGCGCGGCAGGGTTTGCGGTTCGCCCCAAGGATAGTCGCGACCGAACCATTGGCTGGCCAGGTTATGGAACAGGTCCAGGGCATTGCCCAAACCGCCTTGGCGCAGGAACTGCCAGAGCCGGTCCCGATCCTCATTGGGCACGTTGCTCAGGTCGCTGAGTTCCGGGTCGGGTCGATCGTCCCCCGGCACCAGGATCAGCTTCACCCCGCGCTCGGCCAGTTCCATAAGACGTTCAATGCCGTAGCGCCAATAACCGATGCCGCCATGCAGGGAAAGCAGGATGACCTTGGCGTGACGCAACACGTCGTCGAAATACAGATCCACCGAGGCGTGGTTTTGCACCTGCATCGGGTTGGCGAGGCGAAACTGCGGATAGTCGTCCGGCAACTGCCGCGCCGCTTCGGCCAGCAGCGCCAGGCTGGAGTCGCCGCTGCACAGGATCACCAGCTCGGCGGGGGTTTGTCCGAGATCGGCAATGTTGTCGTCCGACACGAAACCGCCGGGCTGGGTCCTGAGCAGGTGCATGGCTTAGACGCTGAGGGCGGCGCGCAATTGCGCTTCGAGCAGCCCGGCATCCAGCGCCTGGCCGATCAGCACCAGACGGGTCACCCGCGCTTCATCGGCGCCCCACTGCCGGTCGAAATGTTTGTCGAAGCGCGTGCCCACGCCCTGGATCAGCAAACGCATCGGCTTGCCAGGAATGGCCGCGAACCCCTTGACCCGTAGCACGCCGTGCTGGACCACCAGCTGGGTCAGCGCGTCCAGCAGCAGGCTTTCGTCGGCCTGGGGCAGTTCGATGGAAATGGAGTCGAACGCGTCATGATCATGGTCGTCATCGTCGCCGTCATGGTGATGATCGTGATGGCTGTGGCGGCTGTCGATGTGCTCCTCGGAGCCGGCGCCCAGGCCGATCAACACTTCCAAAGGCAAGCGGCCGCTGCTGGCTTCGATGACCTTGACCGCCGGCGGCAGTTCTTCGGCCACTTCCAGGCGCACCTTGGCCAGGTCTTCAGGGCTGATCAGGTCGGCTTTGTTGAGGATCACCAGGTCGGCGCTCGCCAGTTGATCGGCGAACAGCTCGTGCAGCGGTGATTCGTGGTCCAGGTTGGGGTCAAGTTTGCGCTGGGCATCGACCTGGTCCGGAAACGCGGCGAACGTGCCGGCGGCCACGGCCGGGCTGTCGACCACGGTGATGACCGCATCGACGGTGCAGGCGCTGCGGATTTCCGGCCACTGGAAAGCCTGGACCAGCGGTTTGGGCAGGGCCAGGCCCGAGGTTTCGATAAGGATGTGATCGAGGTCACCGCGCCGCGCCACCAACTCGCGCATCACCGGGAAAAACTCTTCCTGCACGGTGCAGCACAGGCAACCGTTGGCCAGTTCATAGACGCGACCGTTGGCTTCTTCTTCGGTGCAGCCGATCGAGCACTGCTTGAGGATCTCGCCGTCGATACCCAGCTCGCCGAACTCATTGACGATCACGGCGATGCGGCGGCCCTGGGCGTTGTCGAGCATGTGCCGCAGCAAGGTGGTTTTACCCGAGCCGAGGAAGCCGGTGACGATGGTGACAGGGAGTTTGGCCAGTGTTTTCATCGGATGCCCTTTGGCAAGGTGGCGGGCAAACGGGACGACAACCCGCACGCATGGGCGCACGCGGAAGATTTCGCCACCGGATCACCCCGCCCGGTTGTAGTGAGAATCTGTGTCGAGGCAGGTCTCCTGGCTGACGGCGGGCCAGTCATTCGACTGGCAGTGACTGCGCCTTCCCGTGCACCCTTGGTCAAGAGCATGCACAGTGGCCTTGCAGAAACATCACCGTTCACAGTTGCGGGGGCAGCCGCGGCTTGGACCGCGTTCCCTTCTTAGCTTCGGCCAATGCCGAAGAACCTCGAAGGCGCAAGGCTACGCAGGGTGTGGGGGCGGGTCAATGTTCGCAGGTGAGTTCTGTGGTGTCTTGCGGGCCCTATCGCGAGCAGGCTCGCTCCCACAGTAAATTTCGCCGATCACAAAATTCATGTTCAACAAAGCTCAACTATGGGAGCGAGTCTGCTCGCGATGGGCGCAACGGGTATCAGCCAATTGACGCCCCGCCCCCGCCCATGCTCTCCTGTGCGCCTAGTTACGGGTGCCCTTCACAGGGTGAAACGGGAAACCGGTGAATCGTGTGCTTTACTTCAAGGCCACGTCAGTCCGGTGCTGCCCCCGCAACGGTAAGCGAGAGAAGCGTCAGATCCACTGTGCCTCACGGTATGGGAAGGTGACGCTTGTCGGCCAGGCACAAGCCCTGCCCCTCGCGAGCCCGGAGACCGGCCCATGACTCATGCATCAACAAACCCGCGGTGGGCGGGCGCTGTTCGAACCTTGGCGGGCCTGCGCCCGGGGTTTCATTGCGCTCGCTTCACCCGATGACAAGAGACCATAGGGAAGCGCCATGTCGACCATCAGCAGCACCGCCCGTACCGCCAGCAGCTCCACGACCCTGAGCCAGCGCCTGAGCGCGGCGATTTTCGCCTCGATCCTCGGTGCAGGCCTGGTCTATTTCGCCGGTTTCTCCCACATCGAAGCGGTGCACAACGCGGCCCACGACACCCGCCACAGCGCCGCATTCCCGTGCCATTGAGACCTGACGACATGATCAAGCGTATCGCGCAAACCGCCGGTTTCAGCGGGTTGCTGGCCGCCCTGCTGCTAACCCTCCTCCAGAGTTTCTGGGTATCGCCGCTGATTCTGCAGGCCGAAACCTACGAAAGCGCACCGACTACCGAGCACCATGAGCACGCCGCTGGGGCCGTTCACTCCCATGATGCCCAAGCGTGGGAGCCGGAAGACGGTTGGCAACGACTGCTCTCCACCACCGGCGGCAATCTGGTAGTCGCGGTGGGTTTCGCCCTGATGTTGGCGGGCTTGTACACCCTGCGGGCGCCGACTCGCACGTCCCAGGGATTGCTTTGGGGTTTGGCCGGTTATGCCACGTTTGTCCTGGCCCCCACCCTCGGCCTGCCACCGGAGCTGCCTGGTACGGCGGCGGCCGATCTGGCCCAACGGCAGATGTGGTGGATCGGCACGGCGGCCTCCACTGCGGTAGGTATCGCCCTGATTGTCTTCGGCAGGCATTGGTTGCTCAAACTGTTGGGCGTGGCGACCTTGCTGGTGCCCCATGTTATCGGTGCGCCGCAGCCTGAGGTCCACTCGATGCTGGCGCCCGAAGCACTTGAAAGCCAGTTCAAGCTCGCCTCGCAAGTGACCAACGTCGCGTTCTGGCTGGCCTTGGGCCTGGTCAGCGCATGGTTGTTCCGGCGTGGCGACCAGGCTCAGCACGACGCATGAGCACCGGGCCGATCCTGGTGGTCGGCCTGGGCTGTCAACGCGGCTGCCCGGCCAGCACGCTGCGAGAACTGCTTGATCAGACTTTGCGGGCACACGGCATCGAGCTCTCTGAGGTTCGCGCCTTGGCCAGTATCGACCTCAAGCGTGACGAGCCGGGCCTGCTGGAGCTGGCCGAGCAACTGGAGTTGCCGCTGACCTGTTTCAATGCCGAGCAATTGTCCAGCTACCAGGAGCGGCTCAGTCACCGCTCCGAGATCGCTTTTGAACGCACCGGTTGCTATGGCATCGCCGAAAGCGCTGCCCTGGCCCTGGCCGACCGGTTGGGCGCGACACCTGCGACGCTGTTGATTCCTCGCCAAAAGACCCCAAGCGCCACACTGGCATTGGCGGTGACGTCGTAAAACCCGATAATTCGCGCCCTGGATCATGAGCGATCTTCATTCAAAGGGTCGCCGACTCACCTTTAGGAACCGGTCATGACCGTATATTTCATTGGCGCCGGCCCTGGCGACCCGGAACTGATCACTGTCAAAGGCCAGCGACTGATCCGCAGCTGCGCGCTGATCATCTACGCCGGCTCCCTGGTGCCCACAGCCGTGCTGGAAGGCCACAGCGCCGAACAGGTGGTCAACAGCGCCGAACTGCACCTGGAGCAGATTATCGAGCTGATCAAGGCCGCTCACTTCAAGGGCCAGGACGTGGCCAGGGTGCACTCCGGCGACCCGAGCCTGTATGGCGCCATTGGCGAGCAGATTCGGTGCCTGCGGGAACTGGACATCCCGTTCGAGATCATCCCCGGCGTGACCGCGACCTCCGCCTGCGCCGCCCTGCTGGGCGCCGAACTGACCTTGCCGGACGTGTCCCAAAGCCTGATCCTCACCCGCTACGCAGACAAAACCGTGATGCCCGCCGGCGAAGAACTGGGCAGCCTGGCGCAGCACGGGGCGAGCATGGCGATTCATTTGGGCGTCAATCATCTGGAAAAAATCGTCAGCGAACTGCTGCCCCACTACGGCGCGGATTGTCCGATCGCAGTGATTCACCGGGCGACATGGCCGGATCAGGATTGGGTGGTGGGTACGCTGGCTGACATTGCCGAAAAGGTCCAGGCCAAGGGCTTTCGACGCACGGCGCTGATCTTGGTGGGACGCGTGCTGGGTAATGATGTGTTCAGTGAGTCGTCGCTCTACCGCGCCGGGCACGCGCATCTCTACAGGCCCTGAAAATACAACTTTAAGAGCGAGCTTGCTCCCACAGGGATTTGCGGCGATTAAAAAAATCGAACGTCACCGCGGCCCCAATGTGGGAGCGAGCCTGCTCGCGATAGCGGTGGATCAGCTTGCGCGGATGTCGGATCCACCCATAAAAAAACGGCGCTCACGGGCGCCGTTTTTTCTATCCGCAGCGAACACCTATCAGTAGTAGGCGTTTTCTTTCTGCGTGTGGTCGGTCACGTCGCGCACGCCCTTGAGCTCCGGGATACGCTCGAGCAAGGTGCGCTCGATGCCTTCCTTCAAGGTCACGTCGGCCTGGCCGCAGCCCTGGCAACCGCCGCCGAACTGGAGCACGGCGATGCCGTCTTCCACCACGTCGATCAGCGATACCTGGCCGCCGTGGCTGGCCAGCCCCGGGTTGATTTCGGTTTGCAGGTAATAATTGATGCGCTCGTTGACCGGGCTGTCGGCATTGACCATCGGCACCTTGGCGTTCGGCGCCTTGATGGTCAACTGGCCGCCCATGCGGTCGGTGGCATAGTCGACCACCGCGTCGTCCAGGAACGCTTCGCTGAACGAGTCGATGTACGCGGTGAAGCTCTTGAGCCCCAGCGCGGTGTCTTCAGGTTTCTCTTCCCCCGGCTTGCAGTAGGCAATGCAGGTTTCAGCGTACTGGGTGCCGGGCTGGGTGATGAAGATGCGGATCCCGATACCTGGGGTGTTCTGCTTGGACAGCAGGTCGGCCAGGTAATCGTGGGCGGCATCGGTAATGGTAATGGCGGTCATGGAAACTCCTCGCAGGCTTGTCGGCAGTTTACGCCAATCATCGCGCCGGACAAAGTCCTAGTATTTTTGTCAGGAAAGCACTCGAATATCCTGGTCAGAGGTTCTGGTAGCGATTCATGTCCAGCACCCCACTTTCCAGCGGCTGCGTCTCCTGCAGGTAGTGGCTCAGGTCATGGAAGTACTGCCAGAACTGCGGGTGACTACGCCGAATGCCCCAGCGCTCGACAATCCGCTCGAACGCCTGCCCGTCCCGGGCGCCCTCCATGGCGTCGACAAAGGCCGGCACTTGCTCGGCGGGGATGTTGAAGATGAAGTTCGGATAGCTGCTCAGCACGCCCGGATAGACCGTCAAGGTGTCCAGCCCCGGTTGGTATCGCAGCGCCTCGCCGAGCAAAAATGCCACGTTACTGTGGGCGCGGTTGCGCAGCAGGCTGTAGACCTCACGGCGACCGCTGACGGTTTCGACGCGCAACATGGTCGCTTCCGGCAACTGGTTGATGACGCTCAGGCCCGCCGCCGGTCGGGAAGACAGGCGACTGAGGGCCTGTTCGGCGTTCTGTAAGGCCGGATCAATGTTCGGACGCGAGCAATAGGCGCCATTACACCGGTTGATCGGATCGGGCCGCGCGTTCAAGTCGCCATAACGAACCAGCAATTGCTGGACGAAATCGCGCTTGGGATCATCTTCGTCAAGCTTGAGCGCGGTGGGTTTATCGTCGTCGATGGCCTCGTAATCGAGCCACATCTTGAATTTTCCGCCCGACTGATACCAATCGTTGAGGTAGTCCTCGCGGGAATCGGCTGGCATCAGGCGCAGGAAGTTCTGCTCCGCACCGTTGCGAATCAGGTCGAAATACAGTCGCGTCTGGGCCTGGTGGGACACGTTGCCGAACACGTCGAAGTTCACCGCCAACTGATAATAAGTGCGCTCCAGCAATGGAAAGTCGAACAGCCACATCGTCTGCGGCACCTCGCCAATCAGGCCCTTGGTGACCGAAGCACTGTCGAAATGCCGGAAAATGCTCAGCAAGGCATTGTCGTTGCCGGCCCACAGCGTCGACCAACTGGGCGCAGGCAGGTCGGCGTAGTTGTCGCGACGCAAGGCTTCGTACTCGTTGCGCTTGTCCCGGTAGTCCAGCCACAGGCTCAGGACGCTGCCCACGTCGTCATTCTGCCCCGGCATCGCCAGCAACGGCGTGGCCTGGCCGCGGTAATTGGGGTCGGTGATGTACAGATCATGTTCCGGGGCCTGGAACAACGCCCAGAAGTTGTCGCGAATCACGTCCGTGGCGATCTGGCCCCGGCAAACCGGGCCGCGGATAAATGTGCGCACGAAATACTCGGCGTTATCGAGCATGAACTGATAGCGGGCCTGGGCCGGGATCGCCTCGAAGGTGGAAAACGGGTTGGCCCGGCGCTCCGGGCCGTACCCTGGCAACGCAGTGACCTGCCATCTGCCGCTGTAGAACAGGCTCTTGATCCGCGCCATTTTCGCCGCGCTCAACCCGTAGGTGATGTGGGTCTTGTGCACGATCACCCCTTGTACCGGCCAGAGCCGGTAATACACACGGGTGCCTGGGTCATCGTTCGGGCGGCGGGTGTTGATCAGATCGATTGGCTGGCCGGTAGGCGTGCGCGAACGTACCCACTGGAAGAAATGCCCCGGCTCGCCATCCTTGAAATAGATGTGCGCCAGAAACCAGTGCTCAAACAACCACCGGCCCACTAGGCTTTCCCGGGCGCCGGGGGCGTTGAGCAGGTTTTCCCACTGCACCACCTGCAACGCTTCGGCGGCGCTCGGCGCCAGCGCTTGCTGATCGATGGGTGCACCCGCGGCCAGCCAGCGCTGCAAGGTCTGATATTGCTGGTCGGTCAGGCCAGTGACCGCCAGAGGCATGCCTTCCTTGGGATGCGCGGCGGCGTACTCGTCGAATTGCCCCGGCATCGGGCAGCTGTTGTCACGCTCAAGCCCAAGCACGATGTCCTGGGGCAGCTTGGCGTTGGGCTGCAACGGTGTGTTGTGGCCCAGTTCGAGCATCTGCGCCATCAGCGCGGCCTGACTGCCTTGAGCATCCAGCACGGAATAGAAGCCTTTGCGCTGCCAGGCCCGCTGGCCGGAGGCGTCATAGAACAAACGGGTGGGTTCGGCAGCCTGGCGTCGTTCACCGTCATAGACTGGCAGCTTGCTCGCGCCCCGGGACACGCCTTCGCCACTGCCCAGGTTCAATTGGCACGCAGAGTCATAGCAGGCGTGGCAGGCGACGCATTTTTCCGTGAAGATCGGCTGGATATCGCGAGTGTAGGAAATCGCCGGGGCGGGATCCTTTGCCACTGAGTAAAAAGACAACAGCAGCAACAGACTGCCGAATAAGACGCGGTACGGCATGTCTCGGGTCCCTAAGAGATAATCCGGCGATTCTACCGGGCCGCCATCGCGATGCAAACATGAGCAGGATTCATGCAAAAGCCACCCATGATCAAATCCTGTACAGGTTTGCTATCATCCCCGCCTTCGTAATGGTCTTTTTCCAGGTAGTCCTATGTCCGATCGCAGCGCTCGCCTTTATCTTCTCCAGCAGGCCCTCAAGGAACGCATTCTGATCCTCGACGGCGGCATGGGTACGATGATCCAGAGCTACAAGCTTGAGGAACAGGACTATCGTGGCAAGCGTTTCGCCGACTGGCCGAGCGACGTCAAGGGCAACAATGATTTGTTGGTCCTGAGCCGTCCGGATGTGATCGGCGCCATCGAAAAAGCCTACCTGGATGCCGGTGCCGACATTCTGGAAACCAACACCTTCAACGCCACCCAGGTGTCCCAGGCCGACTACGGCATGCAGGGCCTGGCCTACGAGCTGAACCTGGAAGGCGCGCGCCTGGCCCGCAAGGTCGCCGACGCCAAGACCCTGGAAACACCGGACAAGCCGCGCTTCGTAGCCGGCGTGCTGGGCCCGACCAGCCGTACCTGCTCGCTGTCGCCAGACGTGAACAACCCCGGCTACCGCAACGTGACCTTCGACGAACTGGTGGAGAATTACACCGAGGCCACCAAGGGCCTGATCGAAGGCGGCGCCGACCTGATCCTCATCGAAACCATTTTCGACACGCTCAATGCCAAGGCAGCGATTTTCGCCGTGCAAGGGGTGTATGAGGAATTAGGCGTCGAACTGCCGATCATGATCTCCGGCACCATCACCGACGCGTCCGGCCGCACCCTGTCCGGCCAGACCACGGAAGCCTTCTGGAACTCCGTCGCCCACGCCAAGCCGATTTCCGTTGGGTTGAACTGCGCCCTCGGTGCCAGCGAACTGCGCCCGTACCTCGAAGAACTGTCGAACAAGGCCAGCACCCACGTATCGGCGCACCCGAACGCCGGTCTGCCCAATGAATTCGGTGAATACGACGAACTGCCGGTGGACACCGCCAAAGTCATCGAAGAGTTTGCCCAAAGCGGCTTCCTGAACATCGTCGGCGGCTGCTGTGGCACCACCCCGGCGCACATCGAAGCCATCGCCAAGGCCGTGGCCGGCTACGCACCGCGCCAGATTCCGGAGATCCCGCGGGCTTGCCGCCTGTCGGGCCTGGAACCGTTCACCATCGATCGCAGCTCCTTGTTCGTCAACGTCGGTGAGCGGACCAACATCACCGGCTCTGCCAAGTTCGCCCGCCTTATCCGCGAAGACAACTACACCGAAGCCCTGGAAGTGGCCCTGCAGCAGGTCGAGGCCGGCGCCCAGGTGATCGACATCAACATGGACGAGGGCATGCTCGATTCGAAGAAGGCCATGGTGACCTTCCTCAATCTGATTGCCGGCGAACCGGATATTTCCCGCGTGCCGATCATGATCGACTCCTCCAAGTGGGAAGTGATCGAAGCGGGCCTCAAGTGCATCCAGGGCAAGGGCATCGTCAACTCCATCAGCATGAAGGAAGGCGTCGAGCAGTTCATCCATCACGCCAAGTTGTGCAAACGCTACGGCGCCGCCGTGGTGGTGATGGCCTTCGACGAAGCTGGCCAGGCCGATACCGAAGCGCGCAAGAAGGAAATCTGCAAGCGCTCCTACGACATCCTGGTCAATGAAGTCGGCTTCCCGCCGGAAGACATCATCTTTGACCCGAACATCTTCGCCGTCGCCACCGGTATCGAAGAGCACAACAACTATGCCGTGGATTTCATCAACGCCTGCGCCTACATCCGCGACGAACTGCCTTATGCGCTGACCTCGGGTGGCGTGTCCAACGTGTCCTTCTCGTTCCGGGGCAACAACCCGGTGCGCGAGGCGATTCATTCGGTGTTCCTGCTCTATGCAATCCGCTCGGGCCTGACCATGGGCATCGTCAACGCCGGCCAACTGGAGATCTACGACCAGATCCCGGTGGAACTGCGCGACGCGGTGGAAGACGTGATCCTCAACCGCACGCCTGAAGGCACCGACGCCCTGCTCGCCATCGCCGACAAGTACAAGGGCGACGGCAGCGTCAAGGAAGCGGAAACCGAAGAGTGGCGTGGCTGGGAAGTGAACAAGCGCCTGGAACACGCGCTGGTCAAGGGCATCACCACGCACATCGTCGAAGACACCGAGGAATCGCGGCTGTCGTTCGCCCGGCCGATCGAAGTCATCGAAGGCCCGTTGATGGCCGGCATGAACATCGTCGGCGACCTGTTCGGCGCCGGCAAAATGTTCCTGCCCCAAGTGGTGAAGTCCGCCCGGGTGATGAAGCAGGCCGTGGCCCACCTGATTCCATTCATCGAGGCGGAAAAAGGCGACAAGCCAGAAGCCAAGGGCAAGATCCTCATGGCCACGGTCAAGGGCGACGTCCACGACATCGGCAAGAATATCGTCGGCGTGGTGCTCGGTTGCAACGGCTATGACGTGGTCGACCTGGGCGTGATGGTGCCGGCAGAGAAGATCCTGCAGGTGGCCAAGGAGCAGAAGTGCGACATCATCGGGCTGTCCGGCCTGATCACTCCGTCCCTGGACGAGATGGTGCATGTGGCCCGCGAGATGCAGCGCCAGGATTTCCACCTGCCCCTGATGATCGGTGGCGCCACGACCTCCAAGGCCCACACGGCAGTGAAGATCGAACCCAAGTACAGCAACGACGCGGTGATCTACGTCACCGACGCCTCGCGCGCCGTGGGCGTGGCCACCCAGTTGCTGTCCAAGGAACTCAAGCCGGCATTCGTCGAGAAAACCCGCCTGGAGTACATCGACGTTCGCGAGCGCACCGCCAACCGCAGCGCCCGTACCGAACGCCTGAGCTACCCGGCCGCCGTGGCGAAAAAACCGCAGTTCGACTGGAGCAGCTACCAGCCGGTCAAGCCGACCTTTACCGGCGCCAAGGTGCTGGACAACATTGACCTCAACGTCCTGGCCGAATACATCGACTGGACACCGTTCTTCATTTCCTGGGACCTGGCCGGCAAGTACCCGCGCATCCTCACCGACGAAGTGGTCGGGGAAGCGGCTACTGCCCTGTACGCCGATGCCCGGGCGATGCTGCGCAAGCTCATCGACGAGAAACTCATCAGCGCCCGCGCCGTGTTCGGCTTCTGGCCGGCCAACCAGGTGCATGACGACGATCTGGAAGTCTATGGCGAGGATGGCAAGCCACTGGCCCGCCTGCATCACCTGCGCCAGCAGATCATCAAGACCGATGGCAAGCCGAACTTCTCCCTGGCCGACTTCGTCGCGCCCAAGGACAGCGGTGTGACCGACTACGTGGGCGGCTTCATCACCACCGCCGGCATCGGCGCCGAAGAAGTCGCCAAGGCCTACCAGGAAGCCGGCGACGACTACAACTCGATCATGGTCAAGGCCCTGGCCGACCGCTTGGCCGAGGCCTGCGCCGAATGGCTGCACCAGCAGGTGCGCAAGGAACATTGGGGTTACGCCAAGGACGAAAGCCTGGACAACGACGCCCTGATCAAGGAGCAATACACCGGCATCCGCCCTGCCCCCGGTTACCCGGCCTGCCCGGATCACACCGAAAAGGCCACCTTGTTCCGCCTGCTCGACCCCGAGGCCAGCGAACTGAAGGCTGGACGCAGCGGCGTATTCCTCACCGAGCATTACGCCATGTTCCCGGCGGCAGCCGTCAGCGGCTGGTATTTCGCCCATCCCCAGGCGCAATACTTCGCCGTGGGCAAGATCGACAAGGATCAGGTCCAGAGCTATACCGCGCGCAAAGGCCAGGACTTGAGCGTGACTGAGCGCTGGTTGGCGCCGAATTTGGGTTACGACAACTAAGAGCCTTAAAGGATCGCAGGCTCCTACAGGGTTTTGTGTATTGCTGTAGGGGCTGCCGCAGGTTGCGATCTTTTGTCTATGCTTGTTCCAAACCCATGGCAGACGAGGGATTTATGGACGATCCGATCGACAACAAGCCGCCGACCCTGTGGCAGATGGTGCACAGTGTGCTGGCTGCCGCCTTCGGCGTGCAGAGCGGCAAGAATCGCGCCCGTGACTTCACCCACGGCAAGCCGAGTCACTTCGTGGTATTGGGCATCGCCTTCACGGTGATCTTCGCCCTGACACTGTTTGGCATCGTCAAGCTGGTGGTGCATCTGGCGGGGTTGTAAATCTGTCTACGACACACGTAACCCCCCTGTGGGAGCGAGCCTGCTCGCGATAGCGGTTTGTCAGTCACTTCATGATTGACTGAACCACCACTATCGCGAGCAGGCTCGCTCCCACAGTTTTTTCACCACCACTCTATTGGTGACTGACCCAGAACACCGCGGTGCCCACCACCAGGATAATCAGGAACAAAATGGCCCAGGCATCAACAGTACTGTCGCTTTTCCTTGCTTTGGTCGGATTGCTCATTGCATCGCCTCTTGTCGGTTTTGTAGGTGATTGCATAGGGACTCGACCACAGTTAAGACGATGATTGCCCGCACGACAAATGTGGGTTAGGCAATAATCAATCCCATTAGTCGATTTGGTTCTTTACATATACTCAAACATCACTTTTGCGCATAACTCAAAACAGGTATCTTGCACCGGCTCCTGTAGGAGTGCGCGGCCGTGCGCGCAGAATTGCCGAGGCAGAATCCGATTCCAGCGAGCCAACACGCAGCTGTTTCTGATCGGCCCAAGCCTGAGAACGAGACTTATATGTACGTATATGACGAGTACGATCAGCGGATCATCGAGGACCGCGTCAAGCAGTTCCGTGATCAGACCCGACGCTATCTGGCAGGCGAGCTGAGCGAAGAAGAATTCCGCCCTCTGCGTTTGCAGAATGGCCTGTATATCCAGCGCTTCGCCCCGATGCTGCGCGTAGCGGTGCCCTATGGCCAACTGACCTCGCGTCAGGTGCGCATGCTGGCCAAGATTGCCCGCGACTACGACAAAGGCTATGCCCACATCAGTACCCGCCAGAACGTCCAGTACAACTGGCCCGCCCTGGAAGATGTGCCCCAGATCCTGGCTGAACTGGCCACCGTGCAGATGCACGCGATCCAGACCAGCGGCAACTGCCTGCGCAACGTCACCACCGACCAGTTCGCCGGTGTCGCGGCCGATGAGTTGATCGACCCGCGCCCCTGGTGCGAGATCGTTCGCCAGTGGACCACCTTCCACCCGGAATTCGCCTACCTGCCGCGCAAGTTCAAGATCGCCATCAATGGCTCGACCTCGGACCGTGCGGCCATTGAAGTCCACGACATCGGCCTGGAGACGGTCTACAACGCCGCGGGCGAGCTGGGCTTCCGTGTGCTGGTGGGCGGCGGCCTGGGCCGTACGCCGGTGGTCGGCGCGTTCATCAACGAGTTCTTGCCATGGCAGGACCTGCTGAGCTACCTCGACGCCATCCTGCGGGTGTACAACCGCTACGGCCGTCGTGACAACAAGTACAAGGCGCGGATCAAGATCCTGGTCAAGGCTCTTACGCCAGAAGTGTTCGCCGAAAAGGTCGAGGCCGAAATGGCTCACCTGCGCGGCGGCCAGACCACCCTGACCGAAGCCGAAGTCCATCGCGTAGCCAAGCATTTCGTCGACCCGGACTACAAGGCCCTGAGCAACCAGGACGCCGAGCTGGCCGCGCTCGACAAAGAACATCCGGGCTTCGCCCGCTGGCGCACCCGCAACACCCTGGCCCACAAGAAGCCGGGCTACGTCGCGGTGACCCTGTCCCTGAAGCCGACCGGCGTCGCGCCGGGCGACATCACCGACAAGCAGCTGGACGCCGTGGCCGATCTGGCTGAGCGCTACAGCTTCGGTCAACTGCGCACCTCCCACGAACAGAACATCATCCTGGCGGACGTTGAACAGAGCCAGTTGTTCACCCTGTGGGGCGAGTTGCGCGAGCAAGGGTTCGCCACGCCGAACATCGGCCTGCTGACCGACATAATCTGCTGCCCGGGCGGCGATTTCTGCTCCCTGGCCAACGCCAAGTCGATCCCTATCGCCGAGTCGATCCAGCGTCGTTTCGACGACCTGGACTACCTGTTCGACATCGGCGAGCTGGACCTGAACATTTCCGGTTGCATGAACGCCTGTGGTCACCACCACGTCGGCCACATCGGCATCCTGGGCGTGGACAAGAAAGGCGAGGAGTTCTACCAGGTCTCCCTGGGCGGCAGCGGTAGCCGCGACGCCAGCCTGGGCAAGATCCTCGGCCCATCGTTTGCCCAGGACGACATGCCTGACGTGATCGAGAAGCTGATCGACGTTTACATCGAACAACGTACCGAAGACGAGCGTTTCATCGACACTTATCAACGTATCGGCATCGACCCCTTCAAGGAACGCGTCTATGCAGCGAATAATTAAGAACGACGAGGTTATCGACGAAACCTGGCACCTGCTGCCCAAGGACGCGACCCTCGATGGTATTTCCAACTGCGACGACCTGATCGTGCCCCTGGCCCTGTGGCGCGATCATGCTCACGCCCTCAAGGCCCGCGATGGCGGCCTGGGTGTGTGGCTGGACGCCGACGAAGAGGCGGAGGAAATCGGTGATGACGCCAATCAGTTCCAGGTCATCGCCCTGAACTTCCCGGCCTTCACCGACGGTCGCAGCTACTCCAACGCTCGCCTGCTGCGTGAGCGTTATGGCTTCAAGGGCGAATTGCGGGCGATTGGCGATGTGCTGCGCGACCAACTGTTCTACATGCGCCGTTGCGGTTTCGACGCCTTTGCCTTGCGCGCCGACAAGGACCCCTTTGAAGCCCTCGAAAGCCTCAAGGATTTCTCGGTGACCTACCAGGCTGCCACTGACGAACCGTTGCCGTTGTTTCGTCGTCGCTGAAACCTGATACAAAAAAAGCCCTGATCCGGGTGTTCCGGTTCAGGGCTTTTTTATGGATGGATGATTGGTGCGGAACCTGATCTTCAGCCCACCCTGAACCCAATGTGGGAGCGAGCCTGCTCGCGATAGCGGCTCGCCTGAGCAGGTGATGCTGGATGAACCACCGTCATCGCGAGCAGGCTCGCTCCCACAGTGTTAGCCGTTACCAGAACCAGTGCTGGGTCAGGCGGCTCCACCAACTGAGCAGCACCCGGTCCACCGAACCACTGGCCGCCATGCCAATACGCTCCTGCAAACTTTTGCGCTCGGCGTAGTGCAAGTGGTACAGCTCGGCACTCTTGGCTCGTTCGGCCAGGTATTCATCGCTGGTTTTCAGCTCGTCCACCAGGCGCTTGTCCAATGCTGCGACGCCCAGCCAGACTTCGCCAGTCGCCACTTCATCAATGGCCAGTTGCGGACGGTAGTTGGACACGAAGTTCTTGAACAACTCATGGGTGATGTCCAGGTCTTCCTGGAACTTCTCCCGACCCTTCTCGGTGTTTTCGCCAAACACCGTCAACGTGCGCTTGTATTCACCGGCCGTCAGCACTTCAAAATCGATGTCGTGCTTCTTCAGGAGACGGTTGACGTTTGGCAACTGGGCCACGACGCCGATGGAGCCAAGAATGGCAAAAGGCGCGCTGATGATCTTCTCGCCGATGCACGCCATCATGTAGCCGCCACTGGCCGCGACCTTGTCGATGCACACCGTCAGCGGCACGCCGGCCTGACGGATCCGGGCCAGTTGCGAGGAGGCCAGACCGTAGCTGTGGACCATGCCGCCACCGCTTTCCAGGCGCAACACCACTTCATCCTTCGGGGTCGCCAGGGTCAGCAATGCGGTGATTTCATGACGAAGGCTCTCGGTGGCCGAGGCTTTGATGTCACCGTCAAAATCCAGCACGAATACCCGAGGCTTGGCCGCCGGCTTGTCCTTGTGTTTCTTGGCGGCCTTTTCAGCCTTGCCTTCGGTCTTGCGCAGGGCCTTGAGCTGGTCTTTATCCAGCAGCGTCTGCTCCAGGCGCTCACGCAGTCCCTTGTAGAAGTCGTTGAGTTTGCTCACCTGCAACTGGCCGGCAGACTTGCGCCGGCCCTTGCTGCGCAGGGCAGCAAAACTGGCCAGCACCACCAGGATGGCGATCACCAGCGTCACGGTCTTGGCCAGGAAACTGGCGTATTCGATGAAAAACTCCACGATGGCTCCTAATAAATTCAAAACGCCGCTCAAGGGCGGGCACTCAACACGTTCAGCATACCCATGCGCCTGCGCCACGACCAGCCGTGAAACCTGTGGTTACCTTAACGGGAGCGCAGCTGGACAAGGCTGTAACAGGCATTTCAAACAAGCGTATGTTTTTTCATTGACAGCTCACCGCCATCCTCATAACCTCGCCAAACCTTCAACGTACCGGGATGACGCGGACGTGGGCAGTATCTATCTGATTCGACATGGCCAGGCCTCCTTTGGTGCGGACGACTACGATGTCCTTTCGCCAAACGGTGTACGCCAGGCGCAAGTGCTGGGCAGCCACCTGGCCGAACTGGGTGTCGTGTTCGATCGCTGCCTCTCGGGCGACCTGCGTCGCCAGCAGGATACCGCCACCGGTGCGCTGGGCCAGATGTCCGCCGCCGGGCTGCCGGTTCCCGGGCTGGAGATCGATTCGGCGTTCAATGAGTTCGATGCCGACGCGGTGATCCGCGCCCTGCTGCCGGACATGCTGCCCCAGGAACCCGAAGCCCTGTACATTCTGCGCAATGCCGCACAGAACCGCGCCGAGTTCCAGCGCATCTTCGCGTTGATCATCGAGCGCTGGCTCAGCGGCCAGTACGACCCGCCCGAACTGGAAAGCTGGCTGGGTTTCGTCGAACGCGTGCAGACCGGCCTGCAGCGCATTCTGGAGCAAGCCGACAATTCCCAGAAAATCGCCGTGTTCACTTCCGGCGGGACCATCACCGCCCTGCTCCACCTGATCACCCAGATGCCTGCGCGGCAGGCCTTCGAACTGAACTGGCAAATCGTCAACACCTCGCTCAACCACCTGAAATTCAGGGGCCGCGAGGTGGCCCTGGCTTCCTTCAACAGTCATGCCCACCTGCAACTGCTGAAGGCCCCGGACCTCATCACCTTTCGCTGAGTCCGGATCACTGTAGACCCTTGCTGTATAACCCAAATAAGGATCGAAACCATGACCTCCGTAGCCGACGCCGTACAAGCCATGAAAGCCAAGTTCAACCCTGCCGCCGCTGCCGGCCTGGACCTGGTATTTGGTTTCAACATCACCGACGAAGACAAGCAATACGCCCTGATCGTCAAGGATGGCACCTGTGAGCTGCAAGAAGGCGAAAATGAGAACGCCAACTGCACGCTGATCATGGACAGCGAAACCCTCAAGGGCATCGTCAGCGGCGATACCGACGGCATGCAAGCGTTCATGGGCGGCAAGCTGCGCGTCGAAGGCGACATGATGCTGTCGATGAAGCTGTCCGAATTGTTCCCGGCCTGAGTCTGCTTGCCCTTTCTACGGGCGCCCTGGCTGCAAACGAATCCCGCCTCTGTGGCGGGATTTGTGTTTTTACTTGAGCATTTCCACTGGCCGATCCATCGCTATCGCGAGCAGGCTCGCTCCCACAGGGGATCTGGAGCGACGCTCAATCCTCATCACCCGGAGCAATTGTGGGAGCGAGCCTGCTCGCGATAGCGCCGGTACATTCAGCAAAGGACCCTGCGGTAGTTCGCAGGTGTCGTACAATCCCCGCTTTCCCCGTATCGGCCTGACCATGGACATCGACCTCGCCCGCACCTTTCTGGAAATCGTCCGCCACGGCAGCCTCGCCGCCGCGGCCGACAAGCTGCACGTCACCCAGACGGCTATCACGGCGCGAGTCCAGAAGCTTGAAAGCCAGCTTGGCTGCGTGCTGTTTGTGCGCAACCGTGCCGGCGCGCGCCTGACTGCCGACGGTGAAACGTTCGTGGTGTATGCCAATCAACTGGTGCAGACCTGGGAAGCGGCCCGCCGAGACCTGCCCTTGCCCGAAGGCTTTCGCAACGTTTTGCACCTCGGTGGCGAGGTCAGTCTATGCAACCCCTTGATGCTCGCCTGGGCCGAGGAACTGCGCCATAAAATCCCCGGCCATGCCCTGCGCATGGACATCCGCGATGGCGAAAAACTGCTGCAACAACTGGAACTGGGCCTGCTGGATGCCGCCGTGGTGTATCAGCCCGAATACTGGCCGAGGCTGCAAGTGGAACAGTTGCTGGAAGAGAAACTGATCCTGGTGCGCCTGGCGACCCGTCCAGAGCCCTACGTGTACATCGACTGGAGTGCCGACTTCCGTCGTCAGCACGACACTGCGCTGCCGGACAAGGCCAAGGCGGCTGTGACCTTCAACCTCGGCCCCCTGGCCCTGCAGTACATCCTGGAGAACGGCGGCAGCGGCTACTTCCGGACCCGAGTGGTGCAAAGCTACCTGGACAGCGGCATCCTGGAGCGGGTGCCCAAGGCGCCGGAATTCAACTACCCGACTTACCTCGTGTACTCCAGGGATCGGGATTCGGCGGCGTTGCAGCAAGCGTTCGAAGTGCTGCGCCAGATCGTCACGACCGGCAGCGACTGGTCCCAGCGCTGGGACCCGCTGACCTGACGAGTCTGCCGAAAAAAGCCCTCCTGCAAGCAGAGGGCTCCTCACCGACAGCCCGGCCCTAGGACTATCCCTGCAAGTACTGCGCGATCTCGTCCTTGACCTGCAAACGTTTCTCCTTGAGCGTCTTCAGGGCAACATCGGACAGTGCCGCGGAGGACGGTTTCTCGGCGTCGACCACTTCGGCATCTATTTGGGAATACTTGAGAAGTAACGAGTCGAGCCTGGGATTCTCGCTGCGCTTTTGCTGGATGTCGTCTTTTGTGCAGTTGAGATCCTGGCACAAATCGTGGATCACCGGCATGGAACACCTCCTTTGGTAGAACGATGGCTAACGCCTTCTACGGCGCTCGTCGACTATCAGAATGGCCTCGCCGACGGGGTTCTGTCGACCGCCAATCCGACCAGCGGTGACCGTTCGTCGTACCGCACCGCTTTGCAATCAAACCTTTGTCCGCCCGCCGCTCTCCATTGAACAGGACGACACAAGTCCCTTGTACAACCTGTGTGGAGACTTACCTATGGACGGATTCAACCTGCGTCAACTCGGCCTGGCAGTTGCCTTGAGCACCAGTATGGGAATGGCTTGGGCCGCGACTTCCAGCGACTTCGTCGACAACGCGGCGGCCGGTGGTATCGCGGAAATCGAAACCAGCAAACTGGCCCTGGAAAAAAGCAGTTCGGCGGACGTCAAGGAATTCGCCAACATGATGATTTCCGACCACACCAAAGCTAACGAGGAGTTGATCTCGCTGGCGAAAAAACACGATATCGAAGTGCCGGACGAAACCACGCTGGTGAAAAAGGCCAAGGCCAAGATTCTCGATATGCGCGAGGAATCGTTTGATGCGGCCTACGCCAACAACCAGGTGATGGCCCACGAAGAAACCATTGCCCTGTTCAAGAAAGAAGCCGAGACCGTCACGGACGACAAGAAGCCCGGCAACACCGAGCTGAAGGCGTTCGCGCAAAAAATGCTTCCAGACTTGGAAAAACATCTGGAAATGGCCAAGAAACTCCAGGCCGCTCATCCAAGTAAATAGCAGAGAATGTAAAAAAAGCCCGATCATAACGTAGGGTTTAACGAGATCATCAGCCTGACCGAGAAGCCCTGCTGGTTTAATCTGGCAGGGCATTCTTGGTTTCAAACGTGAGGACCTCTCAGCATACCGAAATGCCTCTGAGCAACTTCGAGAAGCGCCCCCTTGATATTTTACTTCACCAAAAAGAGAGCATTAGTCCTGACCCAGTGAGGAGTTGCTCTCTTTGCCATTCGCCGTTATTAAGGTTATTGAGTTATGGGGCTGACATTGGCCGCTGGGCTAAGAAAATCAATGTGATAACCACTAGAGCCATCTCCGATAGCCAAGTGAACACCGCCGACACCCTCATTCAATTGCGAGTTCATCTTGTAATCTATAAGAGGCGCTATTTCATCGTTGACACCGATGGCGAATTCGGTTAATTCGAGACCTCGAGTTCCTGCGGCCATTTTCAAGACTTCTATATATTCACCATTACCAGTTCGTAGAGACGTTACCTTATTCTCCACGACAGTCAGCAATCCTCCGTTCTCAGAAAGGGTATCAGATAGCTGCTGAAGTTTCATTTTCATATCTTCGGGCAACATCGGATTAGGCTTTCTCAGGACAGTCAGAATTCCAGAAATATTTAGCTCCCCACTAAAAAAAAATGGGCAGGGTTCTTGAGGCTTCATGTGAGCATAATGAACTTCGAAAAATTCGGCGACGGAATGTATGAAATCGCCAGAGACATCCTCGGCAATCAGCGCATAAGGCTCTGACTTGGGCAATAGAGTAACGCGCCCGCAAGAACCGTTGCCTGTAACTGAAAACAAATCATAAGAATTAAGCATATTTAATACGGCGCGCTGTTTTTTCAGCGCCTTCTTGAAATCGCTATTTAGCAATAAATTCAGACTATAACTTGCACAACTCAGGGAGGGCTCGAAAACTTGTGCAGCACAAAAAACACTTCTCTTTCTGGGTGTGGCTTGCGCAATCTCTAATGTGAGTTTGGCGGCACTGTTGCTGAAGGAGAAAATTATGCTATTGCGAGGCAGAGCTTCGACCTTGGTGATATGCGCAGTTTTTAGCCCTTGATTAGAACACTTGTTAAGAAATTGCTCTGAATCGGCGACAACCCAGAATTCCTCAGCGCCAAAAAGTGTATGGATATTTGTCATGGACGACATAAAGTAGCTCCTTATGAAAAAGGGTGGCTGATCCATGCCACCCTTCTGAATCAAACGATATCAATCACCCATATAGGCCCAAGCCAATGGAGCCCACCCAAAATTTTCTGGACCTGAGGTAATACGATTAAGTTTTTCCTGAATTACTTTCTGCTTCTTCATGATTTCACCTTTACCTTATTTCCCCCTTGCGGCTCAAGGGGGTGGTCGTATTAGTTCAAATTCATGCTGATTTTTAAATGATTTTTTGATCGCTTTTTAGAACCAATACTTCTACTGAGAATAGCAGACAATAAAAATAGATTATTTATGTAGGAAGCATCTGTAGCTGAGTTCTGAAAACACCAAAATCCGCCTTATTAAGTTGTTTGTTTGGTCTAGTGTTGATAGGTTTTTCCTCCGACTGTTCAAGCCGTAGCAAACACTGATTCAAAGGGGCCAATAATGGGTGTTACCAAGAAATACCTGACTGACGTCGCGCTTCAGCAGGCGTTATCCATTACAGATCTGACTGAGGCGCACTCGCCCGCACATGCAGTCCGCCTGATCATGAACGAAATAATTGAAGGGCTGGTCAGTGCTGGGTGGCCGCAGGCTCTAATACAGACCGGCCCACGAATCGTATCCGCCGAAGAGAACTACGGACTGCTCGGTTATGACCCGGCAGAAATCACTCTAGGCAGCGAACACACCCGGTGGATAGACGAACATTCACTGTTGCGTACACAAACCACTAGCCAGATTCCAATTGTGCTGCAACGTTCGGCTCAGGAACGCAAGCCTGGAGAGGTCATTTTGCTGGCCGCTCCGGGCATCACGTTCCGCCGCGACAGTCGTGATCGTTGGCACTGCGCCGAGCCACATCAGATGGACATATGGGTGCTGGGTGAACCCGAGCTCTCGGCGCGCGGACACCTTTTGCGCTTGGTCGGCGATATCCTTGGGGTCGCCGTCCCCGATAAACCTTGGGTTTACAGCGACAGTCCGCATCATTACACCGAAGGTGGCATTGAGGTGAATGTGATAAACGATGGTTCTGCTGTCGAAGTGCTGGAGTGTGGGCTTATTGCCACTTCGTTATTGCAACGGCTGGGAATCGATGCGCAGCGTCATGGCGGTCTGGCGTTGGGGATGGGGCTGGACCGGTTGACTATGCTACGAAAGGGAATCCCGGATATTCGCCTGCTGCGTGACCCTAATGAGCGAGTTCAGGCCCAGATGCAAGATTTACGTCCTTGGAGTACGGTTTCGCGTTTGCCTTCAATTACTCGGGACATTTCAGTGGCCGTGACTCCGGGTTTGAGTGAGGAAGTACTGACTGAGAAAATGCTCCAGGCGGCTGGCGACTGCTCTGGTTGGATTGAGGAGATGCAAGTCAAAGGTCGTTGGACTTCGTCTGAATTACCACCACAAGCCATCGAGCGACTCGGGCTGTTACCCGGCCAGGAAAATGCTCTGTTGCGCGTCGTATTGCGGGATTGCTCGCGGTCAATCACGACTGCCGAGGCCAATGCATTGTATGAAAAAATCCAGTCGGCATTACATGAAGGCAAGCCGGGGGCTGGGTATCGGATGGACCTGTCGCCTCACTCATCCACTCAATAGATGCGCCAGCCACCCAACGGCGTCGTGAAATCCGAAAGCCCAGCTTCAAGAAAAGAAGCAGGGCTCATTGGCTAACCGCCATCCGTATCGATATCGGCGTCAGTGCTCTCACCGGATTCCGGGCGGTCCGGGTCAGGCTTGAAGCCAGGGCTGAAGGTGTTGTCGTTGTCCTGGTGGTGATTTTTTTGATCGACTTCGCTGTCGGCGCTTTGGGCCTTGCCTGCCCCAGCCGGGCTGACTGGCTGGGTGCCAGCGGGCTCAGGGGAAACCTGAGGATCGATCGCCGGATCATTGCGCGGTGACGGGGCCTGCGTCTGGCCTTGTTGCTGGGTGTTTGCAGGATCTTGGTTCATAGGCACCTCATTCATGACAGGCCGGATTGATGACCGGTCATGGTCATTTGAAGGTGGCATGGCGGCTTCGGTTCCATTTGTTTAGCGCGCCGCGATCAACTGCCCAACACAGTCCTCACCATGGTGATCAAGGCATCCGGGCCGTAAGGTTTGCTCAGCAGATGGGTATCGGGGCTCAACTGGTGGTTGCGGGAGATGATGTCCCGGGTGTGGCCCGAGGTGAACAGTATGGGCATAGGCGGAGTCTGTACCCTGGCCCAGGCCGCCAGGTCAGAGCTCTTGATCAGGCCAGGCATGACCACATCGGTAAAAATCAGATCCACCGAGGCACCTTCGAGCAAAAGCGCCATGGCCGCATCAGCGTTGGCGGCCGTGAGGGTCCGATAACCGGACTGTTCCAGCAGCTCCACCGACGCGCTGCGCACCTCTTCGTTATCCTCCACCACCAGAATCGTCTCTTGCCCACCGGTCAGAAGCGGGCTGTGTGGGGCCTCTTCACCTGTTTCAGGTTGCCGACTGCGGGGGAAATACATCTGCGCTCGCGTGCCCTCTCCCACGTCACTGGTAATCTCGATATGCCCGCCACTTTGCTTGACGAACCCGAACACCATGCTCAACCCAAGCCCGGTGCCCTGGCCGTCAGTCTTGGTGGTGAAAAACGGCTCGAACACATGGTCCAGGACATCGGGTGGCATGCCCGCGCCGCGGTCGATCACCGACAGGCGCACATAGTCACCGGCCGGAATGTCTTTACCGGCGCAGGACGATTCGTCGAGCACGATGTTTTCGCCGATCAGGCCGATGGTGCCCTCACCACACATGGCATCGCGGGCATTGATCGCCAGGTTCAGCAAAGCGTTTTCAAGCTGATTGCGATCGACGTGGATGCACCAGGGCTCGGCGGGCAAGGTCACTTCGATCTGGATGGTTTCGCCCAAGGCCCGCTGCAACAATTCGCCCAGACCGTCGAAGATTCGTCGTGGGTTGTAGACCGCCGGTGACAACGGTTGGCGGCGGGCAAACGCCAGCAATTGCGAGGACAGTTTGGCGCCCCGTTCCACCGCTTCGATGGAGGCACTGACCCGCCGCTGCACATTGGCGTTGTGCGGTTCGTGGCGAGCCAACAGGTGCAGGTTGCCGGCGATCACCTGCAGCAAGTTGTTGAAGTCATGAGCCACACCGCCGGTGAGTCCGCCAATGGCTTCGAGTTTCTGCGACTGGCGCAACTGCTCTTCGGCCGTCAACCGCGCATGCACTTCCTCGGCGACACGCTGCTCCAGATCACGGGTGAACTTGAGCAGCGATGCTTCAGCCGCCTTGCGTTCGTTGATATCAATCAGCACACCGGGGAAACGCAACGGCCGGCCCAACGTATCGAATTCACATCGGCCGCTGGCCAGCACCCACAGGTAATCACCGCCGAGTCGACGCACCCGATACTCAGCGTTGTAGGGGGTTCCGGTACGCAAGGTCAGTTCGACCCGCCGGTTCACCTCCTCCAGATCATCGGGGTGGATGTTCTGGCGGGCAATCTCGACAGGCAGTGCATCCAGAGGCGTGTCTGGCGGGTAATTGAACGTGCGGGAAAAACGCTCATCGCCGGAAAGTGTGTCGTTCTGGATATCCCAGACAAACGACCCCAGCAGTGGCCCGGCCGAGAGGGCCAACTGAATGCGCTCGTTGACGGCGCGGTAGCTGCGTTCGGCCTCCTGGCGGGCACGCTCGGTCAGCACAAGCTCGGTGGTTTCCACGACGATCGCCAAAACGCCGCCCGGAGACTGATCATCGTCGGGCACCGGGCTGTAATAAAGGTCCATCCAGACATCTTCGGGCTTGCCATTGCGTAGCAGTACCAGCTCTTTGCTGCGATAGGACAAGGTGCCACCGGCCAGGCAGACATCCAGTACGTGACGATTGAATTCGGCCACTTCCGGCCAGCCCAACTCTACCGCGCAGCCCAGCAGGTACGGATGGCGCCCGCCGGCGAACTCGGCATAAGCATCGTTGTAGATCATGAAGCCCTGACGGCCCCACAACATGACCATCGGCAAAGGCGACGCCAGCAGCACCTGGACTGCGCTGCGCAGACTGGCGGACCAGTGCTCGATGGCACCCAGTTCGGTCTGGCTCCAATCGAACGACCGGATACGCCCGGCCATTTCACCGCCCCAACCGGGGCATCCATGATTCTGGGATAAGAACTGCATGAGTCGATTCTGAACCTCGAAAATGCCAGCAGGGAATCGGCATACCACAAGTCCCTTGTGCTCAGAGCTTCGAGCGCTGCGCTGGCGTTTGGTTTCATGGGCAGGTCATGATGCAAACCTGTCCGGGCTGGCGACATGCTTGCTGTGTGGCAGCCGGGTTCAGCGGAAATCGCGGCTATGCACCTGGATACCCGCCAGCAACTCGGTCAGGTCGCTCAGGCGGCCGGCGATCAGGTGACGAACCTCACCGACACTTTCCCAACGCCCGTCGACCCTGAGCAATTGCGAACCCACCAACGCTTTGCGTTGGCGCTCGGCCAGGTCGCGCCAGACCACCACATTGAGGTTGCCAAACTCATCCTCCAGGGTGACAAAAGTCACGCCGCTGGCCGTACCTGGCCGTTGGCGGCCGGTGACCAGCCCGGCGACGCTGACGTTGCGGCCATGCTCCACATCCTGCAGCTCCCGCGAGCTGCGACAGCGCCGGGCGCGCAGTTCGGGGCGCAGCAAAGCCAGTGGATGGGGGCCCAGTGTCGTACCGACGCTGGCGTAATCGGCGAACAGATTCTCCCCCACCGTAGGTTTTGGCAGGTCCACGGGCGGTTCTTCCTGGCTGGGCAAACCGGCGAACAAGCCCAGCTGTTTCTGTACCCCGGCCACCTCCCAGCGAGCGCGATGACGATCACCGGCCAAGCCCCGCAAGGCACCGGCGTCGGCCAGTTGCGCCTGGGCCCGGGCATCGAGTTGCGCGCGCTCGCCAAGGTCGGCCACGTCACTGAAGGGCCGATGCCGGCGGGCCGCTTCGATGCGATGGGCATCCTCTTGGCGAAAGCCCTTGATCATGCGCAACCCCAGGCGAAGCGCCGGTTGTCGGCCTTCCATGGGTTCGAGGCTGCAATCCCAGTCACTGGCGCGCACGTCCACCGGGCGGATCTGCAACTGATGCCGGCGGGCATCCTGCAGAATCTGGTCCGGGCTGTAGAACCCCATGGGCCAGCTGTTGATCAGGGCACAGGCGAACGCCGCCGGTTCATGGCATTTGAGCCAACTGCTGGCGTAGGTCAGCAAGGCGAAGCTGGCGGCATGGGACTCGGGAAAACCGTAATTGCCGAAGCCCTTGATCTGTTCAAAGATCTGCGCGGCGAATTCGGCTGTGTAGCCGTTTTTCGCCATCCCCGCCGCCAGGCGTTCCCGATGCGGTTCCAGGCCGCCGTGACGTTTCCAGGCCGCCATGGAACGACGCAGCTGGTCAGCTTCGCCGGGGCTGTAATCCGCCGCAACGATGGCGATCTGCATGACCTGCTCCTGAAACAGGGGCACGCCCAAGGTGCGCTTGAGCACTTCTTCCAACGCTTTGGAGGGGTAAGTCACCGCTTCTTCCTTATTTTTACGCCGCAGATACGGGTGCACCATCCCGCCTTGGATCGGCCCCGGTCGCACGATGGCCACTTCAATAACCAGGTCATAAAAGGACTCGGGTTTGAGCCGAGGCAACATCGCCATCTGTGCGCGCGACTCGATCTGGAACACGCCAATGGTGTCGGCGCGGGTGATCATCTCGTAAGTGGCCGCGTCGTCCTTGGGCAACGTCGCCAAGGTGTAGTGCTGGCCGCGGTACTGCGCGATCAGATCAAAACATCGACGAATTGCGCTGAGCATGCCCAAGGCCAGGATATCCACCTTGAGCAACCCGACCGCGTCCAGGTCGTCCTTGTCCCACTGGATGATGGTGCGCTCGGCCATAGCGGCGTTCTCCACCGGCACCAGAGTGTCCAGAGGCTGTTCGGAGATCACGAAGCCGCCAGGGTGCTGGGACAGATGCCGGGGAAAACCGATCAGTTGTTGGGTCAGGCTCAGGACCCGGCGCAACACCGGGCTGTCCGGGTCGAAGCCACCTTCGCGCAGGCGATCCACTGGCGGCGCCTCGTCACTCCAGCGCCCACAACAGTCGGCCAGCGCGTTGACCTGATCCGGCGGCAAGCCCAAGGCCTTGGCGACGTCCCGCACCGCGCCGGCACCGTGGTAGCTGCTGACCACTGCCGTCAATGCCGCACGATGGCGGCCGTAGCGCTGGAACACGTACTGCAGCACTTCTTCACGACGCTCGTGTTCAAAATCGACGTCGATGTCCGGCGGTTCGTTGCGCTCCCGGGACAGGAATCGCTCGAACAGCATGCTGGTCTGGCTCGGGTCGATTTCGGTGATCCCCAAGGCGTAGCACACCGCCGAGTTGGCCGCTGAGCCACGCCCCTGACAAAGAATATTGCGGCTGCGGGCGAAGCTGACGATGTCCTGTACGGTGAGGAAATAGCTGTCGTAGCCCAGATCGGCGATCAGAGTCAGTTCTTTATCGATTTGTACCCGTACTTTGTCTTCCACACCCTTGGCCCATCGCTCGCGCATACCGCGTTCGGTCAATTCCCGCAGCCAGGACGCTGGATCATGCCCCTCAGGCACCAGTTCACGGGGGTATTGATAACGCAGTTGGCCAAGGTCGAACGTACAGCGCCGGGCGATGTTCAACGTTTCGTCGAGCAAGGCGCGCGGGTAGATTTCGGCCAGGGCCGGGAGACTGCGCAGGTGGCGCTCGCCGTTGGGGTGCAGGCGCTGGCCGGCCTCGGCCACCGTGACGTGGTGTCGAATGGCGGTCATGGTGTCCTGCAGGGCGCGCCGGCCGCGCACATGCATGTGCACGTCTCCCGTGGCCACGGCTGGAAGGTCCAAACGCTCGGCCAGCGCCAGCAAGTCCGCCAGCCGACGCCGGTCGTCCTGCCCGCAATGCAACTGGACCGACAGCCACAAGCGCTCGGCGAATATCTTCCGCAACCAGCGCCCCTGCTCGTCGGAATCGTTGTCACCGGGCACCCACAACACCAGCAATCCCGGCAAGGGCTCGTCGAAGTCTTCTCGCACGATGCGATAGCGACCTTTCTCGCTGCGGCGGCGGGCGCGGGTGATCAGCCGGCACAAGGCTTGATAGCCTTGCAGATTCTCCACCAACAGCACCAGTTTCGGACCGTTCTCGATCTGGATCTCACTGCCGACGATCAAGTGCAGGTCCAGCTCCCTGGCAGCCTGCCAGGCTCGGACAATCCCGGCCAGGGTGCACTCATCGGTGATTGCCAGGGCCTTGTAACCTTGTTGTTGCGCACGACGGCACAGCTCCAGGGCGCTGGAGGCACCGCGCTGGAAACTGAAGTTCGACAGGCAATGCAGCTCGACATATTCGATGTTCATGCGAACCAGCCCTGCAGCCACAGCGGGCCACCCTCGCCCACCGGTCGATAGGCCCAGCCCCGTTGGCCCGCGCGGGTTTCGATCAGATAGTAATCACGGCGCACGTCGGCGCCGTCCCACCAGCCGGACTCGATGCGCTCCGGGCCCATGAGGATTCGCGCCTGGCTCTCCTGCAAGGCCTGGGGTTCGTCCAGCAGCCAGCCGGGACGCCGGACGCCCTCGCGCACCGGACATGCCTGGGGCTGGCGCTGAGAGGTCATCTGCCAGGCACATTCAGGCCGATGGTCATCGCGAAACCCCAGGCCCTGCACTGCGTCGTCCCCCAACCGGGCCCGCAGCCGCTCGCGCAATTGCTCCCAAGGCAAGGACTGTTGAGGACGCTCGTCGAACAGCTCCAGGCGTTGGGGCACGAAACTGGGCAGGTCTTCGGCACACAAACGAAAGCCACGTACCGGTGCCTCGACCTGCACCTGTTCCAGCCGACCACGGGCCAGTTCGAAAAGCATCGCAGGATCCCGCTCGGCGCTGAGCAAGCCGACCTTGATCAGCGTGTCCGGCAACCCGGCGTGTTCCAGGTGCAGGTCAAAGCGTTGCACGCCGCTGTCGCGACCGCACAGGAAAGCCGAGAGATCACCGGTCAACCGGCGCAACGGAAACAACAACGCCTGGTGGGATTGCACGTCGTAATTGAGCTCGATGCGCACATCGAAACGGTCCGGCGGCAGGTAAAACGACAGCGCCAGGGTGCGGCAGCCCGTCAGCGCATCAAGATGCTTGAGCACCTGGGCCTCAAAACGCCGCGCCAGGGTGTGTCGGGGCAAGGCCTGGACCTGGCTCAACTGGCGCAACCCCATGCGTGACAGTGCCGTGGCGACGTCGGGTTCCAGGCCGATACGCTCCACCGGCATCTGCCCCAGGCAGGCTTGCAGGGTTTCAATATCGGGCACCACCAGGGCGTCGTAGGCATTGGCCAACACCCGCGCCGCCACCGGGTTGGGGGCGGCGACAATGCGATGCCGGAATCCCAGTTGCGTCAGCTCGGCCCGCAGGCGCTTCTCGAACACCGGCCAGGGGCCGAACAGGCCCAGGCTCGACTCGATCTCGAACACCACCGTGCGCGGGTAATGCACGCTGACCTGGGAGCTGAAACGGTAGGCCCAGGCCGCCAGGAACTGTTGCCAGTGTTCGATCTGCGCCGCATCGTATTCGGCCGTGGCAAACCCTTTGCTCAGGGCCTGGGCGGCCGTCATGGTCTGGCCGGGGCGCAAACCCAGGGCCCGTGCCGGGTCATTGACCGCTTGCAGGACCCGGCGCTGGGCCGGACCGGTCAACAGCGCCAAGGGCTCGTCGGGATCGGGACGCTGACGCAGCGCGGCGTCCAGCGCCAGTTGCGGGAAGAGTATGCAGACCCAGCGCATCGCAACCTCAATGCTCGGTCGGTGTGCTGAGCGTGGCGAAGGCAATCGGCGTCGAACGGGCCAGCCCGCCCCGGCACTTGAGCACCCGCAATTGCCCTGGCCGGCCATCGATGGCGATGCGCAGGGCCGCCGGCGAGGGGTTGATGGCTTCCTGAATCGAGCGCCAGGCGAACGCCAGGGTCTGGCCGGTTTCCGCCGCCACTTGCAAGCGGCGCAGGGCGCGATCATCAGCCTGGCGGGGCCAGCACAGCACCGCGCCACAACTGCCCGAACGCAGGCATTGTTCGGCGGCCCACAAGGCATCGCGCTCATCGGCCCGGATCACTGACAACTGGCGCAGGTCCACCCCAGCGTTCTGCCAGGCCTGCGGATAGGGCACGAATGGCGGCGCCACCAGCACGATCCGCTCCCCCGCCGCCGTCAGTCGCGCCAAGGTTGGCCAGACCAGTTGCAACTCGCCCACGCCCGGCGCGGCGACCAGCAGTTCCGTCAACGCCGCTTCCGGCCAGCCACCGCTGGGCAACGCCGCGTCCAGGGCCGCATGACCGGTGGGCTGCGGGCTGGCAGCCGGGGGCGCGGGCCGGCCCTTCCAGACCTGGCCACCGTTGAACAGCGTGTCCAGCGCAACGACAGCGCCCATCAGCCTTGCCTCAGCAAGCCACAGAACACGCCTTCGATGGCCAAGTCCTGGTCGGCTTCGACAATGATCGGCTGGTAGGCCGGGTTGCGCGGCAGCAAACGTATCCGCTCGCCGATTCGCTCGAAGCGCTTGATGGTGACTTCACCGTCCAGGCGCGCCACGACGATCTGGCCGTTGGAGGCCTGGGGCGTACGCTGCACGCCCACCAGGTCGCCGTCGAGAATGCCATCCTCGATCATCGAGTCCCCCTGGACCCGTAGCAGGTAATCTGGCGCCTTGGTGAACATCGCCGGGTCAAGCATCAGGCGACTGTGGACCTCGGCATCCGCACCGATCGGCAGGCCGGCGGCCACCCGCCCCAGCACCGGTACGTCCAGCAGCTCGGGACGCGGCGGCTGGTTCAGCAAGCGGATACCCCGGGCCTGGTGCGGATTGACTTCGATGAAACCGGCTTCGGTCAACGCCAGCACATGCTTGCGCGCCACGCTGCGGGAGGCGAAACCGAACGCCTCGCTGATTTCAGCGAGGCTGGGGGGCTGCCCCTGCTCGGCGATGCGTTCGCGGATGAAGGTCAGGATGGCGGTACGGCGGGGGGTGAGAGTCGTCATGGAGTACATTTGTACTCTTGTCGGTTTTTTCTGACAAGCACCGCCAGTCAGTCAACCACAGGGAGCCGACCATTGACCGTCCCGGCTAAGCCGGTGTCGACCCCTCGGTCCGAAACGCGCTCGGGCTCATCCCGGTCCAGCGCCGGAACGCCCGGCGGAAACTGCGCACATCGCTGTAGCCGACCTCTTCGGTGATGCGCTCGATGGACCAGTCGGGGTTGGCCAGCAGGTTCAGGGTCCGGCCACGACGCACCTGTTCCAGCAAGGCTTCGAAGGTCAGGTTGTGCTCGGTCAAGCGTCGGCGCAGGGTGCGGCTGCTCATGTTGAGGTCGCTGGCGATTTTCTCGATGTGGCTGCCACGGGTCAGGTCCCGGGCAATCGCCCGCTCCACCGCCTGGATCAGATCGATCTTGCGATGGACCTCAGTGGCCTCCTGTTCCAGCAAGGCCAGGGCCTGACGCAAGGCCAGCGGGTGATGGTTGGGCAGGCGTACGCCGAGCCAGCAGGCATCGATCAGCATGCGATTGTGACGACAACCGAAACGCACATCCGGCCCCAGGACCCTTTGGTATTCCTGGGCATAAGACGGCGCAGCGTGCATGAACTCCACGGCCTGGGGCCTGAAGTCAGGCCCTGCCAACGCCCTGCCGTACACCATCAGGCTGGCGAAAAACTCTTCGACCGCAAAGACCTGGACCTCGGCAAAAGGCAGGCGGCAAGTCGCCTCGACCATGATCCGGTCACTGGCCTCTTCAACACTCGAGACTGCGATACCGCCGGTGGTGTGTTGATACCGAATCCCCAGGGCAAAGGCATCGCGCAGGGTTTCGCACAGCGACAACACGTGGCCCAGCAGGCCCAGGGTACCCAATACATTGCGATCGCCAACCCACAAGCCCAGGCCCCGATCAGGCAACAGCTTGAGCGCCCGCTGGATCATGACCACGGCCTGGCGATAGGAAATCCGCTGGGCAGGATCCTGCAGATCGTCGAGCCCGAAACCAAGGCCGCGACACAGGCTGGCGGCATCGAAACCCTGGTCTGCCACCACGTCGGCCAAGGTTTGCAAAAGAAACGGCGACACCAGCGCCAGTTCATAGGTCGGGTCGATGACTTTCATCTGCATGGGCGGGTTCCGGGGTACGTTAGGCGGCGTCTTTGTAACCGGTTGTTTCATAAACGTTAGCATGACCCAGCGTATAGAGGGGCACAAAAATCTGGCCGCCCATGTCCCCTGTGTGGCCGCCAATACCCTGCCCTGTCGGCGGCGAACGGCTTATTTGTATGGCTCGGACCTTTGGTGCATTTCCAACAATAATAATGAGCCCCCGCATGAACCCGACCCGCACGACATTCGCCTTGCAACTGACCCTCGGCCTGGCCTGTGCCCTGCCGGCCCTGGCCACCGAAACCGGAGTCGATAACATCGGCACCGGCACCGACGGTTTCTTCGTGTTGCCGCTGGACGTCGACAACCTTCCCGACCACATGTTTGCGTTCAACCTCTACTACAACCATTACAAGGCCAGGAAATTCAACATCAGTTCGTTGGGCGGCGAAGTCCCGGATGTCGAAATCGAATCCACGGCGGTGGTCCCCCGGATCGATTATCTGAGCCCTTTGCGGGTGGCCGGTGGACGCCTGGGTATCTACGTTGGCCAGCCCTGGATCAAACAGGAAATCTCGGTGTTCGGCCTGCAGGACACTCGCGAAGGCATGGGCGATACCACCATTTCGCCCATCGTGCTGTGGGACATGGGCAAAAACCTGACCCTGGCCGCCGCACTGGAAATCACCGTGCCGACCGGCGAATACAGCACCGACCGCCTGGCCAACACCAGCACCAATTTCTACACCTACAAGCCGCTGTTTTCCTTCACCTGGTTGCCCACGGAAAACACCGAGGTGTCGATGAAAAGCACTTACAGTTTCAATCGCGAGAACAAGGACACCGACTACCGCTCAGGGCAGATTTTCCACTTCGATTACTCCGCCAGTTACCGGCTGACGGACAACGTGATGCTGGGGCTCAACGGTTACTACCTCAAGCAGACCACCGACGACAAACAATACGGCCGCACCGTGCAGTTCGCCGGTCAGGACGTGGATGACGGCGTGCGCGGCCAGGTGTTCGCCATCGGTCCGGCGCTGCACCTGACCTTTCTCAAATACGCCAGCGCCGAGATCCGCTGGGCCAAGGAGTTCAACGTAGAGAACCGCCCCGAAGGCGAAATGCTCTGGGCCAAGATCAGTATTCCGTTTGCGTTGTGAACGCTCTATTCGATTCCGGCAGGCTCACCAGCAATTCCTTGTGGGAGCGAGCCTGCTCGCGATAGCCGTGGATCAGCCTGCATTGATGCTGAATGTACCGCCGTCATCGCGAGCAGGCTCGCTCCCACAAGATCCGTGGTCAGCTATAGACCGGCCACATCTCGACTATCCGCCCTCCGCGCACGGCCAGCAGATCACCGAACTGCAACAGCACCGACTCGCTCTGGGTCGGTCGCAGGAACACCTGGTCCTCCACCGCCAGCCCCACCGTTTCAGAACCGTTGACCATTTCCTGATTGGAGCTGCGACCGTAGAGGTCGTTGTGCTTCAAGCCTGAGGGTGATTCGAGATCGGCCATCCAGTTGCCGCCGTAGATGAAAAAAGTCCCGCGCTGGTTCACGTCCCACCAGGAAAAAATCCGCGACTTGTCGTCCAGCGCGGGGATGTTGACCGGGCCGGTGCGCTTCAAGACCGGCGTGGCGATGTAGGCGGCCGGTACGTGCTCGTTCAACGATGGCAGGTCGTAGTGGCTGGGTTTAAGCATGGCCGTGCCCACCGAGACTTCACTGCTCAGTTTCTCCCGTTCGTGCAAGCGATAGCTGGGGCTGCCGGCGGTGTTGAGGGTCAGGCCAGGATGCCAGAGGTCGGGGTAGCGCAGACGCACGAAATCCACCCGTGCGGTGTAGATCGCCATGACCCGCGCCAGCAGCTCCTGAGGGGTTGCCAGCAGCTCGGGCACGCCCATGCCCACGAACGGGTCGTAGCCCATGAACCCGGCAAATTCCAAGTGCGTCGGGTTCGCCCGGATCAGCTTGAGCATCGCCTCCAGCGTGGCATCGTCGGCTACCCCACCCCGGTGCAGGCCTACATCCAGTTCGATATTGATCCGCAAGCGAGTACCAAGCCCCTGGGCCAGGGCCCGGTATTGCTCAAGCCGTTCAGGTGTGTCCAGCAGCCACTGCAACTGGCGTGACGGATCGAAGGGTCCTTTGTGAAGCTCATAGAACAACGCGGCGCTGCGCACTGGGAGAGGTTTGCCCAGCAAAATATCAGCCGTGGGAAACTGCAACGCATCGTGGTTGAGAAACGGTTGGTGGAACGACATCAACCGTCGAGTCTCGGCTCGCTGGCCAATGTAGTTCAACAGCCCCGGCGATGGCAGGGACTTCTCCACCAAGCGCAGCTGTTTGCCGGCGCGCCGGACCGAGGCCATTACCACGTCGATGTTGTGATCGAGTCGGTCCAGGTCAATCAGCATCACCGGTCGCATGGGACCGTGGGCCTTGAGTTCCCGGTTCAACTGGCGGAAATAATCGCTGTACGGCCCGCCCTGGTCCCGCGGTCGCAGCCAGGCACCGACGCCGGCCAGCAACAGTCCGGCGCCCACCGTCCCAGCCAGGAACCCTCGACGATTGAAACCCATCAGCTCGCTCCCAGAATCGTTGAAAGATGCCCGTTGAGGAATTTTCCGCCAGGGTCCAGGGCCTGGCGCACCTGGGCAAACTCATTCCAGCGTGGGTAGAGCGCCTGGAGCGTCCTGGCGTTCAAGGAATGCAGTTTTCCCCAATGCGGGCGCCCCTGGTATTTCCAGAAGACCGGCTCAATGGCGGCGAAGAAATTGTGATGGTCCATCTGGTAATGCTGGTGCACGGAGATCGAACAACTGTCGCGGCCTTCGAACATGCTCAGGGCGATGTCATCGGCCTTCACGTAGCGGTACTCAATGGGAAACCAGGTGCGCAGGTCTTTGTCGCGGATCAGCTTGAGGATTTCCCGCAGGCACGCCGGACCGTGTTCAGCCGGCACTGAATACTCCATCTCGTTGAAGCGCACGGTGCGCGCATTGGCGTAGATGTCGTGGGAATCGCCAACCCGATCCTCGAAGTCGGCCACCAGCCGCAGGCTGTTGAGCAACGTGCGCCGGATCGTCGGAAAGTCGCTGCCATACTTGTCGAGCTTTTCGATCAGGGTGACGAATTCGTTGCCACCCTCCTCCTCGGGGCTCACCGGTGCAGTGGCCGGATCGCTGGTTTCGTTCAAGGCAATCGACAACGCATAGTCGGAATGGGTGACCACCTGCATTTCCCAATGCTGGTTGTCCCGAGTGTTGGTGTCCAGGTCCTCGAGCAACTCTTCGGTTTTCGCCACCCACTGGCGCTCGCGCAGCCGATAAGCAGGACGGTTCTGCAAACGCACACGGGTCACCAGCCCCAGCGCACCCAGTGACACCCGCCCGGCCTTGAACACTTCGGGATGGCGGTTGGCATCGCAATCAAGCACCTCGCCGCCGGCCGTCACCAGTTGCAGCCCGACCACCTGCGCGGAATACGAACCGAATGCCTTGCCAGTGCCGTGGGTCGAGGTGGCGATGGCCCCGGCCAGGGTCTGGTAATCCACGTCGGCCATGTTCGGTAGCGCCTGACCGATGGCCTTGAGTGCCGGGCCCATGCGCGACATGGGCGTGCCGCCACCGAACTCGGCCTGCAGGCTGGCGACGTCGTGATCCAGCAGACCGCTGAAAAAACCCAGCGACAGCAAAGTCCCGTCCGTGGGCACCAGGGCGCTGAAGGAATGGCCTGAACCCACCGGACGAATCCGCCCTTCGGCGCGGGCCACGATTTGCACCAGTTCATCCAGATTCTTGGGAGCCAGACGCGCTGCCGGCAGGCAACTTTGCGCACCGGACCAATTGCGCCACGGAATCAGTCGCGGGGCGCGCATCAACTCGGCCAGGGCGCCCTGGCTGCCCAGCGCCGTGAGGGCCGCGACAGCGGCGGCCCGTTGCAGCCACTGGCGCCGTGAATAGTCCATCGTCATGCCGTCGTTCCCCTGTTGGTCATTGCAATGGCTGGCCGGACATGAAGCCGATCAGGGCCAGGAACTGCTCTTCGGAACAGTGCATGCACAGCCCCATCGGCGGCATGCCGTTGTAGCCGTTGATCGTGTGATCAAGCAGGGTGTCGCTGCCCTGGGCCACTCGCGGCGCCCAGGCGTTGGCGTCGCCGGTCAGGGGCGCTCCGGCACCGGGGTTGGCGTGGCAGAGCTTGCAACTGCTGTCGTAGATTTGTGCCAGCGCTCCGTCGGCAGGCACACTCGTTAAGGCCCTGGGCGGGCTCGTTTTGGCCTCTTCGCCGCAACCGGCGAGCAATACGCCAAGCGAAAGAATCGCCGCGGCGTGAGTCCAGGCTGAAGACGTTGGTACCGACATGGGGCCCCTCTTGGTGGCGCAATGAGCACGCCTTTATTGTGTTGGGTCAGACAGACTCACACTAAGGCACGCCCGCGCGTTGGCTTGAGGTCATTGGGGGCCATAAAAGGGGACTTGCGCGGCCAGCGCTGGATGATCGATGGCCAGGGACATTGGCGATCAGGGCAGCAGCAGCCCCTGCTCGCGCTCGCACAACTGCACCACATAATCCCAGAGCACCCGCAGGCGCACGGATTTGTGCAGCTCGCGGCGGGTGCTGATCCAGTAGCTGCGGCGGAGGGTTTCATCGGGCAGTAAAGGGACCAGGGCCGGGTCGCTGCTGGCCATGTAGCAAGGCAGTACGGCAATCCCCAATCCCGAGCGTGCAGCCTGTTGCTGGGCGATGACGCTGGTGCTGTGGAACACCACCCGAGGGTTGCGGCAAAAGCTGTTGAGAAACATCAGTTCCTGGCTGAACAGCAGGTCGTCGACATACCCGATCCAGGCATGGCGGGCCAGGTCTTCGCGACTGCGCAACGGTGGCGAGCGGTCCAGGTAGGCCTGGCTGGCGTAGAGCGCCAGGCTGTAGTCGGTGAGCTTGCGGGTCACCAGCAGGTCGGCCACCGGGCGTTCGAGGTGAATGCTGATTTCCACTTCGCGGTTGAGGATGCTGACAAAACGCGGCACCGCCACCAACTCCACCTCCAGTCCCGGATAGCGCTGGAACAGACCCTCCATGCGGCTGGCTAAAAACATGATGCCCAGCCCTTCCGTCACCCCCACGCGGATCTTGCCCAAGGGCGCGCTGGACTGGGTGATGTCCTCCTGAGCCAGTAGCGCCACGTTTTCCATGGCTTCGGCGTGCTTGAGCAACGATTCGCCCGCGGGGGTCAGTTCATAACCCTGGGCATGCTGGACAAACAACGCAGTGTCCAGGCTTTTCTCGATGGCTTCGATGTGCCGGGCCACAGTGGCATGGGTGGTGTTCAGGCGTCGTGCGGCGGTGAGCAAACGGCCGCTGCGTTGCAGTTCCAGAAAGTAGCGCAGGTCATTCCAGTCGAACATGGGCCATCCTTGAACACGCCTGAAGGCAGGACTGTTTAAAAACGCACAGCGGTTGCGCAAAAACTAACATTCTTTTGACGAAACCTAACAACTAGGATGCATCCCACAAGAACAAAAATGAGGTCGCGAATGCAACCTGTCGTCGATGAATACGATTACGTGATCGTGGGCGCCGGCCCTGCCGGATGCCTGCTGGCCAACCGGCTTAGCGCCAACGCGCAGCACCGGGTGTTGTTGCTTGAAGCGGGCGGGCGCGACAACTATCCGTGGATCCACATCCCGGTCGGCTACCTGTTCTGCATCGGCAACCCGCGCACCGACTGGTGCTTCAAGACCGAGGCGCAAGCGGGTTTGCAAGGGCGCGCACTGAGTTACCCACGGGGCAAGGTGCTGGGTGGCTGCTCCTCCATCAACGGCATGATCTACATGCGCGGCCAGGCCGCGGATTACGACAGCTGGGCCGCCGAGGGCAACCCTGGCTGGGCCTGGAAAGACGTGCTGCCGTTGTTCAGACAGAGCGAAAACCACTTTGCCGGAGACTCCGAGCTCCATGGCGCCGCCGGGGAATGGCGGGTCGAACGCCAGCGCCTGTCATGGCCGATTCTCGATGCGTTTCGCACCGCCGCCGAACAGAGCGGTATCCCCAGCGTGGACGACTTCAACGGCGGCGACAACGAAGGCTGCGGCTATTTCCAGGTCAACCAGAAAGCCGGGGTGCGCTGGAACGCGGCCAAGGCCTTCCTCAAACCGGTTCGCCAGCGCCCCAACCTCACGGTAATGACCGATGTCGAAGTCGACCGCGTGCTGTTGCGTGACAACCGGGCCCACGCCGTCAGCGCCCGTTGGCAAGGCAAAAGCATGACGTTCAAGGCGCGCAAGGAAATCGTGCTGTGCGCCGGCGCCGTCGGCTCGCCGGGTATTTTGCAGCGCTCGGGAATCGGTCCGCGCAACCTGTTGCAACGCCTGGGCATTGGCGTGGTTCATGAGCTGCCCGGCGTGGGCGGCAACTTGCAGGACCACCTGCAACTGCGGCTGATCTACCAGTTGGAAAACGCCCGTACCCTGAACCAGATCGCCGGCACTTTATGGGGCAAGATGGGCATGGGGCTGCGCTACCTCTATGATCGCAGCGGCCCGCTGTCCATGGCCCCCAGCCAACTCGGCGCGTTCGCCCGCTCGGGGCCGGAACAGACCTCGGCCAACCTCGAATACCACGTGCAGCCCTTGTCGCTGGAACGCTTTGGCGAACCACTGCACAGTTTCCCGGCGTTCACTGCGTCGGTCTGTGACCTGCGTCCGCAAAGCCGTGGCCGGGTGGACATTCGCTCGGCCGACCCGCACGAGGCGCCGCTGATCCAGCCCAACTACCTGAGCCATCCCGAAGACTTGCGGGTCGCCGCCGACGCCATCCGCCTGACCCGACGCATCGTCGCCGCCCCGGCGTTGAGCGCCTTCAAGCCGGTGGAATACCTGCCGGGACCAAGCCTGCAAACCGAGGAAGAACTGCACCAGGCCGCCGCCCGTATAGGCACGACGATTTTCCACCCGGTGGGCACCTGCCGCATGGGCCAGGACCGCGACGCGGTGGTGGATGCGCAACTGCGGGTTCACGGCATCAACGGCCTGCGCATCGCCGACGCCTCGATCATGCCGCGCATCACCTCGGGCAACACCTGCTCGCCCACGCTGATGATTGCCGAGAAGGCGGCGCAGATGATCCTCGAGGCGGACATCCGCAGCACCACGCCCCAAAAGGAACCTGCCACGGTCTGAAGAACAACAGAATCCCCCTGTGGGAGCGAGCCTGCTCGCGAAGGCGGTGTATCAGCTCACGATGATGTCGACCGGCATACCGCTTTCGCGAGCAGGCTCGCTCCCACAAGGGGAACCCTTTGAATTCAAGGTATGCAGCAAAACAGGAGACGCCACCCCGGCGTCGACAGTGGAACAACAAAAACAATCACTGTGAGGGATACCCAAATGTCTGAACATGTTCAGTCCCTGGAAGCCACGCGCAGCGCCGGCACCAGCCAGGAAACCCAGAAAGTCATCTTCGCCTCGTCCTTGGGGACGGTGTTCGAATGGTATGACTTTTTCCTCTATGGCGCCCTGGCGGCGGTGATCAGCAAGCAGTTCTTTGCCGGGGTCAACGACACCACGGCATTCATCTTCGCCCTGATGGCATTCGCCGCCGGCTTTATCGTGCGGCCTTTCGGCGCACTGGTGTTCGGACGGCTGGGAGACATGATCGGACGCAAATACACCTTCCTGGCCACCATCGTACTCATGGGCCTGGCGACGTTCTGCGTCGGCCTGTTGCCCAACTACGCCAGCATCGGCATTGCCGCGCCCATCATCCTCGTGGTGCTGCGCATGCTCCAGGGCCTGGCCTTGGGCGGTGAGTACGGCGGTGCTGCCACCTACGTCGCCGAACACGCGCCGATGGGCAAGCGCGGTTTCCACACCAGCTGGATTCAGTCCACCGCCACCCTCGGGCTGCTGCTTTCGCTGCTGGTGGTACTGGGCTGTCGTTATTTCACGGGCGATCAGTTCGAGGTCTGGGGCTGGCGCATTCCGTTTCTGCTGTCGATCGTGTTGCTGGGCATCTCCACCTGGATCCGCCTGAGCCTGCATGAATCGCCGTCCTTCTTGAAAATGAAAGAAGAAGGCAAGTGCTGCAAGGCGCCGATCCGCGAATCCTTTGGTAAGTGGGAAAATCTCAAGGTGGTGCTGATCGCGCTGTTCAGCATCAACGCCGGGCAAGCGGTGACCTTCTATGCCGCGCAGTTCTATGTGCTGTTTTTCCTCACCCAGTTCCTGAAAATGGATCCGGCCCTGGCCAACAGCCTGCTGATCGTCAGCGTGGTCATCGGCGCACCGTTCTTCATCTTTTTTGGCTGGCTGTCGGACAAGGTCGGGCGCAAACCGGTACTGATGATTGGCCTGTTGCTGGCGACGGCGTTGTACTTTCCGATCTTCAAGACACTGGCCCACTACGCCAACCCGGCCATTGACCTGGCGAGCCGTCAGGCGCCGATCACCGTGATCGCCGATCCGGCCACGTGCACCTTCCAGTTCGACCCGGTGGGCAAGGCCCGTTTCGATAGCCCATGCGACAAGGTCAAGACCTTCCTGGTCAAGCAAGGCCTGCCCTACAGCAGTGTCGCGGCGCCGGCCGGCAGTGATGTGCAGGTCAGCGTCGGTGATGTGAAGCTTGAAGGCTACGACGAAGCCGCCCTGCGCGGCGCGGTGACCCTGGCGGGCTACCCACAACAGGCCGATGCCCAGCAGATCAACCGGCCGATGATCGTGGCACTGATCGTGGCGCTGATCATCATTTCAGCCATGTGCTACGGCCCACTGGCGGCGCTGATGGTCGAACTGTTTCCCACTCGGATCCGCTACACCTCCATGTCCCTGCCCTACCACATCGGCAACGGCTGGTTCGGCGGTTTCCTGCCCACCGTGTCGTTTGCCCTGGTGGTCTACACCGGGGACATTTTCTACGGGCTGTGGTACCCGGTGATGATCACCGGGGTGAGCCTGGTGGTGGGCATGATTTGCCTGCGGGAAACCCGGAACGTGGACCTGGATAAAAACTGAGGGCAAAACCGTGGCGAGGGCGTTTGTTCCCTCGCCAGCGGATCAGAAGTGCGCCTTCAGAGTCATGGTGAGGTTGCGCGGCTCACCGTAATAGTTACCGAAGCTCTCGGTCCCGATGGTGCTGTAGTAGCGCTTGTCGAACAGGTTGTTGCCGTTGAGGGCCAGCGACCAGGTGTCATCAATGCGGTAGCCGACGCGACCATTCCACACGGCATAACCGGCCTGGGTGATCTTCTCCCCCGTCGCCGGCGATACCCGGAAATTGTCGCTTTGGGCATTGACCCCCGCACCGACGCTGAACCGTTCGAACGCCCCACCCAGGGCATAATCGCCCCACAGACGCAGCACATGACGCGGCACATAGCTGTTGAACGAGCCGCCGTTGAGGCTGGTATCAATGTCGTTCAGGGTCTTGGTCTGGGTGTAGGTGTAACCGGCAAGCAGTTGCAGGCGCTCGATGACTTCACCGCTGATCTCGGCTTCGAAACCCTGGGCGCGAACCTTGCCGGCGTTCTCGTAGCAGTAACCGTCCGAGGACGCACAGCTTGAGTTGTAGTCGGTCTGGGCCTGGTCTTTCTGCAACGTGCGGAACAGATTGAAGGCGCTGTTCAGGCGTCCCTCGAACCATTCGCCCTTGATCCCCAGCTCATAGCTTTCACCCACCAGGGGCTTGAGTGCCGAACCGCTTTCGGAACGGTAGTTGCCTTGGGGCGTGAAAATGTCCGAGTAACTGGCGTAGGCCGTCAGGTGTTCGTTGAGGTCCAGCAACACAGCGGCAAACGGGGTGACCTGGCCTGTCTCCGTGCTCTTGGCGTGTTCCGAACCGCCGGTGAGGAACACCGAGTCGGTCTTGGAGTTGTACCAACTCACCCGGCTGCCCACGACAAAGGTCAATGGGTCCGCCAGTTTCAGGCGCAGGGTCGAATACAGGCCTTGTTGCCGGGTGACGGTTTTCACCGGGCCACCGCGCGTCGAGTTCTCGATGAAGTAACTGTCATCCGGTTCCGGAATGTGTCGATCCGGATCGAATACGTTCTGTTGCTGCGGCAGGAAGGCGACCGAGAAAAAATCGTCCTTGTCCGAACGGCTGGCGTTGAAGCCGACGATCAATTCATGCTGCTGCCCGAGGGCGTCGAACTTGCCGTCCAGGTAGGCGTCGAGGCCGTAATCGACCTGGTCATAGTCGTACATGCTGCCCAGCACATTGGTGGTCGAGACACCCGGCGTCACCGAGCCGGATGCAAAGGCGTATTTGATGTCCTGGGTGTTTTTCGTATAGACACCGGCCACCTTCACGGCCCAGTCGTCATTGAGTTGATGCTTGAGATCGCTGAACACCGTGGTCCGCTGGCTACGCCAGGTGTTCCACGACGGATCCAGGCAAGTAGAGCGACTGAGTTTCAAATCGCTGCCATCCCTGTAGCGCGGCTGCCCGCCCCAGCAAGGACTCGCATCGACGTCCTCATAGGCCAGGCCCAGGCCGAGGGTGGTGTCGGGCGTCAGGTCGAAGTCCAGGGCACCGTAGTAAATCTGGTCCTTGCGCCGAGCATCGTCGTAGAAATAATGCCGGCTCTGTTCGGCGATCACCGCCCTGCCCCGCAGGGTGCCGGAATCATTCAGCGGGCCACCGGTATCGACCTGCCCGCGGTAGTTGTCCCAGGTGCCGCCCGAGAGGCTGAGTTCGGTCTGGGCCGTGGCCTGGCCGCGTTTACGGACGAAATTGACGCCACCGGACGTGCCGCCGGCGCCCTTCATCATCCCGGCGGCACCGCGCAGGACTTCGACCCGATCGTAATACGCCATGTCACTGCTGAAACTGTCGGCCTGGACATAGCTGTTGCCCATGTCCAGCGGAACACCGTCGTATTGATACTGACCGGACATCCGGAACCCACGGGAGTAGAAATATTTGCCGCCCATGGTCGAGTCGTAGACGGTAATGCCGGGCGTTTTTTCCATCACTTGATCGATGGTGTTCAGGTTCTGGTCATCGAGCATCTTGCGAGTGATCACTGTCACCGATTGCGGCGTCTCGCGCAGGGAGTGCTCGCCTTTGCCGATCGTGACCGCCCCCGTCGTGTAGGAGCCACTGTTCTCGGTGGTCGCTCCGAGCATCTGCGCCTCGATGGTGGTTGCTCCCAGTTGCATGGCCGAACCGTTGGCCGGCACGGAGCGCAGCACGTACGTGCCATTGGCCTGGAGGTCGGCTTGCAGGCCGCTACCGCCAAGAATGCGGGCAAACCCATCGCCCACGCCGAACGAACCTCTCAGGCCGGGCGATTGCAGGCCCTGGAGTTGCCGGGCATCAAACGAAATGGCGACACCGGCGGCACTGGAGAACCGGGTCAGGACATCCACCAGGCTGCCGGCCCCGATATCGTAGGCCTGCACCGAACGCTGCTGCGCCGAGGCACCTGGAGCCGGACTGGCATTCACGACCCCGACGCTGCCGGTCACGGCTGCCAGCAAGCCGATTTTCACTGCAAACACCAGACGACCTGGCGCGCTTACCCAAGACATGCTTCCCCTCCCCCAAACGGTCGATAAAAACTCACTGAGGAAGAGCCGAACGATGGAGATAAAAAGTGCAGGACAGTGTTCTTTTTTATCGCGCCGCCACGTCAGCGCTGATCGCCGCTCGATACCCGGACCCAAAATCGGCTGTAGCGGGTCACCCGTAACGAAAAGCCACTCTCCAGCGCCGCCAGGGCGAGATCGGTGTTATCGACGGGAAACACGCCGGAAACCTTCAAGTCGGCAATGGCCGGATCACAACGCAACACGCCGTTGCGGTAACGCGACAGTTCATCCAGCAGCGCCGCCAGAGGACGGTCAATGGCGATGATGCTTCCCTTCTGCCAGGCACCGACCGACACATCGTTGCCGCGCAGCGTACCCAGCGACCGGTCATTGAAATCCAGGCGCTGGCCGGCTTCGACGCGCATCCTCGAGCCAATCGTCGGGAGACTCACCTCGACCGCTTTTTCAAGCACCGCCACCTCACCGCCCCGCGCCTGGCCTCGGACGATAAAACGCGTGCCCAGCGCAAGCACTTCGACATGACCGGTGATGACCTTGAAAGGCCGCTGCAAGGGATCGATCGCCGTCGTGACGAGGATCTCCCCCCACAACAGCTCCAGTAGCCGCTGGCGCCCGTCGAAACGAACATTGACCGAGGTGTCGGTGTTGAGCAGCACGGTGCTGCCGTCCGCCAGCTGAAACTCGCGGCGCTCGCCCACTGCGGTGCGGTAATCGCAAAGCAGGTTCTGCGTAGCCTGGCTGCGCCAGCCCAACCAACCCAGGCCGCTGGCGGACGTTAGTAACAAGACGCTGCGCAATACCTGGCGACGGGATCGATTGTGGCGTTCACTCAAGGTCGGTGCCGCCAGGGCGCCCGGCACACTCGCCATCTGTTCAGCCACCGCTGTCATTCGTTGCCAGGCCTGGCTATGCAGCGGGTCTGCACTCAGCCAGGCATTCCACCCGGCTCGATCCGCGTCGGTCGTGATGCCGGAGTGAAGCCGGGCGTACCACTGCGCCGCCACACGGATGGCTTGCAACTCTTCGGCTGGCAGGTTCATGAAAGTTGCAATTGAATCTGCATCAGGCAGCAATGTTCCATGGCCTTGGCCATGTGGTTATTCACCGTACGTACGCTGACGCCCAGGCGCTCGGCAATTTGCGGGTAGGTCAGGCCGTCGAACTGCGACAGGATGAACGCCTGCCTGACACGCGGCCCCAACCCCAGCAGCAAGCGGTCGATCTCCATCAGGGCCTGGAGCAGGATGGCCTGTTCTTCCAGCGACGGGTGCTGCTCTTGCGGCATGGCGGCCAAGGCTTCGAGGTAGGACTGTTCCAACGAACGGCGGCGAAACAGATCGATCAACAGCCCCTTGGCGATCATCGACAGGTACGGTCGCGGCTCACGAATATCCAACGCGGAGCGAGCCTTGATGACGCGCACGAAGGTATCCTGGGTCAGGTCCGCGGCATCGAAAGCATTGCCCAAACGCTTGCGCAGCCAGCCTTGGAGCCAACTGTGATGATCACTGTACAGAACGTCGACGGCACTGCGTAAGGACAGATCGTTGGCGGGCATGGCAATGGAATAATTCGCGACTGATAATGACTCGCATTGTCATGGAGCGCATCGCCGCTTGCAACCCAAACATGCACAGTCCCAGGCCTGCCACCTCACCCTCTTGGCATTGCTCAATGCACAGAGTGATTTTTCACCGTGCTCTCCACCAGATCCAGCATCTGCCCCAGCGCCCAGGGCTTAGCGATGAACGAGGCATGATGCTTGATCCCGGCGCTTTCCGGGGTTTCGAAACCGGACATGATCAACAAGGGTATCTGTGGCCACCGGTCGCCGGTCAAATTGGCCAGGTCCGCGCCGTTCAGTTTGCCGGGCATGGTGATATCGGTGAGTAACAAGTCCACATCGTCAGCGCTCTGCTTGAGGAATTCCAGCGCCGCGTCGGCGCTTTCCCGGGGCTCCACGGCAAAGCCCTCGTCTTGCAGGATCTCACACAGGAACTCCAGAATGGTCTGATCATCTTCAACGACGAGAATCAAACGCGCGGCCGCCTGTCCGTTGCCCTTTGGCATCGAATTCATGTAAGTGACTCTCCTTGACCCCATAAACGTTCTTTGCGGTTTCAACCGCTCTGCAAGTTATGAGCGATGCCCTTGCGAGAAATTCATTCTGCGTGCAAATACACCGCCAAACGTTGCGATAACCGCCCTGGAGCAACGCATCGCAACGCTTTATCTGTATATCCATACAGATAAAACTTGCTCCGACGCCCATCCATGACCATGCTACAGCCCCATGAAATCTGCTTAGGAAAAGGGCGCTATGCAGCTGTACCTGTGTGAAAAACCGTCCCAGGCCAAAGACATCGCTGCCGTGCTCGGTGCCACGCGCCGCGGTGACGGTTGCTGGCTGGGCGCGAACATCACAGTCACCTGGTGCATCGGCCATCTGCTGGAGACCGCCCCGCCCGACGCCTACGATGCCCGCTACAAGCGCTGGGTACTGGCAGACCTGCCTATCGTGCCGACGCAGTGGAAAATGACGGTCAAGCCGAAAACCGCGGGCCAGTACAAGGCGGTCAAGCGCCTGTTGGGGGAAGCCAAGACGCTGGTCATCGCCACCGACGCCGACCGTGAAGGCGAAATGATTGCCCGGGAACTGGTGGAGCATTGCCGCTACCGTGGACCGATCCAGCGTCTGTGGCTGTCGGCCCTGGACGAAGCGTCGATCCGCAAGGCCCTGGCCGCACTCAAGCCGGGCGCCGAAACCTTCAACCTCTACCATTCGGCCCTCGGCCGCTCCCGGGCCGACTGGCTGATCGGCATGAACATGAGCCGCCTGTTCACGTTGCTGGGGCGCCAGTCCGGTTATCAGGGCGTGCTGCCGGTGGGCCGCGTGCAGACCCCCACCCTGCGCCTGGTGGTGGATCGCGACCGCAGCATCGCGGATTTCGTACCGGTCGCCTATTGGGCCATCGACGTGCAACTGCGCCACGACGGCACTGTGTTCACCGCCCAGTGGCGCGCCGACCCGGATGCCTGCGACGATCAGGAACGTTGTTTGAACCAGGCCCTCGCCCAGGACGCCGCCCAAGCCATGGGCAACGCTGCCACCGCCCGGGTGATGAAAGTGCGCACCGAGCGCTTGCGCGAAGCGGCGCCGTTGCCGTTCGACCTGGGCACCCTGCAGGAAGTCTGCTCGAAGAAACTCGGCCTCGGCGCCCAGGAAACCCTGGACATTGCCCAGTCGCTCTATGAGACCTACAAGCTCATCACCTATCCGCGCAGCGATTGCGGTTTCCTGCCTTTGAGCCAGCACAGCGAAGCTGCGGCCATCCTCGCCGCCCTCGCCCAGGCCGACCCGGGTCTGGCGCCGCTGCGCGAGCACTTGCAGCCCCAACGCAAATCCCGGGCCTGGAACGACGCCAAGGTCAGCGCCCACCACGGCATCATCCCTACCGCTGCGGCGAAGAACCTCGACAAGCTCGCCGGCAAGCAGCGGGCTGTCTATACGCTGATACGGGCGCGGTATCTGGCGCAGTTCCTGCCCAACCACGAATACGACCGGACCCAGGCCGACTTCGACTGCGCCGCCCAGGCATTGCGGGCCGTGGGCAAGCAAATCATCGAACCCGGCTGGAAACGCGCCCTGCCCGAAGCGCTGGCTCCGGCACGAGGCCGTGAAGCACCGGTACCACAAACCTTGCCGGCCCTGGTCGAAGGTCGCGACTGCGCCGTGGACGAGGTCAAACTCAAGGACCTGTGGACCCAGCCCCCCAAACCGTTCACCGAGGGCGACCTGATCAAGGCGATGAAGAACGTTGCCCGGCTGGTGGAGGATCCGCAGCTCAAGCAAAAGCTCAAGGACACCACCGGCATCGGCACCGAAGCGACCCGGGCCTCGATCATCCAGGGCCTGCTCGACCGCGGTTACCTGGTGAAAAACGGCAAGGCCCTGTCCGCCACACCGGCGGCCTTCAGCCTGATCGATGCGGTGCCCCGCGCCATCGCCGATCCAGGCACTACCGCCATCTGGGAGCAGGCGCTGGACATGGTGCAAAGCGGAGAGATGAGCCTGGAAGAGTTCGTGACCCGCCAGGCCGCCTGGATGAGCAAACACATCGCCCGCTGCCAGGGCATGAGCCTGACCATCCACGGCCCGGCCAGCCCTGCCGGCCGAGGGGCCACCCCATGGAAAAGCAAACGCAAGCCGGCCAAGCGCAAGGCCAGCGGTACACCTCGCAAGGCGAGCAAAGCCAAGACGACCTGATAAATACATGTTCGACGCGTCGCCCTGTGGGAGCGAGCCTGCTCGCGATAGCGTTATGTTAGTCACCATGGATACCGACTGATACACCGCCATCGCGAGCAGGCTCGCTCCCACAGGGATATCTGCCCTGATCCAGAATTTTCATAACAAAACCATTTTGTCCGACAATATGTAGTGACCAAAAATAATCACTACAAAACCGTTGACGCCTCCGATTTGGCCTTGCATGATGCAGACGTCTCCCCGATCGGGAGTACAGGTAAATGCTTGAGCAAGCTCGTCTGACCGCCGAGCTGTTTTTTGGATAAGGGACTGCCCACAAGGCAGATTGAAGGTGCTGACCTGGCATGACCGTCCGGTGACAAGGACGAGAAACGTCGGCGACGATCCTCATGACGCGCGTGGTCGACCCTCGAAAGTTGACAATGCCTGAAGGTTCTTCGCTGTTTCTCTTCGTTGTAGCGCATTTGCGTAGCAGCCCTTCGATAACACTACACAACCGATGCACGACCCCGTCGAAGTCAGACGGCCGGGTGCTGACGGCCTGGTTTCGGTGCTAGCCATGCAGCACTGGACAGGCACTTACCGAAAGAAGCGAAGTTTTTGCGAACCACCAGACAGATCAACCAAATGGTCAAGGGGCTTACACATGAATCTGAATAATCAACCATCTATTGATGAACTGGCTCGCATGTTCGCAGCACACAAAGACACCCTGGACAGCCATATCCTGTGGATCAGCAAGAATGGCCAGGTCCATATGGACTGCCTGTCGCCGTTCACCCAGGAAGACGAATTCGAGAAGAATCAGCAGGACCTGTGTGCCCGGTTGAAGATGTACCGTCGTGGCCAGGGCTACGTCGGCAAGAAGGCCGCGGCCGACAAAGACTTCATGGGTCGCGTGCTGCAAACGCTGACCCAGGCGTGGCAGTCGATGCAGAACACCTCTGAAGTTCGGGTCATCGACCGCCTCTGCTGATCGCGCTTAAAACAAAGGGCCCGTTCCTGATTGGAACGGGCCCTTTTTTTGGGCGTTAGAACACCGACCAGCCGATTCGTTGGCTGAGCAATTCCAGCGCCGCCATGCCTGCTAGGGAATTGCCCGCGACATTGAGTTCCGGCGACCAGACGCACACCGTGAAACGCCCCGGCACCACGGCAACAATCCCGCCGCCCACCCCGCTCTTGCCCGGCAGGCCAACGCGATAGGCAAAATTGCCGGCTTCATCGTACAGCCCGCTGGTGGCCATGATGGAGTTGACCTGCTGGGTCTGGCGGGCGCTCAGGATCTGTTCGCCACTGTGCTTGCAGAAGCCGTCGTTGGCCAGGAAGCAGAACGCCCGGGCCAGATCGATGCAGCTCATGCGCAACGCGCAGTGACTGAAATAGCTGCGCAGCACCGCTTCCACGTCGTTATGAAAATTACCGAAGGACTGCATCAGGTAGGCCATCGCCGCATTGCGGGCGCGGTGCTGGTATTCCGACTCAGCGACCTTGCCGTCCACCATGACTTGTGGATTGCCCGACAGGCGCCGTACGAAATCACGCATCGAAAGCGCTGGCGCGGCAAAACGCGACTGATTGATGTCGCAGATCACCAAGGCGCCGGCGTTGATGAACGGGTTGCGCGGCCGACCGCGTTCAAATTCCAGCTGCACCAGAGAATTGAAGGGCTGGCCGGAGGGCTCATGGCCCAAACGCTCCCAGATTGCCTCGCCGGAATGGCCGATGGCCTGCACCAGGCTGAAAACCTTGGAAATACTCTGCACCGAAAACGGCGTTTCAGCGTCACCTGAGCAATACATTTCGCCATCGTTGCCGTAGACGGCAATGCCCAACTGGTTGGCCGCAACGGTGCCAAGGGCGGGAATGTAGTCGGCCACCTTGCCCTGACCGATCAGGGGGCGAACCGCATCGAGGATCTCGTTCAACAATGCTTGCATATGCGCATGGGTCCAATCATTCCCCGTTCGAGTGCGGGGATACAGACGCTAGACGCTGATGGGTGCGATCAGAGCACACTCAATAGACCAGCAACATCTGTTGCGAGGCGATCCGTGGGAGCAAAGCTTGCTCGCGATCAAGCTCACGCGGTCTTTCTGGAACCGAATCGCCTGCTTCGCGGGCAAGCCTTGCTCCCACAGAATTCAAGAGATTTCATGGGCGCTTGTCATCCAATCGAGCGGTCTATAGTTGAAGGGATCAATCGGCAGGAGACATCGATGCGACAGATCATGCAGAAGGAACCCTGGTGGGCCTCGCCCCCCAGACCCGGTCAAGATGAAAGTGAGCTGGAATGGGGCTGGCTGGTGATCTACAGCGAAGGAGAGCCGCGCTTCGAATTCATCAAGGAGCGGCCCTCGGACGAACAGATCCGTCATCGCAAGGGTTGCCGCGTCACCCTCGGGGCAGAATGAACCGTCCGTCACGGTTTGATGGCTGGCAACTCCACCGCGCGATTGGCCAGGTCCGCCGCCACCAGGCTGCCTTCGATTTCCTCGGCCAGGTAGTACACCGGTGCCATCACCCCGCTGAGGGGATGCTTGAGCGACTGGAACCAGGCTTCGTCGAACGCTGCGCTGAGGCTCTTGCGGATTTGAGTCTCCATTTCCGGACGCTCGCCCTCATGAATGATCGCGCGAATCCCCGCCACGCCAACTGAGATCAACGCCCCCGCCGCTTTCCCGGCCACGGCTGCCGCCGCCCCGGCCGCACCTCGCGTGGCGAATTGCGCTTCGATTTTTTCACTGGTGCGTTGTGCCACCGTGGCGATCACCGCATCCGATGGCCCCGAACCTGTCACGGCGGCTTTGTTGACGTGGTCGATCAGCGCGGCGTACGCCGGCAATGTATTGAGGGGCTCGGTATGCGCCATCTCATACAACGAGGCGTTACGCGCCGCTGGCGGCCCCAGGCTGATGGCAGGAATGCCGTGCAGGCGCCGACTCATCAGCTCCGGCGGGATTCGGTGCTGGCGGGCAATCACTTGGACCTGTTGATTGAGCAGGCGCACGTAGTAGCCCGTCGCGTTGGCCCTGATCGCCTCGGGGTCGATTTCCACCGCCACAGGTGCCAGCACCTGCTCGCGGTACTGCTCTTGCAGATAAACCGCCAGACGTGTGGCCGCGGAGTCCTCTTCGCCTTCGGCACTGGCGGCATACCAACTGACCTTCACCGCCAGCCATTCCTGGGTCCAGTAGCTGCTGAACCAGGGGATGAATTGAATCTCGGTCCGTTCATACACGAGCCGGCGCCAATGCTCCATCGAGCCGCGCGCGTAGAGCCCGGCCTGTTCGATAGCGCTTTTCGACGCGGCGACGATCTGCCGGTCAACCTGCCGCCAGGTATCCTGGGAAACCGCCACGGTGGCGACCTGCTGCTCGCGCGGCGACGTGGCGCACCCCGCCAGAACCAACAAAACGGCCAGCATCAGTGAACGCAGCACGATTGCGCCATCCCGAGGTCAAGTCATCCACGGGGTTGAGTATAGGTCGCGAGGAACACGGGCCTGGAGGAAAAACACAAACCAATGTGGGAGCGAGCCTGTTCGCGAAAGCGGTGTATCAGCAACAGGGATATCGACTGATACGCCGCCATCGCGAGCAGACTCGCTCCCACAAGGATCTGCGTGAAGGGTGATCAGTATTTACGCCGCCGCTCCAACCTGCGCACAACCATCGACAGCGGATAACACATGGCAAAATACATCGCCCCCACCAACACGTAGGTCTCCAGCGGCATGAAATACACAGAACTCAGATCCTGCGCCCGTAGCATCAGGTCCGGCGCGGCGATCAGCGAGGCCACGGAGGTATCCTTGAGCAAGGAGATCGCCACATTGCCAATGGGCGCCAGCACAATGCGAATCGCCTGGGGCAACACGACCCAACGCAGCACCTGAAGCCGCGGCATGCCGATGGCCTTCGCCGCCTCGACCTGGCCCTTGGGCACAGCCTCCAGGCCCGAGCGATAGATCTCCGACAGGTACGCCGCTGCATTGAGCCCCAAGCCGATCATCGCCGCCTGGAACGAGCTGAACTGCACGCCTACCGCCGTCAGGCTGAAATAAACGATAAACAGCTGCACCAACGCCGGCGTCCCACGAAAGATCTCGATGTAGAACAGTGCGCATCGGCGCAACGCCCTTGAGCCGGACAATCGCGCCAAAGCCACCAGCAAACCGACCGCCAGGCCGATCACCAGCGCGCCAAAGGCCAGCCGCAACGTGGCCCAGGCCGCTTGCAGCAATTCGACGTGGGTGGCTTCCCACAACTCGCCATAGCCCATCTCAGCGCTCCTTGATCACAGTGAGGCGCCGCTCGGTGCGCGCCGCCCAGTGGGACAGCACCAGGCTCAACACCAGGTAAATGATGGCCAGCAGGAAATAAATCAGGTTGGTCTGGTAGGTCTCGCTCACCAGCATCTTGGCCTTGAACGTCAGCTCCGGCACGGCAGCGGCCGAAGCCAGCGAGGTGTCCTTGAGCAGGCCGATGGCGAAGTTCGCCATGCCTGGAATCGAGACTTTCAAGGCCTGGGGCAACACGATCATGCGCATCGCCAGGGCCCGGGTCATGCCGATGGAGAACGCCGCTTCGCTTTGCCCGCGATCAACGTTGAGGATGCTGGAACGGAACACCTCCGAGAGCATCGCTGCCCCATTGAGACCGAACCCGATGATCGCCGCACCGATAGCCGGCAAGGTGATGCCGATGTACGTCAGGCCGAAATAGAGGATGAAGAGCTGGGTCAGGATCGGGATATTGCGGAACACCTCCAGATAAACGCTGGCCACCCACTGCAGGACTCGGTTGCGCGACAGGCGCATCAACGCCAGGCCGAACCCCAGCAGCGCCGCGACGATAAAGGACGCTGCCGTCAGGCCCAGGGTGGTCAGTGCGCCGATGCCCAGCACTTCGAGAAAATAAGGCAGCAGGTCGAGGGACTTGCTCAGCTCGCTTGAATCGAACATCGATCAATGCTCCTGAACAGCGCTGATAAAGGCGCGCGTACGCTCCACCTGGCTTTCCCGGAATATCTGGCGGGGCGGTCCCTGCTCGACGATATTGCCGTCGGCCATGAAAATCACCTGATCAGACACGCTTTCGGCAAAGCGCATTTCGTGGGTCACGATGATCATGGTCATGCCCTCCTCGGCCAGCTTGCGCATCACCGTCAACACTTCACCCACCAGCTCCGGGTCGAGCGCCGAAGTGGCCTCGTCGAACAGCATCAGCTTGGGGCGCATCGCCAGGGCGCGGGCGATGGCGATGCGTTGTTGCTGGCCGCCGGAGAGCTGGTCCGGGTAAGCGTCGCGCTTGGCAAACATGCCGACCTTGTTCAACAGGTCCTCGGCCAGTTCCACCGCTTCCTGGCGGTTGCGTTGCTGTACCTTCAACGGCCCGAGAATGATGTTGTCCAGCACGCTGAGGTGCGGGAACAGATTGAAACGCTGGAACACCATGCCGATGTTGGCGCGCATCCGGGCCAGGTCCCTGTCACCCATGGGCACCGTGCGTTCACCCACTTTGCGCTGGCCAATCAGCGCATTGTCGATGTAGATGCTGCCCCGGGTCGGTTCTTCCAGGTAGTTGATACAGCGCAACAGCGTGGTCTTGCCCGAACCGCTGGGCCCGATCAGAGAGATTTTCTGCCCCTGTTGCACCTGCAGGTCGATGCCTTTCAAGACGTCCAGCCGGCCGAAGGACTTGTGAAGACCCTCGACCCGCACCAGTGGATGAGATTCAGCCATGAGCAATGTCCGCAAGTAGATGACACAAAACGTGAGCGCAGCCGCCAAGGTGTATCAGGCAAAAACCTGGCTGAAATCCCGGGGCGTGTGCTTGAACGGGCCGATGAGGTTGCCCTGTTCGTCGCGGTCCACGCCGACGCGCTGGTCCTTGGGCAGCGGCACCAGATAGTCGGGATTCTTGATGCCATACCGGGCCAGGACCGGGCCGATCTGACCGGTGTCGCGCAACCAGCGCAGCCCTTGGTTCACGCCATCGAACAGGTCCTGATTCTGCGGATGAATACCCCAGATCGCCTCGAACTTGGCGGTCAGGCTGGGGAATTTTTCATCGTAGGCCATGGGCACTTGCTTGAGCTTGAGGCTGGGGTCCTGCAGGATCATGTAGTCGATGGTGGGGGCGTCGAGCACGGCAAAATCCAGCCGTCCGGCGCGCACGTCGCGCAGGCAGGCGTCGGTGTTGTCGTAGAGCTTCACCTCTTTCACGCCATCGATTCGCTTCATATCGGGGATGGTGAAATAACCGGTGTTGCTGCCCACCGTGCGGCCCTTCATGTCATTGACACTGATGCTGCTCTGGAACGGCTCGCTGTCACGCATGATCACGTACGCGCCGGTGTAGAACACCGCGTCGGTGAGCAGCAGGATCTTGGAACGCATCGGGTTCCAGGCGAAGTTGCCGCCGAACCAGTCGGCGCGCCCCGAACGCACGGCTTCGATCACTGCCGGGAAGCCCATGGTGAGCACGTCGAGCTTGAGCTCAAGACGGTCGGCGATGATCTTCAGCAACTCCAGGTCAGTGCCCACCGGCACACCGTCGCGCAGAGCCCCCAAGGGCATGTCCCCCAGGCAGGCGGCGGTCAGGTAGCCGGGGCGAATGGTCTTGATCGGTTGCCCGGCCGCGAAGGCGAACGGCACCGGCCCCAGGGCCGAACCGGCAATGGCGGCGAGTGAACCGTAGCCAGCGACTTTGAGCACCGAACGCCGAGAAATACCAGGGACATCGAATTTGGAATCGGACATAGCTTCACCTATTGGCAACTGATTGTTTTTGACCGGTACAAGCCATACACACTCAACCACGACCTTGCTCTGTCCCTGAGCCCCTCCCTGCCTCGACGTCCATGCAGCGCTGGTGCAGATCAACGGTTTGAAGAATGGATCATCCACTTGTCATGCTTAGGTGCATGACAAGCATTACAATTCACACACTAATCACGCTATTTTGGCTTGTCCATGGCCTTTTTATCGGATAAAAAGCATGACAAGTCAGCTTTAAGGCGCACAAAAAAGCATGACAACCAGGATTAAGGGCCCATGAGTCAATTTGAAAAACTGCTGAAGGAACTGAAAAACCACGCCAGCCTGCATCGGGAAAAGTCCGAGACGCTGTACGCGCAGCTGGCCGACTCGCTGACCCATGCAATCCTTCACGGTCAGTTGAAACCAGGTGATCGGCTGCCACCCCATCGTGAATTCGCCAGCGCCTTGGGGGTGAACATCACCACGGTGACCCGAGCCATGGCGGTGCTGCAGCAAAAGGGCCTGGTGGAAAGCCGGCCCGGCCGCGGCACGCAAGTGGCGCAAGGCCGTCATCCGGCGGCGCAGTTCCAGTCCGCTCCCAGCAACGATCCCGGCACCGCCGACTTGAGCGTCAACCGCCCTGCCACGGACGGCTACAACCGGGTACTCTCCCAGTTGTTGCCGCGCCTGGCCGACGACCCGCGCTTTGTCGACATGAAGGATTACCATCCCAGCGAGGGACCGCTCTGGGCCCGGCAGGCCATTGCGCAATGGTTGCAGCACACCGGCGTCCAGGCCCAGGCTGAACACATACTGATCGCCGAGGGCGCGCAACACGGCATTGCCCACACCCTGCGCAGCCTCACCAGCAGTGGCGACACGGTGCTAGCCGACAACATCACCTACCAGGGCATCAACGGGTTGTGCCGTACCCTCGGCCTGAATCTATTGGGGGTCGATGCCGATGCGCGAGGCATGTGTCCCGAAGCCTTGCGCCAAGCCTGCGCCGAGCATCAGCCGCGGTTGCTGTTTCTGATACCGTCGATTCACAACCCCACGGCAATCACCCTCGACGCCGAGCGTCGCGAAGCCCTGGCGGCCGTCATCCGCCAGACCGATGTGCTGGTGATCGAGGATGATGTCTACAGGCCGTTGCTGGAGCAGTCGCCCCTGCCCTTCGCTGCCTTGCTGCCCGAACAAACGATTTATATCAGCGCCTTGTCCAAATGCATCGCCCCCGGCTTGCGCATGGGCTTTGTCATGGCCCCGCCTGCGCTGCTGCAAGGCATCGCGGCCATGCAACGCATCGACTGCTGGAGCAACTCGCCGCTGACCGCGCTGATCGCCACACGACTGATCGAGGAAGGCCTGGCCGAGCAACTGGTCTCGGAACAGCGCGAAGAACTGCGCATTCGCCAGGCCTTGCTGGCCACGCATCTGCAAGGCCTGGCGTTTCAGCACAGCGCCACCGGCACCCACGCCTGGCTGCTGCTGCCCGAACCCTGGAACAGCTCACGCTTCGCCCGCCTCTGCCAGGAGCAGGGCGTGGTGCTGCTGCCGGGCGGGGCATTTACCCTCAGCCCGGAACTGTCACCACAAGCGGTGCGCATCAACATCTCGGCGGCATTGTCCCGTGAGCAACTGGTCAAGGCCCTGACCGTGATCAGCCAATTGGCGCGCCAGGGTCACCTTCACATGCACAACCGGATCTGAGCCCTGATGACACAGCCCATTCATTGCGAAATCGCCGTTATCGGTGCCGGTGTGGTTGGCGTGGCCACGGCGCTCTGGTTACGCCGCCAGGGTTATCGAGTGGTGGTGCTGGAGCGCGACGGCATTGCCGCCGGCGCCTCGTATGGCAACGCCGGGACGTTGGCGCCGTACGGGGTGATGCCAATCGCCCAGCCTGCGTTGCTGCGAGCCATTCCATCCCTGCTGTTTTCCAGTGATTCGCCCTTCGTAATCAACTGGGCCCGACTGCCGCGCCTGATGCCGTGGCTGCTGCGCTTTCTCAATGAATGTCGGGTCTCGCGCTGCACCGCAAACACCCAGGCGCTGGCGACGATCCTGCAACGTACTTACAGCGGGTATGAGCCATTGCTGGCTGACACGCCGCTCGCCAGGCAAGGCTTGCAGCACCGGGGCTGCCTGTATACCTACGGCACCCGTCAAGGGTTCGCCGCCGCGCAAGCTTCCATCGAACTGCGGCGTTCGCTGGGCATTGCCCAGCAGGTGTTGAGCGTCGCTGAAATCGAACAACTCGAACCGGCGCTGGCGGGCCAGTCAGTGGCCGGGCTCTTGTTTCCCGAATCATCCCACATGGACGATCCGAAGCGGTTTATCGAAACCCTGGCCGCGCCGCTGGTGGCCGAGGGAGCGCTGCGCAAGGCGACGATTACCGGAATAAAACGCAAAGCCAACGGGCTTCATCTGCACAGCGCCGAGGGCCAGCACTACCAGGCCGACCGGGTGGTACTGTGCGCTGGGGCCTGGTCCGGTGCACTGGCGGCACAGATGGGCGATCGCATTCCACTGGACACCGAACGGGGCTATCACATCGAATTCGATCTACCAGACACCCTGCTCAATCGCCCTTGCTGCCCGGTGGAAAGTGCTTTCTACATGACGCCCATGGCCGGACGCCTGCGCGTAGCCGGCACGGTGGAACTGGGTTCGATCCATGATCCGGCCAATCCTCGCCGCTTCGATTATCTGGAGCAGCATGTGCGCCGCATGCTTGGCCTGAAGGAACCGGTTGCCCGCCGCTGGCTGGGTTTTCGTCCATCGCTACCCGACTCGCTGCCAGTCATCGGTCCCTCACCACACGAGCCCCGACTGATCTACGCCTTCGGCCATCAACACCTGGGCCTGACCCTTGCCGGAGCGACCGGACAACTGGTCACCGAGTGCATCGCCGGCACCGCCCCCGACTGGCTCGAGCGGTTTTCCGTGCAACGCTTCTGAAGCCTGCCGTTTTGTGTAGCGAGGACGATGCCGATTTTGTGCTTAGGCGGCTGCGTTCGCGGTTGGCGGCTCGCTCAAAACCGCGTGAAATGCTCGAACTGCCAATCATCCGCCGCCCCGTCCAGGGAACACGTGTGCACCGCGCCGGTCGGTCTCCAGTCGGTCTGCTTGCCCACCAAGGTACCGAGGTAAGGCCTGGCCACTTCCAGCACACGTTCGTAGTCCATGTGCTCTGGCTCGACGATGCCGCGATCCGGGTTTTCCACCGCCCAGACAATCCCCGACAAAACCCCCGCCGCCACTTGCAAACTGGTGGCATTGTTGAAGGGCAAGAGCGCCCGGGCTTCATCGATGGTCAATACCGAGCCGAACCAGTAGGCATTGAGTTCATGCCCCATCAGCAAGACGCCCAGCGCATCGGCTCCGATGCTGTCGATTTCACCGTTGAGAATGCGTTGCTGCTGTTGGCTCTGCCAGCCTCGACCAATCAACTCATGGATCGACAGCAAAGCATCGTTGCACGGGTGATAGGCGTAATGCAGTGTGGGGCGATAGATCAGTTTCTGCTGGTCCTTGAGTGTTAGCAGATCCGCTGTAGAGGCGGTTTCGTGATGGGTGATCATCAGCCCCAGGCACGGCCCGCCCAACGGTGTCCAGGTCTTGACCGGCACAGTGGCGCTCGGGCGCTCGAGGTAGATGGCATTGCGACTGCCGAAGCGGTGGCGCCTGGCAGACGTTGGCCAGGTGCGCTCGTGGGTGCCCCAGCCCAACTCGGCCGGTTGGTGGCCCTCGCTGATCAAGCCTTCCACCGACCACGTATTGACGAACTCATCGTCCTGCTTGAGGCGGCTGGAGCGCTGAGTGTCGCGCTCGGCAAAATGAATCACCTTGATGCCTGTTTCCATGCACAGCTTGGCCCAGTCCACGCCTTCGCGGTTCTGTGGCAAGCGATGGTTCAATTGCACTGCCAGTTCCACCAGGCCAGCCTTGAGCAGATGAGTGATCAAACCGGGGTTGGCGCCATGGGCCACGACGGCGGTCGGGCCATGGCCCAGTTTTTTGCGCAAGCCCAGCATCTGGTAGCGCAACGCGTAATTGGTGCGATGCGATAAATCCAATGAAGGGTCATCGTAGCCGCCGGCCCAAGGCTCAATACAGGTATCCAGGTACAGCGCGCCCTTGCCGAAGGCATAAGTCATCAGAGCCAGCGAACTGACTTCCACCGACAGGTTGACGATGAAGTCGCCGGGTTTGATGAAGCGGTCCAGGGTCTGCGTGAAGGTGTGTTCAGTCAGCGCTTTGCGGACAAAGCAAATGCCCCGCTCCTTGAACCAGATATTTTTCTCGATCACGGGCGCAATGACCGTGATCTGATTGACCGGGACGTGATCCTGCCGCAACAGCAGCGGCAGCGTGGCCCGGGTAATGGAGCCAAATCCGATGAAGATCAGATGGCCCGAAAACCTGACCCGGTGCTTCATGTGCAGTCTCCCCGGAACGTTGACGATGGAGCCATGAAATACCGGTCACCGGACTTTGGCTACTGTCAGGCTCGACAGGCACCCGGCGCAGGCGTTGCCGGCCCTGCGCCGTGGACCGCGTTCAACTTAAGACGTGCCCAGCCCCTCAGACAGGTCCGTACCGGAACGCGCCTGAGCACGCGGTGAAGTTTCGTCACGATGCTCGGTGGTCTTGCTCACGCTATCGCGCACCGTTGCATACCCCTCGCGTGCCGCTTGCCTGGCCTTGTCGGCCAGATCGGCGCTGGTCTTGCCCATCACCCGCTGCTCAGTGGCAGTACTGGGCAGTGCGGCGCCGAGCATGGCGCCCAGCGCGATTCCCGCGGCCGCCATCATCAACGGTTGCTCCTTGAGCAGACGGCTGAATTGATCACCCAGGTCCTGCGAGCCATGGGCCACGCGCTCACCCGTCTCGTGAGCTTTGCTCCGGGCATGGCTTGCGCTGGCGCCCAAACCGTCGGCCAGATGCGAAGCCTTGTCCTTGAGATGATGAAACCCGTCGCGCAACGAGTCGGTGGTGCTGTGCAGATGCTCCTTGGCACTGTCCAGGCCACCGGCAAGCCCTTCGCTCCAGCCGCTGGCATCCTGGTCCGGCCCGACGCGATAACCGACCCGTGGCGGACGATTCTGACCCAGCATCAGCCAGCACAGCCCCACGGTGGTCAGCACGGTGGGCACTGGGTTGTTGCGTACGGTGGTGCCCAGGTTGCCAAAAAACTGCGACCCGTTGCCTTTGGCCAGGGTCAGGGCCTGGTCGAGCATCTGCCCCGGCGTGAACTTGCTGCCCAGGGCATCGACGATATGGCTGATGTGGGCCCGTTGCTCGTCGATCTCGCGCTCGATGGTTTCCGGGCTCTTCTGGGATTCGGTTTTGAATTCATCCTTCATGAGACTTTCCTCCGCAGGGCTTCCTGGTCTTTGTTCAACGCATCGAGCGTTCGCTCAGGCTTGAAGTGGGACGGTTCGAATTGCTTCTTGCCCGACTGCACCATGATGAAACCAATGATCATGACCACTGCGCCGACGATCAACGCCGCGAGCCAGGGCTGCATGATCGTGCTCAAGCCATAGACCACCGCCATCAGCAAGATGATAAAACCGGCCAGCAGCACCATCGCGCCACCGGCCACCCCGGCGATACCCGCTTTCAAAGTGTTCAGGCTCGCTTGGAATTCGGCCTTGGCCAGTGCCAGCTCCTTGGTAAAAAGCGAGGGGACTTCGTGGGTCAATTGCTTTAACAGCCCCATCACCGACGCATCGTGATCGGGCACCGACGTCCCGACGGGACGCTGAATATCTGGGTCTGGTCGGTTCATTGCAATTCTCCTCGGGTATTGGCCGAACCGGGCAACGAGCCGGTAGTGGCATCACTGGGCTGGTCCTGGGTGCCGGACGCAGCGGGAGTGCTGGCGGTGGCGTGGCCGCCGGCAGAATTGACGCCCGGTGCGATAGGATCCGGGTTCGGATCAAAGGGTCCACGGGCGGCAAATCCTCCGCTTGGCGGGCTTGAGTGGCCGGCGGCGGGATCGACTACTTCGGCCGGGACAGGCGAGCTGCCGGCCTTCAGAAACCGCGACAGGCCAAACCCCACCGCTACGCTGCCGACCAGGAACAGACCCGGGTTTTCCCGAGCCAGTCGAGAACCATCGTGCAGCAATTGCTCGGCGCTCATGTGGCGTAATTTGCTGGACAGGCCGCTCATCGAATCGGCCATGTCTGCCAGATAGTGGGACAGGCCCAGGGTGTCGTTGGCTTCGATTTCCGACACGGCTGACTTGGCACCACGCGCCAGTGCATCGATCTGATCCGCTGCCGTATCGCGGTATTGGCCGAAATGCGCATCGGCCTGCTCACGAGCGCTGCCTATGGCCTCGCTCACGTCCTCCTTGATGTGGTTCAGGTGATCCTCGGGTCGGGCCTGGCCCGACGTGCCGTTTTCTCGCTCGGGGTTGTTGTCCGGGATAGTCATGTCTGCCCATCGCCTCCGTGATGAATACTCGATACCGGGAAGCCCCGAGGGGTGCCCGACTACGTGCCTCTCAGTACAGATGACGGAGCAGGTTGAGGCGTAGTTCAAACGAGTTTCACTGCGGGACGCCGTGCGGTATCACAGGCCGCTGGTTTGTCTGCGGGCACAAAAAAATCGGGCCCTGGCGCATTCGTCAGGCCCGATTTCGATCCTGCTGATACCCTTCGTGGTTCAGTGCTCGACGGCCTGCTAACCCAGTGCCGTGTCGAGGAACATCATCACCGCAAACCCCATCATCAACCCCAGCGTGGCTGGCGTTTCGTGGCCGTTGCGGTGGGTTTCCGGAATCACTTCGTGGGACACCACGAAGATCATGGCCCCCGCCGCCAGCCCCAGGCTAATGGGATACGCCACGGCCACGCCCGAAGACATGCCCAGCCCGATCACCGCGCCCAGTGGCTCCATCAGCCCCGAGCCCACCGCGATCAGCGCGGCACGCAGCGCACTGATCCCGGTGACTCGCAGCGCCATGGCGATGGCAAGCCCTTCGGGGATGTCCTGGATCGCAATGGCAGTGGTCAGGGGCATGCCGACCCGCAGATCACCGTTAGCAAAACTGACGCCGATGGCCATGCCCTCGGGCAAATTGTGCAAGGTGATGGCGAGCACGAACAACCAGACACGGTTGATGCGTTCCGATTGCGGACCGCGCCGGCCACTCACTTCATGTTCGTGGGGCACGAAACGGTCAAGGCCGATCATCAGGAGCACGCCCAGACCCAGGCCGACCACAACGACAAACGCGGCGAGCAGTTGATTGCCCACGATACTTTGTGCCGCTTCGATACCCGGCAGGATCAGCGAAAACGAACTGGCAGCGAGCATCATGCCCGCGGCGAAACCGAGCATGATGTCCTGGGTCCGCGAGGAGATATCACGCAGCACCACCGCCATCAACGCGCCCAGCGCCGTGGCGGCGAAACCGGCGGTGCCGCCCAGAACGGCGTAGCCCAGGTTGTGCCGGTCGGCCCCCACCAATGCGTTGTAACCGCTGTAGAGCAACAGCGCGGCGATCACCGCCAGCCCCAGCCAGAAGCTTACCCCCAGCAGCAGGTTGTTTTGCACAGGATCCAGCCAGGTACGCCAGGGCGATCGGATCCGGGAGGTGGGCTGGTCCATCGAATATCCTTACTGGTTTTGCGCCAGGTCATGTCTGATCGTTCCCCCAACGAGGGGTCCGCTCAAACGCAATTTTCAGGCGAAGGAGCCAGGCCCCCTCGCCGGTTTCCTACAGTTTGTCACCTTGCATCCCTGAACCCAAGTCGGCACCTGTCATGGGGTCGCTTTCCGGGTTGGACATGGTCCGCGCCTTCATGTCCATCAGCAGCGCTTCGTCTTTCTTGCTCAGTTGCACACTCGCCAGACCATCGCCGCCATCCACCGCCGGCGTTGGGTTCTCGACGAATTCCCACTCATCGCCCTGGTTCCATGGGCCACGCACCGAAGGCTCGCCTTGGGACATGTTGAAGTACACGTTGGTGAACTCTGGCATGCCTGGCAGTTTACCTTGAGGGAAATTCGGCTGGATCGAGTGCAGGGCTTTCTCGAAGGACATCTGGTGCGCGATTTCACGGGTCATCAAAAAGCCCAGCGCTTCTTTTACCCCAGGATCATCGGTGAGATTCATCAGGCGCTCATAGATGATTTTCGCCCGTGCCTCGGCGGCGATGTTGGACCGCATGTCCGCTGTCGGCTCACCTATGGTGTCGACGTAAGCGGCTGTCCAAGGTACACCGGCCGAATTGGTCAGCGGGGAACCGGCGCCATAAAGCAGGCTGGTGATGTGAGAGTCGTTGCCGGCACCGTTGATGTCCCGGTACAGCTGGCCTTCCTTTTCCACACCCTCGGCCATTCGGCCCTTGGCGCCTTTATTGAGCATCACGATGATCGAGCCGATCACCTCCAGATGACTGAGCTCTTCGGTGGCAATGTCCATCAACAAATCCTTGCGGCCGGGATCATCCTCGGACAGGGCCTGGGTGAAGTAGCGCGACGCCGCCGCCAACTCGCCCTGGGCACCGCCGAACTGTTCAAGCAACAGATTAGCCAGCCCTGGGTTAGGCTCGGCGACACGTACGGTGTACTGCAGTCTTTTGTTATGTAAGAACATGATGAAACTCCTCGTTCAGGACACAAGCCAAAGGGACACTGCCGGGAGCAGGCCCACAGAAAATCTGAAGAAGTTAAACAGTTAAAATTTATCTTTTATTTAATAAACGAGACGAACGGTAATCGGTAAGGCGCACTTGCAGAAATGCCAGGTAACTGAACAACTTACCCTCCCCTCACGCTTGAAGACATTCCTTGCCGCGATCCCGTTGTATATAAATCCGACAGGCCCCATGCGATTAACACAGGGCCCGTAACGTCATTGAGTATTCAGAGTTGCGCCCATGATCCTGGCTGTTTCCAGGGCCTTTTTGACTTGTTTCGGAAACTGTCTAGCGGTCGCTGGTAACGTTGTCGCCGGATGCCTGACCGCCCTTTCGACCGGCCTCGGAGGCCCGCTCAGGGTCTTTGGCAAAATTGCCACCCGAGGCTTGGCCACCTTTTCGGCCGGCGGCGGCGGCTCGTTCCGGGTCATTGGCAAAATTGCCGCCCGAAGCTTGCCCCCCCTTGCGCCCGGCCTCGGATGCGCGCTGCGGATCATTCGCGAAGTTACCACCTGACACGTGGCCGCCCTTCTTCCCCGCTTGCGATGCCTTTTCACGATCGTTAGCGAAATTGCCAGGATTCTTATTTCCTGTGTTAGCCATTTCATTCACCTCGTTAGTTGATGTTGCGAACCTGCTGACTCCTAACAATCTGAAAGTCTGGCGCCGACAAGGTTTTAAACACATCTTGAAAACAGCGACGAACGGCTCGTGCAATCCCACACTCTCACTGCGGCGTCGAGTTACAACGGCCTTTCAAAAAAATGACGCCCAATAATGAATTCAACTACTCAACTTGAGCGATACCCATCGTTAGCGGGCCGCAATCTCGATTTATATTCAGGATGAAATGGGATAGCTGGGCGCAAAGGTGTCCTCCAGCGCTTCATCCCGTTAATTGCCATCCATGTCTGGCCCGCCATTCTTGCCGCTGCGTTCGCAATGGCAATCCGGTGCCGGACAAGGTTCACCGTTTGGATGTTGGTCGGCGCAGGCTTGACTGCAATAGGCCTCGCCATCGCGATTGAACACCTGTTGCGGGTCCACATCGCATTGGCAATCGGGGCAACCGCACTTTAACTCGCTCATGTTCGTTCTCCTGGGTTCCGGTTTTAAAGCTGTCGTCAGAATCACACCAGCAATTGAACCTCAAGGTTCGCCGCCGCAACGCCATGGTTCGCCACATAGACCTCGGCGGTCCAGCCTTTGGTCAGGTTGCGATAAGACTGGGTGCCCAAGGCCTTGCCACTGTCCCACTCCATGACGTCACCAATATCGATGTCGTTGGCGGAATCGAGCTCAAGGACTGTGTGGTTGTCTTCTTCCTCGACGTACACACCGACCATTGCTCTCTGTCGATTGATGGCCCGTACTTCACCGGTGGTCTGTTTCATACGCCTCCTCTTCTCGGTGCGTTAAATGCCGAAGCACGTCAGCGGCAGCATTTTTCACACTCAGCGCTTGGGGTCGACACAGCATTGCAACACGACAGTTTTGAGTGCCGTTCATAGAGGTGGATGTCGCGCAACCGGGGAAAGTTTGAAGAAACAACAACGCAGTGCGACGAAAGGCATTCCCACCGCCCTCTCGACGAACCACGGTGCTAACCTCAACGACTCCAGGCCAGCGGAGCGACCTCTATGCCCGACGACTTTCACCGTCAACCGATCGATCAATTGCTGGAGCATATGGCCGGGCGCCGTTTTCTGGTGCTCACCGGTGCCGGCATCAGCACCCCGTCGGGCATTCCCGACTACCGGGACAGCGAGGGTGTGCGACGGGGTCGGCAACCCATGATGTACCAGGAGTTTCTCGCCAAACCCGAAGCACGGCGGCGCTACTGGGCGCGGGCGATGCTGGGCTGGCCGCGGGTCCGTCAGGCCCGGCCGAACGTGGCCCACGAGGCGTTGGCGATGTTGCAGGCGCACCAACGCATCAGCGGCCTGATCACCCAGAATGTCGACACCCTGCATGACCAGGCTGGCAGCCACGACGTGATCGAACTTCACGGAAGCCTGCATCGGGTGTTGTGTCTGGATTGCGAGCAGCGCAGTGAGCGCCAGCAGATCCAGCTGTTGATGCAAGCGCAGAATCCTTACCTGGCCGGTGTCGACGCGGTTCAGGCGCCGGACGGCGATACCCTGCTGGATGCCGCGTTCGAGGCGCGCTTCCAGGTGCCCCGCTGCCCTCATTGCGACGGCGAGCGCTTGAAACCCGACGTGGTGTTTTTCGGCGAAAACGTCGCCGCCATCACCGCCGCTCGCGCCATGCAAGCCGTCGAACAGGCGGACGGCCTGCTGGTAGTGGGCTCGTCGCTGATGGCGTGGTCGGCGTTTCGCCTGTGCCGGGCGATCAAGGAACAGGGCAAGCCGCTGCTGGCGATCAACCGGGGCAAGACACGGGCCGATGAGTTGCTGGATCTCAAGCTTGAAGAGCCTTGTGAGCAACTGCTGCCGCTGCTGACTCAACGCCAGTTCTAACAGCACCGCAGCCCCCCTGTGGGAGCGAGCCTGCTCGCGATTGCGGCGGCACATCCAGCATAAAGGCTAGCTGAACCACCGCTATCGCGAGCAGGCTCGCTCCCACAAGTGAACCGTGGTTTACCGCGTGGTCAACTGCGCACCGATGTCCTGATCCCTGAGCGTATCGAACAACGCCTGCGCCGCCGCCGACAGTTCATGCCCCGGCTTGGTCAGCACACCGATGGCCCGTTCTATCACTGGATCGCTGAGGGTGATGCAGCGGGCGCCCAGCTCATGCATCTGCCCGACACACAGCGCCGGGACCGCACTCACCCCCAACCCGCTGGCGACCATCCGTCCAACTGTCGCCAACTGATGGCTCTCGAATTCCACCGGCAGTTTCATGCCTCGGTTTTGCAAATGCTCCTCCAGCATCACCCGCACAGTGGAGGGCCTTTGCAGCGTGATAAACGGCTGCTCCAGCAGCGTCTGCCACTGGATCTCACTGCGCTGCGCCAGTGGCGAGTCCAGCGGCACCACCGCGACGAAGCGGTCCAGATACAACGGGGTAAAGGCCAGCGACGAGCTCTGCATCGGCTCGAACGCGACCCCCAGTTCAACGTGCCGATCACGAACCATTTCCAGCACCTGTTCGTTGATCACATCGTTGACCGTGACGTTGACATTCGGATAGCGGGCGCGGAAGGTCCTGAGGATCGGCGGCAGCAGGTTGCCGGCAAAGGACGGCATTGCCGCCAAGGTGACGCGGCCGCGTTGCAAGGTGAAGCGCTGGCGCATTTCATCCTCGGCGTTGTCCCAATCGGCAACCAGGCGGCGGGCCAGGGGCAGCAGCGATTCGCCTTCAGGCGTCAGCGCCACGTTGCGGGTATTGCGACTGAACAGACGCCCGCCCAAGCCTTCTTCCAAGGCCTTGATGGTCAAGCTCAGGGCCGACTGGGACAGGTGCAGCCGCTCGCAGGCCACGGCGAAGCTCAGGCTTTGGGCCACGGCGAGAAAAGCGCGGATTTGCTTGAGGGTCATGGGTCGCTGTGCTCCCGGCGGCAAGCGGTCAGTTTCAAGCCGCAAACGGATATCGGCAATTAGTGAGTTTTATCAATCAATCCAACCTAAAAATCAACTTAACAAATATATGACTTGGCGCAACACTGCGTTTCATTGCGACCCCATCAAGAATAAAAGAGGTGTCTATGGCAGGTTTCGACAAACGTGTGAGTAGCTACGAAGAAGCGCTGGAAGGCTTGCAAGACGGCATGACGGTGATCGCTGGCGGCTTCGGCCTCTGCGGCATCCCGGAGAACCTGATCGCCGAGATCAAGCGCAAGGGTATCCGCGACCTCACCGTGGTTTCCAATAACTGCGGCGTCGACGGTTTCGGTCTGGGTGTATTGCTGGAAGATCGGCAGATCCGCAAGGTAGTCGCGTCTTACGTCGGCGAAAACGCTCTTTTCGAAAAGCAATTGCTGAGCGGCGAAATCGAAGTCGTGCTGACTCCACAAGGCACCCTCGCCGAAAAAATGCGCGCCGGCGGCGCGGGCATTCCGGCCTTCTTCACCGCCACCGGGGTCGGCACGCCAGTGGCCGAAGGCAAGGAAGTGCGTGAATTCCATGGCCGCCAGTACCTGATGGAAGAATCCATCACCGGCGACTTCGCCATCGTCAAAGGCTGGAAAGCCGACCATTTCGGCAACGTGGTCTATCGCCATACCGCCCAGAATTTCAACCCGTTGGCGGCCACAGCCGGCAAGATCACTGTGGTTGAAGTCGAAGAAATCGTCGAACCGGGCGAGCTGGACCCGACGCAGATCCATACCCCAGGCATCTACGTCGACCGGATCATTTGCGGCACGTTCGAAAAGCGCATCGAACAGCGCACCGTGCGTAAGTGATCCCCTGCCCCCGGCCCGAATGAAGGAATAACAACATGGCACTTTCCCGCGAACAAATGGCTCAACGCGTCGCCCGCGAAATGCAGGACGGCTACTACGTGAACCTGGGCATCGGCATTCCGACCCTGGTCGCCAACTACATCCCCGAAGGCATGGAAGTCATGCTGCAGTCGGAAAACGGCCTGCTCGGCATGGGCGCGTTCCCTACCGAAGCGGAGGTCGATGCCGACATGATCAACGCCGGCAAGCAGACCGTCACCGCACGTATCGGCGCCTCGATCTTCTCTTCGGCAGAATCCTTTGCCATGATCCGTGGCGGGCACATCGACCTGACCGTGCTGGGCGCCTTCGAGGTAGACGTGGAAGGTAACATTGCCTCGTGGATGATCCCTGGCAAGCTGGTCAAGGGCATGGGCGGCGCGATGGACCTGGTGGCCGGTGCCGAGAACATCATCGTCACCATGACTCACGCGTCCAAGGACGGTGAGTCGAAACTGCTGCCCCGGTGCAGCCTGCCGCTGACCGGTGCCGGTTGCATCAAGCGCGTGCTGACCGACCTGGCCTACCTGGAAATCCAGGACGGCGCCTTCATTCTCAAAGAACGTGCCCCAGGCGTCAGCGTCGAGGAAATCGTCGCCAAGACTGCCGGCAAACTGATCGTGCCGGACCACGTGCCTGAAATGCAGTTCGCTGCCCAGTGAGGAGAGATTCGATGCAAGAAGTCGTGATTGTCGCCGCCACCCGTACCGCCATTGGCAGTTTCCAGGGTTCGCTGGCCTCCATTCCCGCACCGCAACTCGGTGCCGCGGTGATTCGTCGGTTGCTGGAACAGACCGGTCTGTCCGGCGAGCAAGTCGATGAAGTGATTCTTGGCCAAGTGCTAACCGCTGGCAGCGGGCAGAACCCGGCGCGCCAGGCGTCGATCCTCGCCGGCCTACCCCACGCGGTGCCGGCGCTGACCCTGAACAAGGTCTGCGGCTCGGGGCTCAAGGCCTTGCACCTGGGTGCCCAGGCGATCCGCTGTGGCGATGCCGAGGTGATCATTGCCGGCGGCATGGAAAACATGAGCCTGGCTCCGTACGTACTGCCGGCTGCCCGCACTGGCCTGCGCATGGGCCATGCGCAGATGATCGATAGCATGATTACCGATGGTCTGTGGGATGCGTTCAACGATTACCACATGGGCATCACCGCCGAAAACCTGGTGGACAAGTACGAGATCAGCCGCGAGGAGCAGGACGCCTTTGCCGCCGCTTCCCAGCAGAAGGCCGTGGCGGCGATTGAAGGTGGCCGGTTTGCCGATGAGATCACGCCGATCCTGATTCCCCAGCGCAAAGGCGATCCTGTGGCCTTCGCCACCGACGAACAACCCCGGGCCGGCACCACCGCCGAATCCCTGGGCAAGCTCAAGCCGGCGTTCAAGAAGGACGGCAGCGTTACCGCCGGCAATGCCTCGTCGCTGAACGATGGCGCCGCCGCCGTGCTGCTGATGAGCGCGGAGAAAGCCAAGGCACTGGGCTTGCCGGTACTGGCGAAAATCAGCGCCTATGCCAATGCGGGGGTAGACCCGGCAATCATGGGCATCGGCCCGGTGTCGGCTACCCGCCGCTGCCTGGACAAGGCCGGCTGGTCTTTGGAGCAACTGGACCTGATCGAAGCCAACGAAGCCTTCGCCGCCCAGTCACTGGCTGTGGCCAGAGAGCTGAAATGGGACATGGAGAAGGTCAACGTCAATGGCGGTGCCATCGCCCTGGGCCACCCGATCGGTGCTTCGGGTTGCCGAGTGCTGGTGTCGCTGCTCCATGAAATGATCAAGCGCGACGCCAAGAAAGGCCTCGCCACGCTGTGCATCGGCGGCGGTCAAGGCGTGGCCTTGGCGCTGGAACGAGCGTAACCGGCAAAGGGTTCAACAGTGGTTGAGCGGACCCACGAACATCCGCCCATCCACTGGCAACACAACCGGCGCAACCTGGGTTGCGCCGGTTTTTTTTGCCTGCTGGTTTTGAGCATGATCTGCCGGCCTCATCGCGAGCAGGCTCGCTCCCACAGGGATCTCGGGCGGTTGCAAGATTGGCGTCCACCACCGATCCATTGTGGGAGCGAGCCTGCTCGCGATGGTGGTGGGTCAGCTTGCATCGATGCTGAATGTGCCGGCCCATTCGCGAGCAAGCCCGCTCCCACAGGGGGATTGGGTTTTAAGCACAAAATCGAAGAACACCACCGATCCACTGTGGGAGCGAGCCTGCTCGCGATGGTGGTGGGTCAGCTTGCATCGATGCTGAATGTGCCGGCCCATTCGCGAGCAAGCCCGCTCCCACAGGGGGATTGGGTTTTAAGCACAAAATCGAAGAACACCACCGATCCACTGTGGGAGCGAGCCTGCTCGCGATGGCGGTGGGTCAGGCGACGATGAGCCTTCAGGCCCCCGCGCCAAACCGGTCGCGACTGTTGGTCAGGTGCAGCCACATGGCGGCGCGGGCGGCGTCCGGGTCCTGGCGTTTGATGGCATTGAAAATGGCCTCGTGCTCCAGATTAGCCAACTGCGCCAGTTTCCCCAGGTCCGCTTGACCGCGTTCGACCACGTTCACCCGGGTTCGGGGAATCATCGCACTGCCCAGGTGCTGCATGATTTCGACAAAACAGGTGTTGTCCGTGGCTTCAGCGATGAGCAAATGAAAGCGCCGGTCGGCGTCGACGCAACTGTCGTTATTGCTGAGCAACCGCTGGTAATCATCCAGGGCCTGGCGCATCTGCTGCAGTTGGCGTTCATTGCGCCGTAAGGCCGCCAGGGCCGCTGCCTGGGTTTCCAGGCCCAGGCGCAGTTCCAAGATCCCCCGCACACCAGCGGCGGTGTCGACATTGAGCCTCAGGCCCGGCTCACCGGTCTGTTCCAGCACAAAGGTGCCGATGCCGTGGCGAGTTTCCACCAGCCCCGAGGCCTGCAGCTTGGATATCGCCTCGCGCACCACCGTGCGGCTGACACCATGGGCCTGCACAATGGCACCTTCCGACGGCAGTTTTTCCCCCGTTTTCAACTGCCCCAGCAAAATGCTCTGGCTCAGCTTCGCCACCAGGTCATGGGCCAGGTTGTGGGTGCGTTTGCGCGGTGTTGCCTCGATGTCTGGGTGCATGGGCCGTGGGTCCTCGAAACGGAGCAGGCGGGCCGTGAGGTAAAAACTCCACGCCCCTTAGCTTGTATGACAAGTGCAATCATCTCAGTCATCGAACGGTTCCGCCAGCGCTAAACTGATCTTCCCCATGTTTCTTTTCCTTGCTAAAAAATCCAGCAAATAAAGGTATTTCCGAGTTTTTTAAGGCAAACCATCCAAAAAAACCGACCAGCCTCCCTTGTAAGATAAAAAAATCAAGTTGTATGATGTCTATCAACATCGCCCTCCTGCGATGCCCCGCATAAAAACAACGAGTGGGAAAAACATGCAGACCCAAGAAGCCACCAAAGCCCCCATCATCACCAGCATGCAGGTCGTGCCGGTGGCCGGTCATGACGGCATGCTGCTGAATCTCAGTGGCGCCCATGGCCCGTTCTTTACCCGCAACATCGTCATTCTCAAAGACAACGCCGGCCACACCGGCGTGGGCGAAGTGCCCGGCGGCGAGCGCATTCGCCAGACCCTCGAAGACGCCCGCTCGCTGGTGGTCGGCAGCCCCATCGGCACCTATCAGAAGATTCTCAACACCGTACGCCAGGCCTTCGCCGACCGGGATGCCGGTGGTCGTGGCTTGCAGACGTTCGACCTGCGCATCACCATTCACGCGGTCACCGGCCTGGAAGCGGCGTTGCTGGACCTGCTGGGCCAGCACCTGGATGTACCGGTAGCCGCACTGCTCGGCGAAGGCCAGCAGCGTGATGAAGTGAAAATGCTCGGTTATCTGTTTTATGTGGGTGATCGCCAGCAAACTGACCTGCCCTACCGCAGCGAGCCGGACGCCGACAACGACTGGTTCCGCGTACGCCACGAAAAAGCCCTGGACGCCGACGCCGTGGTGCGCCTGGCCGAAGCCGCTCATTCGCGTTACGGCTTCCAGGACTTCAAGCTCAAGGGCGGCGTGCTCAAGGGCGACGAAGAAATCGAAGCCGTCACCGCCCTGGCCGAACGCTTCCCTCAGGCACGTATCACCCTGGACCCGAACGGCGCCTGGTCACTCAAGGAGGCCATCCGCCTCTGCCGGGACCAGCACAAGGTCCTGGCATACGCCGAAGATCCTTGTGGTGCCGAGAACGGTTATTCGGGCCGTGAGGTGATGGCCGAGTTCCGCCGCGCCACCGGTCTTAAAACCGCCACTAACATGATCGCCACCGATTGGCGCGAAATGGGCCATGCCATCACCTTGCAATCGGTGGACATTCCCCTGGCCGACCCACACTTCTGGACCATGCAAGGTTCGGTTCGAGTGGCGCAGATGTGCAACGAATGGGGCCTGACCTGGGGCTCGCACTCCAACAACCACTTCGACATTTCCCTGGCGATGTTCACCCACGTAGCTGCGGCCGCACCGGGTGACATCACGGCGATCGACACGCACTGGATCTGGCAGGATGGGCAGCGGCTGACCAAGGCTCCGTTGCAGATCCAGGGTGGCTGCGTGCAGGTGCCGAAAAAACCGGGACTGGGGATCGAGCTGGACACCGACCAATTGGCCAAGGCTCATGAACTGTACAAAGGGATGGGGCTTGGCGCGCGGGATGATGCGGTTGCAATGCAGTATCTGATTCCGGGCTGGACGTTCAACAACAAGCAGCCGTGCCTGGTGCGCTGAACGAACCTTCTGGCTGAGCACCTATCCAGGTGGGAGCGAGCCTGCTCGCGATGAAGGCGGCACATCCAACATCGCAACCGCATCGCGAGCAGGCTCGCTCCCACAGGGTTAGTGCATGATAGGAGCTGCTCCTAACCCTCCGGCCGCAGAATCAACACCGCCAATGGCGGCAAGTTGAGTTCCAGCGACAGCGCCTGGCCATGGCTGGGCACTTCTTCGGTGAAGGCACCACCGCTGTTGCCGTAGTTGGAACCGGCATAGGTGTCGGCGTCACTGTTGAGCAATTCCACCCAGCGCCCGGCAAACGGCACGCCGATGCGGTATGCCGCGCGCGGCACGGGCGTGAAGTTGGCAACCACCAGCACCGGTCGACCTTCCTTGCTCCAACGCAACCAGGCGTAGACGCTGTTCACCGCATCATCACCAATCAGCCACTGGAACCCCTGAGGCGCGTCGTCCTGATCGTGCAGCGCCGGCTCTTCGCGATAGAGACGGTTCAGGTCGCTCACCAGCTTCTGCACCCCACGGTGCTCCGGGTATTGCAACAGGTACCAGTCCAGCTGCTGGTCGTGGTTCCACTCGCGCCATTGGCCGAACTCGCAGCCCATGAACAGAAGCTTCTTGCCGGGATGGCCCCACATGAAACTCAGATAGGCCCGCAAGTTGGCGAATTTCTGCCAGCGATCGCCCGGCATCTTGTCGATCAGCGAGCGTTTGCCATGCACCACTTCGTCATGGGAAATCGGCAGGACAAAGCGCTCGGACCACGCGTACATCAGGCCGAAACTCAGTTCGTTGTGATGGTGGGCGCGGTACACCGGGTCCTGCTGGATGTAATGCAGCGAATCGTGCATCCAGCCCATGTTCCACTTATAGGCGAAACCCAGGCCGCCCTGTTGCGTGCTCTGACTGACGCCGGGCCAGGCGGTGGACTCTTCGGCGATAACCAACGCACCGGGGGTTTCCAGCGCCACCACGTCATTGAGGTGCCGCAGGAAGTCGATGGCTTCCAGGTTCTCCCGTCCACCGTGGCGATTGGGCACCCATTCGCCGGCCTTGCGTGAATAGTCGCGATACAACATCGAGGCGACGGCATCCACACGCAGGCCGTCGATGTGGAAGTGCTTCAGCCAATGCAGCGCCGAAGCGAGCATGAAACCATGGACTTCGGTGCGTCCCAGGTTGTAGATCAGGGTGTCCCAATCCTGGTGAAAGCCTTCCAGCGGGTTGCCGTATTCGTACAGCGCGGTGCCGTCGAACTGGGCCAGACCGTGGGTATCGGTGGGGAAATGCGCCGGCACCCAATCGAGAATCACGCCGATGTCGGCCTGGTGACAGGCATTGACGAACGCCGCGAAATCGTCCGGCGAGCCGAAACGCGCCGTCGGGGCAAACTGTGAAAGCGGCTGGTAACCCCAGGACCCCCCGAACGGATGCTCCATGATCGGCATCAGCTCGATGTGGGTGAACCCCAGGTCCTTGACGTACGGAATCAGGCGTTCGGCCATTTCGTGCCAGGTGTATTGCCGGGCAACTTCTCCCGCCTCGTCGATTTCGCACTGCCAGGAGCCGGCGTGCAATTCGTAGATCGACAGCGGTGCGCCAGGCAACTGCCGCTCGCGACGATCTTGCATCCATTGCCCATCCTGCCACTCGATTTTCAGCGGCGCGGCGACCTTGGAAGCGGTATCCGGCGGCATTTGAGTGGCCAGCGCCACCGGGTCAGCCTTGAGCGGCAAAATGCCGTGGGCGCCGAGGATTTCATATTTGTAACCCTCGCCCGCGCCAAGCCGCGGGATGAACAACTCCCACACCCCGGACGGATAACGGATGCGCATTGGATGCCGGCGCCCGTCCCAGACGTTGAAATCGCCCACCACCGAGACTCGTCGCGCATTCGGTGCCCATACGGCAAAGCGCACGCCGTCGACGCCATCGACAGTGGTCAACTGCGCCCCCAGACAGGAACTGAGGTCGCGATGATTGCCTTCGGCAAACAGATATAGGTCCATTTCCCCCAGCAGTGGCCCGAAGCTGTAGGGGTCTTCGGCCACCTGCTCACCGCCGGCCCAGCGGGTGCGCAACAGGTAGGGTTGGGCGCGGTCGAAATGGCCGACAAACAGCCCCGGGGTTTCGCTGAGCTGCAAATCGCCCAGGACTTCGTCGCCATCGCGGGCCAACACTTGCACGCTCAAGGCGCCGGGCAGGTACGCCCGGATGAACTGCCCGCCGGCACCATCGCCGTGGGGACCAAGGATGGAAAACGGGTCCTGATGTTCTGCGCGCACCAGCGCGTCGATGTCATGGGGGGACGGCAGTAACGACTCTTTGGCCTGCCCCTGTGGTTCTTTGTTCGAGACACTCATGATTCTCTCCACTAAATCGGTCCGGCTAAGTCGGAAAAGGGTTTCAGCCCGCTCAATAACCCGTACAGACCGTGCAATGGCACGGGCAGCCAGGCGGGGCGATTCTCGGCTTCATAGGCCACTTCATAGGCCGCCTTCTCCAGGCCGAACAACGCCAGTGCGGCGTCTTCGCCTTCAGCATCCTTCCACTCATGGGCAAGACTAGCTGCCGCCAGCCGATATGCCTCAACAAATGCCTGACGGGCCTCTTTCAAATAACGATCAGCCACCCGTTGCCGTGCCGCGTCGGCGTCGGCGGTGCTGTCGACGGTGTTCAGGTGGATCGCCATGGCGGCTGCGTAATCGAAGGAGCGCAGCACGCCGCTGACGTCCTTGTACGGGCTGTGCTTGCCGCGGCGCTCATGCAGTGGTCGTGCCGGCTCGCCCTCGAAGTCGATCAGGTAGGCGTCGCCCTTGATCACCAGTACCTGCCCCAGGTGCAGGTCGCCGTGGACGCGGATGCGCAAGCCACCGACAGCCTTGCCGGCCAGTTCCTGGATGTGCGCCAGAACGGTCTTCTTGTGTTCCAGCAAGCGGGCGACCAAGGCCTGGTCCGCCGGGTTCAATTGGCCCTGGTTCTGCTTGAGCAGGCGCAAGGCGTTCTCAACCTGCGCGGCCACATCCTTGCCGATGGCCTGGGCCTCCTTGGCGTTGGTGGCCTGGGGCGCGAAGTCCGGGTTATCGGTGGCCTGAGCCAGTACCTCGTGCATTTCCCCCAGGCGCTGGCCGAGCATGCCGGCGAAGTCCTTGAGTTCGCCCAAGGCGTTGTAGTGCTGTTCCTGCTCGGACACGGCATCGGCCAGCTCATCACGCAGGGCGCGTTCGAGGTTGTTCTGGGTCCATTCCCAGGCGTCGCCCTGATTGCTCAAGTAGCCTTGGGCGATCATCAGCAGCGCATCTTCGCCCTCGGTGTCACGGCGAATCACCGAACCGAGCAGCGGCGAAATATTGCTGAAACCTGCGGCTGTCAGGTAGGCACTCATTTCCAGCTCCGGGTGTACGCCCGACGCCACTTTGCGGATCAGTTTGAGCACCAGACTGCCGCCCACCACCACCGAACTGTTGGACTGCTCGGCGGACAGGTAACGCACCTCCGGCTCGTCTCCCAGGTTCAATGGGGCCAGGCCTTCGGTGGGTTCAAACCGCAGCTCGCCCTCGCTGCAAGGCAGCACCGTATTGGCCTGCATGCTTTGCAGAACCGCCCGCACGAAACTTTCCAGGCTGAACGCATCGGTGATCAAACCGACCTGACGGACCCGGCGAACCCGAGACAGCGCCAATTGCTGCGGCAACGCCGCGCCCACCTGGTCTTCGGCCAGCAGTCCGAATGGCAGTTGGTAACGCAGTGTCTGGCCGGCGCTGGTGACGTCGATTTCGCTGAGCAGCACCGGGTGCTGCGGATCGCCGAAACGCACGCCATAGACAATATTGACCTTCTCGATCGCGCTGTCTTTGCCGGCAAACCAGCGACGATTTTGCAGCCAACTCGGCAGGATAGTCTGCTCCAGCGTGGTGCGCGACGGTGCTTCAAGCAGTTCTTCCAGGCGTTTCTTCAGCACCAGGGTGGTGAAGTCCGGCAAGCTCTGGGCCGGCTCCACATGCCAGCTCGGCATCTGGTTTTCTGTTGCCAGGGCAAACCAGTAGAACCCATACGGCGGCAGGGTCAGCAGGAAATTCAGTTGGCCGATGGGCGGGAAGGCATTGCCCCCCAGCATTTCCACCGGGACCATCCCGGCATAGGCCGACAGGTCCAGTTCGGCGGCCTGGGCGCTACGGGACACGTTGGCCACGCACAGGATGATTTCGTGCTTGCCATCGGGGCCGGTGTATTCGCGGGTATAAGCCAGGATCCGGCGGTTGCTTGGCGAGAGCATCTTCAGCGTGCCACGGCCAAAGGCCTTGGACTGCTTGCGCACCGCCAGCATCCGCCGGGTCCAGTTCAGCAATGAATGAGGATCGCCGGCCTGGGTCTCGACGTTGACCGACTGGTAACCGTATTGCGGGTCCATGATCGGCGGCAGTACCAGGCTGGCCGGGTCGGCGCGGGAGAAACCACCGTTGCGGTCGATCGACCACTGCATCGGCGTGCGCACGCCGTCGCGGTCGCCCAGGTAGATGTTGTCGCCCATGCCGATTTCATCGCCGTAGTACAAGGTCGGCGTGCCGGGCATCGACAGCAGCAGGCTGTTGAGCAACTCGACACGGCGGCGGTCGCGCTCCATCAGCGGCGCCAGACGTCGGCGGATCCCCAGGTTAATCCGCGCCCGACGGTCGGCCGCGTAGTAATTCCACAGGTAGTCGCGCTCCTTGTCGGTGACCATCTCCAGGGTCAACTCATCGTGGTTGCGCAGGAAAATCGCCCACTGGCAATTGGCCGGAATTTCCGGGGTCTGGCGGAGAATGTCGGTGATGGGGAAGCGGTCTTCCTGGGCCAGCGCCATGTACATGCGCGGCATCAGCGGGAAATGGAACGCCATGTGGCATTCGTCACCGTTCAAACCCTGGGCGTCGACATCGCCGAAGTACAGCTGGGTGTCTTCCGGCCACTGGTTGGCCTCGGCCAACAGCATACGGTCGGGGTAATTGGCATCGATCTCGGCACGGATCTGCTTGAGGACGTCGTGGGTCTCGGGCAGGTTCTCGTTGTTGGTGCCGTCGCGCTCGATCAGGTACGGGATCGCATCCAGGCGCAGGCCGTCGATGCCCATGTCCAGCCAGTAGCGCATCACCGACAGTACGGCTTTGATCACTTGGGGGTTATCGAAGTTGAGGTCCGGCTGGTGGGAGTAGAAACGGTGCCAGAAGTATTGGCCGGCTACCGGATCCCAGGTCCAGTTGGATTTCTCGGTGTCGAGGAAAATGATCCGCGTGCCATCGTACTTGTGGTCGTCGTCGGACCAGACGTAGAAATCCCGCGCCTTCGAACCCGGCTTGGCTTTGCGCGCGCGCTGGAACCATGGATGCTGGTCGGAGGTGTGGTTGATGACCAGCTCGGTGATCACCCGCAGATTACGCTTGTGGGCTTCGGCGATGAAACGCCGCGCATCGGCCATGGTGCCGTAGTCGGGGCTGACACCTCGGTACTCGGCGATGTCGTAGCCATCATCGCGCCTGGGCGAAGGATAGAACGGCAGCAGCCAGATCGTGTTGACGCCCAGATCGGCGATGTAGTCGAGCTTTTCGATCAATCCGGGAAAGTCACCGATCCCGTCGTTATTGGAATCGAAATAGGATTTGACGTGGACCTGATAAATCACCGCGTCCTTGTACCAGAGCGGGTCTTTGATAAAGGTGGCAGACCGGGGTTTCTTCGCCATTTGCAACTCCTGAGAAATTCTGTAAAGCCGCTGAAACAGGCTTGTAAGGTCTTTTTGTGTCGTGGGGCCTTTTGTGGCGAGGGGATTTATCCTCACTTTGTGGGAGCAAAGCTTGCTCGCGATACAGGCGCCTCGATTCCCCTGAAGAGCGCGTCAACTTCATCGCGGGCAAGCCTTGCTCCCACAGCCTTACGCCACGCTGATCCGCCATATCCCGAACGGTTGGTAGGCCGGGTCGATACGCATGAACTGGTACTTGCCATACCACGTCCAACGATGCCCGCTCATCAAATCCTCGCCTTGGGTCTGGGCATCGTCCGGCAGCCCCATCTCCCACAGCGGCAACTCGAAATTGGCTTCCTGCGGGGTATGCGGGTCGAGACTCACTGCCACCAGAATGAAATTGCTGCCATCGGCGGTGCGTTTGCCGAAGTACAGGATGTTGTCGTTCCAGGCGTTGTAGATCGTCAGGCCCAAGTGCGTATGCAGCGCCGGGTTTTGCCGGCGGATGCGATTGAGCTGGGCGATTTCGGCAATGATGTTGCCCGGCGCGGTGAAGTCCCGGGGGCGGATCTCATACTTCTCCGAGTCGAGGTATTCCTCCTTGCCCGGCACTGGCGCCGATTCGCACAATTCAAACCCCGAGTACATGCCCCACAGGCCCGAGCCCATGGTCGCCAGGGCCGCGCGGATCAGAAACCCGGCGCGCCCCGACTCATGGAGAAACGCCGGGTTGATGTCCGGCGTGTTGACGAAAAAGTTCGGCCGGTAGCACTCGCGTAACGGAGATTCGTTGAGCTCGGTGAAATACGTCGCCAGTTCGGTCTTGGTATTGCGCCAGGTGAAATAGGTGTAGCTCTGGGAATAACCGACCTTGCCCAGGCGCGCCATCATGGCCGGCGTGGTGAAGGCTTCGGCGAGGAACATCACTTCAGGGTGCTGGGCCCGCACATCGGCAATCAACCACTGCCAGAACGGCAACGGCTTGGTGTGGGGATTGTCGACACGGAAGATCTTCACGCCTTCATTGACCCACCCCACCACCACGTCCCGCAGCTCCAGCCACAGGCTGGGAATCGCATCCGCGGCGTAGAAATCGACGTTGACGATGTCCTGGTATTTCTTCGGCGGGTTTTCCGCATATTTGATCGTGCCGTCCGGCCGCCAGCTGAACCAGCCCGGATGCTGCTTGAGCCACGGGTGGTCCTGGGAACACTGGATAGCAAAGTCCAGGGCAATCTCCAGGCCATGGTCGGCCGCCGCGGCCACCAGACGCCGAAAATCCTCGCGCGAGCCCAACTGCGGGTGAATCGCTTCGTGACCGCCCTCCTCGCTCCCGATGGCATAAGGGCTGCCCGGATCGTCGGGACCGGCGGTGAGGGAGTTGTTCGGGCCCTTGCGAAAGCTGCGACCGATGGGGTGGATCGGCGGGAAGTACAGCACATCGAACCCCATGTCCTGGATCACCGCCAGACGCGAATGCACGTCATTGAAGGTGCCATGACGCTTGGGATCATCGGTGATCGAGCGGGGAAAAAGCTCGTACCAACTGGCGAACTCGGCCAACTTGCGTTCGACGTCCAGAGGGTATTGCGGGCTGATACTCAAATAGGGGCGATGATCGGCCTGGGACATGAGACCGGCACTGCGGGGTGCCAGGAACAATGCCACCTGCTCAGCTGGCAACAGGCCGGAAAGCTCATGGTGCAACGCGGTCAATTGCTCCCTCAGCTCACCTTCGCTGCGCTCGGCCGCCATCTGCACCTGATTGCGTCCTTCCTGCAATTCCAGGCTGATGGGCACGCCGGCCGCGAATTTTTTCTCCAGCTCGTAGCGGAAACTGGCGAACTGGTCGATCCAGGCCTCGATGCGGAACACATAGAAGCCCTGCTCGGGCACATTGAACTGGCCTAGCCAGCCGTTATTGCCCAGCTCGGTCATGACCGCGCTGTTCCACGACTCATCCTTCAGCGCGCGCCAAAGGATATGCACGGCCAATTTGTCATGACCGTCGGCGAAGACTTTGCTGGTCACCGTCACGTCCTGCCCGGCCACGGCCTTGGCGGCGAATTGCCCGCCTTCGATGACCGGCATGGTGCTTTCAATGGCAATACGCGGCAGTAACAGGGCCTGGGACAATGGCAAATGCGGGTTGTACGACAGGTCAGTCGGGTGTTGTTCAGCAGTCATCGAGCATCGCTCCTTTTACGCCCCATGGACGTTGTGGCGGTAAAGGCCCAGTAGTCCTTGAAAGGATGGATCCCTGAAAAAACTCACTTAAACTCCGAACCGAACCGACGGTTAAAAGTTCAGAGTGATTTGCCCCGATGGCAGCGGGATCAAACCAGGCGCAGGGTGGTCAACAAGGTTAAGCACGACTCAAGCCATGTGCGTCACGGAGACCCGTCCTGATGAATATTCCCATCCCGGCTGAAACACCCGACCCCAACATTGACGACCCCACCCTGCCGCCACCCGGCCCCGAGCCGGAACCGATCCCGGAAAAAGACCCGCCGCTTGATCCCCAGCCTCCTCTGGGCGACCCGCCGAGCGAGGCGCCGCCGGAGCGGGTTTGAACCAACAGCCTAGTGGATAACAAAAAACCTGTGGGAGCGGGCTTGCTCGCTCCACACAGGATTATGTGTTCTGGCTGAAGATCGCGGTCACGGCTTTTCCTCCTTCTCCAGCGCCCGGACAATCAGCGGCATTACGCTGAAGATCGCCAGCGCCAATACCGTACTGAGCACTGCCGTGGACTCGCGCCCCAGCCCGGCGGCGACACCGATGGCGGCGGTCATCCACAGGCCGGCGGCGGTGGTCAGGCCTTTTACATGGCTTTCGTCACTATCGTTGCCCTTGAGGATAGTGCCCGCGCCCAGGAAACCGATGCCGGCGATAACACCCTGCACCACACGGCTCATGGCGTCAGCCTCGGAGCCGGACATCTGCGGCACCAGCACAAACAGCGCCGCCCCCAAGGCCACCAGCATATGGGTCCGGACCCCGGCGGCCTTGCCCTTGTGTTCACGCTCAAAACCCAGGATGCCGCCCAACAACGCAGCCATCAGCAGGCGTACGGTTACCCGCGTCATCTGCTGCGCATCGGTGATATCGGCGAATTCCGATTGCAGGGTTATCCAGACTTCATGCCACCAGGCGTCCATGAACGGTCCTCTTTCCGGTCGATAAACGATGGACCGCAAGCCAGGCCAGAGGTGCGCTCGACCGCTGATCAGACGCAACGAACCGCGGCTGCGGGCCGACGCCTAACGTTCAGGACATCCAGAAGGAAACCTAACCATGAGTTTCAATATCGATAGCAACCACATCTGCACCTTCGACACCGAAGAGTTCAACGAACAGCGACCCGCCAGCGAGTTGACCGTTATCACTGATGCGGAAAAAGCCATGTCGGCGGTGGATCTCAACGGTGGCCGGGTGTACATCACCGAGGCGCAAGCCGATGCCCTGACCGTGGCCGGGGCGGTCGATGGGCGTAAGAACCTCAAGGCGACTGATAGCGATTCGGTGATCTGAATCCCTTTGTCCCTTTGATTGAAGAGAAAATCGTCCTCTGTGCAGAGAGGCTGCGTGGGAGCAAGCCTTGCTCCCACGGCGGTCTTCGCCAACGAGATCTGTTCGCCTGATCTGGATGCATCAAAGTGTCGCAGGGCCAGGGCCTCACGGCATCTGATCCGGTTTTTATCGAGATACCTGAGTCTGTTATGAAAACAGTTCGATGGTCATAGTGCGCCGGCCAGTTACAGGCTGAGGAGCGACCGACCATGAGCGAAAGAATCCCCGTCCAGTTGATACAGCACTTCGAACCCGCGCCGACGAAGATAAAGGCCCGGACCACCGATAACCTGATCCACACCCGCAGCTTCACCGGTTTGTTCCGCACTTTGCGCATCAGCGGTGCAGGGCTGCTGTTCCTGCTGTTTTTCGGTACGGTGTGGCTGAACTGGGGCGACCGCCAAGCGGTGCTCTGGGACCTCGCCGAAAGCAAATTCCACATTTTTGGCGCGACCTTCTGGCCCCAGGATTTCATCCTGCTGTCGGCACTGCTGATCATCGCCGCCTTCGGCCTGTTCGCGATCACCGTATTTGCCGGTCGGGTGTGGTGCGGCTACACCTGCCCGCAGAGTTCCTGGACCTGGATCTTCATGTGGTGCGAAAAAATCACCGAAGGCGAACGGCACCAGCGGATCAAGCTGCAGGCGGCGCCCTGGACCTTGAACAAGCTGCTGCGTCGCTCAGCCAAACATACGTTGTGGCTGGCAATCAGCCTGCTCACCGGCTTGACCTTTGTCGGTTATTTCACGCCGATCCGCCCGCTGGCCGAAGAACTTCTGACCCTGCAAATGGCCGGTGTCAGTCTGTTCTGGGTGCTGTTCTTTACCGGCGCCACCTACCTCAACGCCGGCTGGCTGCGTGAAGCGGTGTGCATGCACATGTGCCCCTATGCACGGTTTCAGAGCGTGATGTTCGATAAAGACACCCTGACCATTTCCTATGACACCGCACGTGGCGAAATCCGGGGCCCGCGCAAGCGCGAAGTGAACCCGGCCAATGTGGGTTTGGGCGATTGCATCGATTGCCAGATGTGCGTGCAGGTCTGTCCCACCGGCATCGACATTCGCGACGGCCTGCAAATGGAGTGCATCGGGTGCGCCGCCTGCATCGATGCCTGCGATTCGATCATGGACAAGATGGGTTATGCCCGTGGCCTGATCAAGTACACCTCTGAACATCAGTTGCAAGGTGGCCGGACTCGCCTGCTGCGACCGCGGTTGATTGGCTATACCGCCGTGCTGCTGGTGATGATCGGGGCCTTGGCCGTGGCGCTGGCAGAACGCCCCATGGTGTCGCTGGACGTGACCAAGGACCGTGGGCTGTTCCGCGAAAACAGCCTGGGCCAGATCGAGAACATCTACAGCCTGAAAATCATCAACAAGACCCAGCAGCGCCAGGATTATCAGCTGTCCCTGGCGGACGCCGAAGGTTTTGTCCTGCAGGGCAAAACGCAACTGAGCCTGGCGCCGGGGGAAATCCTCGACGTACCGGTGTCGGTGGCAATGCTCAGCGAACGGCCCCGTAGCGGCTCCCGGGAAATGGTCTTCAAGGTGGCCGACAGTGACGAGCCTGGGACTTTCAGTGAGGCCACGAGCCGCTTTGTGGCGCCGATAAATCGTTGAGGCTTAAGATGCCGAACCTTTGTGGGAGCGAGCCTGCTCGCGATGGCGGACGGTCAAACAATATCAACATTGAATGTACCGGCCCCATCGCGAGCAGGCTCGCTCCCACAGGTAACTGCGCAAGCCGTGCGTTACCCCCTGAATTGTTCAAGAGCGGGCCCGCTATGAAACGCTACGAGAAATTCGCCGACGACATCGCTGAGCTGATCCGCTCCGGCGTGCTGGGCCCAGGGCAGCGTGTGCCATCGGTGCGTTATGCCAGCCAGACCTACGGCGTCAGCCCGTCCACGGTGTTCCAGGCCTACTACCTGCTGGAGCGTCGTGGCCTGATCCGGGCTCGTCCGCGCTCCGGCTACTTCGTCAACGCCCATACACCGAATCCGTTCGCCGAGCCGGTGATCAGCACCCAGGTGCACGACAGCACCGAAGTCGACGTCAGCGAGTTGGTGTTTTCGGTGCTGGACTCGATCAAGGATCCAGCCACCGTACCGTTCGGCTCGGCGTTCCCCAGCCCGACCCTGTTTCCCCTGCAACGACTGTCCCGCTCGCTGTCCAGCGCAACGCGGGATATGGACCCCCGAATGGTGGTCACGGACATGTCGCCGGGCAATCCGCAATTGCGCCGACAGATCGCCCTGCGCTACATGGTCGGCGGGCTGATGCTGCCCATGGAAGAACTGCTGGTCACCAATGGCGCCCTGGAAGCCTTGAACCTGTGCCTGCAAGCCGTCACCGAGCCCGGCGACCTGGTGGCCATCGAGGCGCCGGCGTTCTACGCCAGCCTGCAAGTGCTGGAGCGGCTCAAGCTCAAGGCAGTGGAAATTCCGGTACACCCACGCGACGGCATCGATCTGGATGTATTGGAGCAGACGCTGGAGCGCCACCCGATCAAAGCATGCTGGTGCATGACCAGTTTCCAGAACCCCATGGGCGCGACCATGCCCGAGGAAAGAAAACAGGCGTTGGTGGAGTTGTTACGCCGTCATCAGGTGCCGCTGATCGAGGACGACGTGTACGCAGAACTCTATTACGGCCAGCAGGCACCCAAGCCGGCCAAGGCGTTCGACACCGAAGGGTTGGTGATGCATTGCGGTTCGTTCGCCAAGAGCCTGGCGCCGGGCTATCGCATCGGCTGGGTCGCCGCCGGGCGTTACGCTCAGAAGATCGAACGGCTCAAACTCATGACGTCACTGTGCGCCTCGATGCCGGCCCAGGCGGCCATCGCCGATTACCTGCAACACGGTGGTTATGATCGTCATCTGCGCAAACTGCGCTACGCCCTGGAAGAACAGCAAAGCGCCATGCTCGCCGCCATCGCCCGCTACTTCCCCGCACAGACCCGCGTCAGCCAGCCGGCGGGTGGGTATTTCCTGTGGCTGGAACTGCCGGAGCAGATGGACTCGCTGAAACTGTTCCAGATGGCCTTGGCCCAAGGCATCAGCATCGCTCCTGGGCCGATCTTTTCACCGACCCGGCGTTTCGGCAATTGCATCCGTTTGAACTACGGCAGCCCGTGGACCGAAGTGTCAGAGAAGGCCATGGAGACGTTGGGGCGGATTATTCGGTCGTTTTGATATGGGGTTGTCTGTTATTGCCCCATCGCGAGCAGGCTCGCTCCCACAGTGGGTTTGCGGCGAGACGAATCTCTCAGCTACTCAGCAGATCTCATGTGGGAGCGAGCCTGCTCGCGATGGCGGCAGAACCGACAACTTACATTTCAAAGCTCAGCGCCCGCCCCCCAAATCCACAAACGTCCCGGTCGCATACGAAGCCTTGTCCGACAGCAACCAGATAATCGCTTCAGCCACTTCATCGGGACGGCCGCCACGGGCCATGGGGATTGCCGACTCCAGCTTGCTGACCCGGTCCGGGTCGCCGCTGAGGGCATGAAAATCGGTGTAGATATAACCTGGGCGAACCGCATTGACGCGGATACCTTCTCCAGCGACTTCCTTGGACAGGCCAATGGTGAACGTGTCCAGCGCGCCTTTGGAGGCCGCGTAGTCGACATACTCGCCCGGCGCGCCCAGGCGGGCGGCCACCGAGGAGACGTTCACAATACTGCCACCTTGCCCGCCATGCCTGGGCGACATGCGCAGCACCGCGTGCTTGGCGCAGAGGATTGGCCCCAGCACGTTGGTCTTCATGATCTTGAGAATGCGGAACTCGGACATTTCGTCGAGTCGGGACTTGTGGGCGACCGTGCCGGCGTTGTTCACCAAAGCGGTGACGCGACCCAACTCAGCGTCCACACGGTCGAACAGCGCGACCACTTCGTCTTCGATGCTGACATCCGCCCGCACGGCAATCGCCTGGGCGCCCTTGGCCCGGACCTGTCCGAGCACATCCTGCGCGGCGCCTTCATCGGACTGGTAATTGATGCAGATCCGATAGCCCAGGTCGGCAGCCAACAGCGCCGTGGCCGCCCCGATCCCGCGGCCGCCACCGGTGATAACGATGACCTTATCCACGTTTGCTCTCCCCATTGCACGGATAGACGTCCGGCCCAAGAATAGCGTTCACGCTGCGCTTTTGCACAAGCCGTTGTGCTTGCGCTTGGCTCAGCGAGCCAAAGCCCGCAGATCCAGACGTCCATCCAGCAACGGCGGGCACCAGTAGTAGCCCCCCGTGATCGGCCGGCTCATGCGATACAGGCCGTCGGTGATACCGTCCTCCAGGCCGCTCATGCGCCGCAGTTGAGCCTCGAAAGCGTCGAGGGAGAAACCGAACGCCAGGAACATCAGGCCTGCACGATCCCCTTCAATCCACGGCATGGAACGGCGTACGACGAAGGCCTCCGGGGCGAAGCTTTCCTGGGCGGTGCGTTTGACGTGGGCCGACTCCGGGGCATCGTCGATTTCCTCGTTGTCGCTCAGGCGCCGGCCCATGATGTTGTCGCGCTCATGGGGTTGCATGGCGGCGAAACCATCCAGATCGTGTTGCCACTGCTGGATCGCCGCAAAACTGCCACCGCGCACTCCATCGACACCTTGAGCCAGGGCAGCGGCGATGGCCGCTTCATCGTGAGGGTTCTCAGTGCCGTCTTCATAACCGGTCAGGTCATGGCCGGTCATATGACGGAAAGTTTCGTTCATCTGCACCAGGCGCAACGCCGGGGCCAGAGCGGCCTCGATGGCACGGCTGCGGTGCAGCAGCTCGCCACGGTCTTCGCCGTGTAGCCAGCACCACAGCGCGTGCTGGGTCGAAGGGTTGTCCACGCCCACGCCGGCCAGGGCCGGAAACGCCCGCAGGCCTTCGACCTGCGCACCCAGCGCCTGGACCAGCGACTCGCCCAGGCCGATCACTACTCGATCATCGACTTGCAACAAAAGCTTATCGATCGCAGCCGGCAGCGCCTCGACCGATTCCAGGGCAAAAAACAAGTGACGGGCCTGAGGCGGAACAGGGGTGGCGAGAATGCCGGGCTGGTAGTAGCTCATGTGGACTCCTTTAGAAAGAGCGCAAGTTTACCCGGCGACCAGTGGTTTGTGTGGTTTGCCATGGGCTGTCGAAGGCCAGGACGCTAAAGATTTTCGTAGGAAGTCTCTTGCAACCCGGTCAGATGACTCGGAACCCGGTTCGAACTGCAAGGATCCCGATTGCCGGACATCGGAAAACTCCCTAGATTGGGTGCCCCCAAAGCTGCTGGCAGAGCGGCTGGCACCCTCAGGACTCATGGAGAACGGTCAGACATGCACATTGCCAAATCGATACTTACGGGCGCTTTTTTCATCGCCTGCGGCACGACAACGGGCTTTGCCCAGGAGCGCGTTGAAGACACCGTCAATGCCGTGATCCAGCCCTTGATGAAACAACAGGACATCGCCGGCATGGCCGTGGCAATCACTCACAACGGTGAACGTCATTACTTCAATTACGGGGTGGCCTCCAAGGACACGAAGCAGGCAGTGACCGACCAGACGCTGTTCGAAATCGGCTCGGTCAGCAAGACCTTCACCGCCACCCTCGGCGCCTACGCCCAGGCCCAAGGCAAGCTGTCGCTGTCGGACCCGGCCGGTCGCTTCGCCCCCGAGCTGAGCGGCAGCGCCCTGCAAGGCATCAGCCTGCTCAACCTTGCCACCTACACGCCGGGCGGCCTGCCGTTGCAGTTTCCTGGCGAAGCGGACCATCCGGACCGGATGTTCAGTTACTACAAGACCTGGAAACCACTCTATCCGGCCGGTACCCAGCGGCTCTATTCAAACCCGAGCATCGGCCTGTTCGGCTACCTGGCGGCCCGCAGCCTGGAACGACCGTTCGATGAGGTGATGGAACAGACACTGATGCCGGGATTAGGCCTCAAGCACAGTTATGTACGGGTGCCCAAGGATCAATTGAGCCGTTACGCCCAAGGCTACGCGAAGGACGGCAAGCCAGTGCGGGTCGGACCGGGAGCGCTGGACGCCGAGGCCTATGGCGTGAAAACCAGTTCATCGGACCTGATCCGCTTCATCGAGGCTAACCTGCGGCCTGAAAAGCTGGACGCCGATCTGCGACAGGCCATCGCCACGACGCATACCGGGTTCTACAAGGCCAATGGCATGACCCAGGGGTTGGGTTGGGAGTTCTACCCCTACCCCGTCACGCTTGACGCGCTATTGGCCGGCAATGCACCGCAGATGGCCCTGATGCCACAAAAAGTGGAGCCGCTCAACCCACCCCTGCCTGCGCCGGCCGACAGCTGGATCAACAAGACTGGCTCGACCGGTGGCTTTGGTGCCTATGCGGCGTTCGTTCCTGGAAAGGATATGGGGATCGTGATGCTGGCAAACAAAAACTACCCGATCGAGGAACGGGTGAAGGCCGCGCACAAGATCCTGACGGCGCTGGAGAAACAATAGGCTACGCAAATTACTGTGGCGAGGAAGCTTGCTCCCTCGCCACAAAGGGAGTTCATCGCCTGCCCGATCAATCCTCCAGCGGCTTCGGCGCAGTCATCGGTTTGCCCGTCTTGCCTGCCTTGGCACCCTTGCCTTCCTGGGCCGGCGCAGCTTCAGGCGCGGGAGTCGGGGCTGGCGCCGCCGCTTCCTTTTCTGCTGGAGGCAGTTTATCGACGGTGTCGAAGATGTCTTTCAGCTCAATCGCTCCCGAGTGCTCAAGCTTCTTTTCTCCGTCCTTGCCCACCAGGATGATCTTGGTCTGGGCACCGGCCCCCAACCTGAGTGACCGGATCAGCGCCATGGTGCTTTGCGGGTCCAGGTCTTTGCCATCGCGCTGCCCCATCGTGTTGAGCACGGTGTAAAGCACCAGGTTGCGCTCGGAAAAACCCTGTTTGCCGGCCGGTTCCTCCAATGCTTTTTTCAGGCTGACCCATGCAGGATCGACGGTGCTCGGCGCGATGACAATCAAGGGGCGGGATTTGCCCTTGTCCGCGGCCAAGGGTGAGTCGCCATCCGCGGCGAACAAGGGACCTGCAATGGCCAACAAGGTAGCGAAGGTCAACGACCGAATGAGCATGCGCCTCTCCTTTTGATATCTACGCTGTACTGATTGCGCATGGCGGCGATTGTTCCGCGACAGTCGCCCAATACCGCGCCTGCCTGCCTTGAAGCTTAGGCCAGAGGGGTCATTGCGCAACCGTGGCGTGGGAGAGGAACAATTTCGTGACAGGAGTCGGGCACAACTTATGTGGGAGCGAGCCTGCTCGCGATGGCGCACAGTCAATCCAGCAGATGTTCTGCTGTACCGGCCTCATCGCGAGCAGGCTCGCTCCCACATTGATTGGTGCGCAGGTTAGTTAGAACGCCAACTTGAACCCGATCATCGCCAGCATCACTGCCAGGCATGGGCGCAGCACCTCATCGGAAATGCGGCCCGACAAGTGACTGCCCAGGTAGATGCCCGGCAACGAGCCGACCAGCAGGTAACCCAGGATGTGCCAGTCCATGTTGCCCATGCTGGCGTGGCCCAGGCCAGCGACCAGGGTCAGCGGTACGGCGTGGGCGATTTCAGTGCCCACCAGGCGCTTGGTGACCAGGAATGGATAGAGAATGAACAGTGCGACAGTGCCCAGTGCGCCAGCGCCAATGGAGGTCAGTGCGACCATGACGCCCAATATCAGGCCAGTGACGACGGTGAGTACATTGAGCCGCGAGCCGGTGGGATTGTAGTGGCCGCCCGCACGATCATGGGCAAATTGCAGGAGGCGTTTCTTGAACAGAATCGCCAGGGCGGTGGCGAACAGCACAAAACCCAGCGCTTGCTTGATGATCGCGTTCATGGCGTCGGGCGAACTGTGCAGACTGCTCAGAAACCACAGCGTCAATCCTACCGCCGGCACACTGCCCAAGGTCAGCCAGCCGGTGATGGCCCAATCGATGTTGCGGTTCTTGGCGTGAACCAATACACCGCCGGACTTGGTAATCGCCGCGTACAGCAGATCGGTACCCACTGCGGTTGCAGGGTTGATACCAAACCACAACAGAATGGGGGTCATCAGCGAACCGCCGCCCACGCCGGTCATCCCGACGATAAAACCGACAACCAAGCCCGCTATGACTAAACCGACATTACCGAAATCCATTAAGCGCGACCGCATGAAATAAAATCTGGTCGCGAGCATAGCGATTTTTCTTATAACCACCTATACCAATGTGATCTATCTTTATTCCCTTTTCCTCTGACATTACTGAACCGGCAGGAAGTTAAGAAAGAGCAGGCTCTGGGCATAGTTCAGACCGATCCGCCGGTAGCGCTCGTCCAGCATTTGGGTCAGCAGGTCCAGGCGCGCAACGATTTTTCCAAACTCCACGGCAAAGCTGAGATTGCTGCCCTCCTCCGAAATCTCATTGGAAAACAGCAGCGGTTTGCCGTCTTTGTCCAGTCGTTGGCTGAGTATCCAAGTGGCTTTTTCGATGTTGCGCGCCGCGTTGCTGACAAAGCGCGGGTCGATCGCGTCGGTCATGTAGAACTCGAGACGATTGCCATGGGCCGTGACCAGCATGCTGCCAATGGCGTAGATGAACGCCCCCACCCGATCCCCCAGGAACTCAGGGCTCATGGCATAGCTCAGGGCGGCCAGGTCCTTCTTGCCGCCAAGGGTCGGTAACGGCTGTTGCTGCTCGATGGCCAGGCGCACCTGCTTTTCCGCGGCACGGGCGTCGAGAAATCCGGACTTGCGCAACTCTTCGGGGTTGCGCAGATAAAGCTTGTTCATCAGCAGATAGAGGCTTTGCAGGTTGTCATGCATCGCCAGTGTGGCCATGCGGTCAACGCTGGTCTGCAGCAGTTCCTGAGGCCTGGTGTTGCTGAACTGCGTGATCATGTCTTGCCCCTGCTGATGACTGCAACCGCCGCCAAGCAACATCAACACGCCGGCCAACAGCGCTGAACAGCGACGTCGCGACACCATCACGAAATGAAAAACACCGGCCATCGAGTCTCGGTCTGGGCTTGGGGAGGCGGTGGGGGTCGCCGCTTCCTGGCCATGGATAGAGCGGCAAAAAACGTAAAAGTGCGATGGACGAGGGAAAACCACACAGATGGGAAAGATCCGCCCCGCTCAATTAGTATGACTTTTTAATTGATTAATCGCGATTAATGGCTATATATCCCTTCTAGCCTTTCAAATAGAAAGACTACTAACCGAATATACCTTCATCGCTGTCCGACTAAACACCGGACTCGACCCGCGTTCCAAACAACAACAAGACAGGAAGGAAGGTCACACCATGCTTGAATCCAGACATCTGCTCACGGCTCTCGGAGTGTCTCTGATGATCGCCACCTCTGCATCCCAGGCCGCCGGCCTGAGCAATGAACGCGCAGCGTTCGGCAAGACCAGCGACGGTACCGCGGTGGAAAAATTCGTCCTGCGCAACAGCCACGGCATGGAGGCTACTGTCATCACGTACGGCGGAATCCTCCAGTCACTGATCGTGCCGGACAAGAACGGTATGGCCGCCGATGTTGTGCTGGGCTTCGACGATGTGCAGGGTTACCAGAAGAACGGCAATGTGTATTTCGGCGCAACCATTGGCCGCTTCGGCAATCGCCTGGCTGGCGGCGCATTCGAGTTGGACGGCAAGCGCTACCAGGTGCCGCAGAACGACAAGAGCAACTCCCTGCACGGCGGACCGCAAGGTTTCGACAAGCGCGTCTGGAAGGCCGAACCCCATGACGGCAAGGACTCGGTGGGCGTGACCCTGACCTACCTGTCGGCGGATGGCGAGATGGGTTTCCCAGGCGCACTGAAAACAGATGTCACCTACAGCCTCAATGAACAGAACGAATTACGTATCGAGTACCAGGCCACCACCGACAAACCCACGGTGCTGAACCTGACCAACCACAGCTATTTCAACCTCGCCGGTGCCGGTAACGGCGACATACTCAAACAGGTCGCGACCCTGCATGCCGCCCATTACACCCCGGTGACCGACAAGCTTATCCCCACCGGTGAGTTGGCCCCCGTGGCCGGTACGCCGATGGACTTCACCAAGCCCACCGCCATCGGCACCCATATCAAGGCCGATCACCCGCAGCTCAAATTCGCCGAACCCAAACAGGGCGGTTTCGATTTCAACTGGGCGCTTGACGCCAAGGGTGACGTGAGCAAACTGGCCGCTGATGTCTACGACCCACAGTCCGGACGGCGCTTGGAGCTCTACACCACCGAGCCTGGCTTGCAGTTCTATACCAGCAACTTCCTCGACGGCACGGTCAAGGGCAAGCACGGCAAGGTCTATCCGCATTGGGGCGCGTTCACTCTGGAAACCCAACACTACCCCGACTCGCCAAACCAGCCGAACTTCCCGTCGACCCGGCTTGACCCCGGCCAGACCTACACCCAGACCATGGTGTTGAAGTTCTCCGCGCAATAAATCCTGCCCTTCGAAAAGATCGTTCCCACGGCGGAGGGGACGATCAACCTTGAACACCTGGTCTATCCTGCTGCCACACGTCTGATGTTCTGCAAACAGGAGGTAGACATGAGGACTCTGGAACTGGCTGGCGAGGCCGTACCGGTGATTGGCCAGGGCACCTGGCGCATGGGTGAAGAAGCGTCGCTTCACAAGAAGGAAGTGGCGGCCCTGCGCTTGGGCATTGAATTGGGCATGACGCTGATCGACACGGCGGAGATGTACGCCGAGGGCGGCGCCGAAGAGGTCGTTGGGGAAGCGATCACCGGCCTGCGGGACCAGGTTTTCCTGGTGAGCAAGGTGTATCCCCACAATGCCAGCCGCAAAGGCATTGCGCTTGCCTGCGAACGCAGTTTGCGCCGACTGGACACCGATTACATCGATCTCTATCTGCTGCATTGGCGCGGGCAATACCCGCTGGAAGAAACCGTCGAAGCGTTCGAACGCCTGCGCGAAGAAGGCAAGATCGGCCGCTGGGGCGTGTCGAACTTCGATGTCGCGGACCTTGAAGAACTGGCTTCACCGGCCTGCGCCACCAACCAGGTGCTGTACAACCTGCAGGAGCGTGGCATCGAATTCGACCTGCTGCCCTGGTGCCAACAGCAGCGCATGCCAGTCATGGCTTACTGCCCGGTCGGCCAGGGCGGGCAACTGCTCAAGGACCACACCCTGGGCCAGATCGCCGAACGCCATGGCGCAACCCCAGCGCAGATTGCCCTGGCCTGGCTGTTGCGTCAGGACAATGTCATTGCCATTCCCAAAGCCGTTCAGAGCGAACATGTGCGCTTGAACGCCGAAGCGGCCAACCTGAAGCTCGCACCCCAGGATCTGGCGGCGCTGGATTTGATATTCCCGCAGCCCGAAGGCAAGCAGCGCTTGGCGATGGTCTAGTTCTCACGAGCAAAGCGCTTTTGTGGCGAGGGAGCTTGCTCCCGCTGGGGCGCGTAGCGGCCGCTTCTGGCGGTTGCTGCGCAACCCAGCGGAAGCAAGCGCCCTCGCCACAAAAGCCTCCCGCCCGCAACACTGGCGCATCCGTCAGAACAAGCCCATCTGGCCCCCCACCAGGGTCGAGAAATCGTCATCCACAAACGGCAGAATCGCGTCCGCCACCGGTTGCAGCTGTTTGGTCACGTAATGGTCGTAATCGATCGGCGCGCTGCGGGTTTCCAGCGGCTCAGGGCCGGCGACAGTGATCACGTAGCTGATCCACCCGCCGTTCTGGTATTGCCGCGCACGGCCCTGGCGCTGGTTGAACTCGTCAGCCAGCCGCGCGGCGCGCACGTGCGGCGGTACGTTGCGTTCGTAGTCTTCCAGAGGCCGGCGCAAGCGCTTGCGATAGACCAGCCGATCATCGAACGCTCCGGCCAGGGTCTGGTGCACATAATCGCGCACATAATCCTGGTAAGGCTTGCGGTGGAAGATCCGTCCATACAGCTCCTGCTGGAACTGCCGGGCCAGCGGCGACCAGTCGGTGCGCACGGTTTCCAGGCCCTTGTAGACGATCTCGTCGCTGCCGTCGGCGCGGGTTACCAACCCGGCATAGCGCTTCTTGCTGCCCTCTTCCGCGCCACGAATGGTGGGCATCAGAAAACGTTTGAAATGGGTTTCGAACTGCAACTCCAGTGCGCTCTCCAGCCCGAACTCATCACGCACGTGTTCGCGCCACCACTGATTGACGTATGCCACCAGCTCCTGGCCGATGGACGCCGCCTCTTCCTGGCCGTGGGCCCGGCGCAGCCAGACGAACGTGGAATCGGTATCACCGTAAATCACCACATGCCCCCGGGCTTCGACCAACTGCCGGGTGCGCTGCATGATCTGGTGACCGCGCAGGGTGATGGAGGACGCCAGCCGCGGATCGAAGAAACGACAGCCACTGGAACCGAGTACGCCATAGAAGGCGTTCATGATGATTTTCAATGCCTGGGACAGCGGTGCATTGTGTTCCCGCTTGGCGGTTTCCCGGCCTTCGGCTACCCGCGCCACAATGGCCGGCAGGCAATGCCGCGTGCGGGAGAAACGTGCCCCGCGAAAACCTGGCACCGACTGGCTTTCGTCCGGGTGGCGCAGGCCTTCGATCAGGCCTACCGGGTCGATCAGGAAGGTGCGGATGATCGACGGATACAGGCTCTTGTAGTCCAGCACCAGCACCGACTCGTAGAGCCCCGGCTGGGAATCCATGACAAAACCACCCGGGCTGGCCTCGGGCGGGCGCTGGCCAAGGTTCGGCGCGACGAAACCCTGGCGGTGCATCAGTGGCATGTACAAGTGTGTGAAGGCCGCCACCGAACCACCGCTGCGGTCCGCCGGCAGACCGGTGACACTGGCCCGCTCCAGCAGGAACTTGAGCAGCTCGGTCTTGGCGAAGATCCGCGTCACCAGCTCACAGTCCTTGAGGTTGTAACGGGCCAGGGCCGGTTTGTCCTCGGCAAACATGCGATTGATCTCGTCCATGCGCTGGTACGGGTTGTCGATGGACTTACCCTCTCCCAACAACGTCTGGGCGACATTTTCCAGGCTGAACGAAGGGAAACTCCAGGTCGCCGAACGCAGCGACTCAATGCCGTCGATGATCAGCCGGCCTGCCGCCGAGGCGAAAAAGTGATTGTTGCGCGCGCCATGCTCGCGCCACTGCATCTCCTCCCCGCCTCGCCCCAGGCGTAGCGGCACGGCCAGGCGCCGGGCGTGCTCATGCAGCACGCGCAAATCGAACTGCACCAGGTTCCAGCCAATGATCGCGTCAGGGTCGAAACGGGCGAACCAATCGTTGAGTTTCTTCAGCAGCAAAGTGCGCGATTCACAATATTCGAGCTGGAAATCCACGGCAGTATCGTCGCCATTGGGCGGGCCGAGCATATACACCTGACGCTCGCCGCAGCCTTCAAGGGCAATGGAGTACAAATCGCCCTGGGCGGTGGTTTCGATGTCCAGGGACACCAGACGCAAAGGCGGACGATACTCGGGCGCCGGTTTCATCTGGGCGTCCAGCAGCAGGCCCTCAGCGGCCTTTGTGCCACCGAACCAGACCGGCGCGGTGATGAAACGCTCCATCAGGTAGCGTTCCGGTGGACGGATGTCAGCTTCGAACACCTCCACGCCGGCACGGCGCAAGGTGGTGTCCAGGCGCATCAGTTGGGCATGTTGCCGGCAATACAGGCCCAGCACCGGTCGATGCTCGAAATCCAGCAGGTCCAGGGGTCGCAATTCAACGTCCTTCTCCCCTTGCAGCAAGGCTTCGACCTGACCGCGCTGAATCTGTGGCACGAATGCCACCGACGGCTGCACCGGCAAGCGCACGCGCCGGGGGCCGGTGTCGGTCGCCAGCCAGAATTCGACTTCGGTGCCGGCCGGGGTATCGCGCCAATGCCGGGTCAGGACGAAGCCCTGCTGTAGATCCACCGCTGCAACCTCGATTTTTTGCGTAAGCGACGATTCTACCTGTGGTGAGGGGATTTATCTGTGGGAGCAAGGCTTGCCCCCACAGTGGCGATAAATCCCTCGCCCCAACAGTGCATGGCCTCACTTCGGTGGTGAACTCACCGACAATGACGTTTTTGGACGACTGACTGCCGCTTTACCGCTTGCTCTGCGCCGTTGGGTCTACGATTCTTAAACCACCTGCAAAAACAACATCTGAGGCTTCCCCATGAAAACCGTCGCGCAGTTGCTCCGGATCAAAGACGAGAAAAACCAGCAAGTGCACACCATTTCACCGGACGACATGGTGCTGCAGGCCCTGATGCGCATGGCCGAGAAAAACGTCGGTGCCCTGCTGGTGGTGAAGAACGGCGAAGTACTGGGGATCATCAGTGAGCGCGACTACGCGCGCAAAATGGTCTTGCATGGCCGCTCCTCAGTAGGCACCAAAGTGAGCGACATCATGGTGTCACCCGTGATTACGATAGACCCCCACCAGAATGTCGAAACCTGCCTGAGCATCATGACCGAAAAACATTTGCGGCATTTGCCGGTGGTCGAAGACGGCAAACTCGTCGGTCTGCTGTCCATTGGTGACCTGGTCAAGGAAGCGATTGCCGAGCAGGCGGACCTGATCCGACAACTGGAGCAATACATTCGCGGCGAATGACCCGTTCGGGCGGGTTGCTCAATCCCAACCTCCTTCTATATTGAAGGAGTTGTCCTGCCGAGCATCCCGATGGCCGATACCGACCGACTGATCATTTGCGAACATTGTGATGCGGTGTACGAGCCGATGGTGCTCGCTGCGCATCAGAAAGCCTCGTGCGTGCGGTGTGGCGCGGTGATTCAGCGCTACAACGGCCTGACCATTGAACAGCGCCTGGCCTTGAGTGTGACGGCAGCGGTGTTGTGGGCTTTCGCCAACATCTATCCAGTGATGAGCATCCGTCTCCAGGGCCTGAGCAACAGCGCGACGCTGTGGGATTCCATCGTGGCCCTGAGCCAGGGCCCCATCACCTTCATCGCCCTGGTGGCCGCGGTGGCGATCATCATTGCCCCGGTCTTTCAGTTGGTATTGCTGATCTGGGTGCTGGCCTACGCCTACGCCAATCAACGGGCGCCGGGGTTCAGTCTGTGCATGCGCAGCCTGGAAGCACTGCGGCCGTGGAGCATGCTGGAGGTGTGCCTGTTGGGTGCGCTGGTGGCGGTGATCAAACTCGCCGGGCTGCTGGACGTGCTGCCGGGCATCGGCCTGTTTGCCCTGGCCGCCCTGAGCCTGCTGATGATCCGCATCGCCGGACGCGATGTGCGCGATTTATGGGACAACCTATGAACCGCGAACCGTTGCCTCCCCCGCCCTTGGCCCGCGACCTGAACCTGTGCCTGTGCCACAGCTGTGGCCTGGCCTGTGACATGAGCGACGAGCCCGAGACCTGCCCCCGCTGCGACGCCCCGTTGCACCGGCGCAAACCCGACACCCTCACCCGTACCTGGGCCTACATGCTGGCGGCATTGGTGTTCTACATTCCGGCCAACCTGCTGCCGGTGATGAATACCCAGATGCTCGGGGATGGCGCCGACAGCACCATCATCAGTGGCGTCATCGAGTTCTGGCAGGGCGGCGCCTGGGACATCGCCCTGATCATTTTCATCGCCAGCATCGCGGTACCAGGCATCAAGTTCGTGGTACTGACCTTGCTGTTGGTCACCGTGCAGCGGCGCAGCACCTGGGCCCAGGTCCAGCGGGCGAAACTGTATCGGCTGGTGGAAGTCATCGGCTACTGGTCGATGCTCGACGTGCTGGTGGTGGCGCTGGTCGCGGCGCTGGTGAAATTCCAGGCACTGAGCGATATCGAGCCGCGACCGGGCATCCTGTTTTTCGGCCTCGTGGTGCTGTTCACCATGCTGTCGGCCATGAGCTTCGACCCACGCCTGATCTGGGACACCCAACCATCCGAGGAGGCCATGGATGAAGTCGCAAGCCACTGACGGGCAGCAACCGGCACCAGGTCGCGCCCATGTCACCAGCCGCCGCTGGACGGTGTCGCTGGTATGGATAGTGCCGATCATCGCGGTGCTGGTAGGGTTGTCCCTGGTGGTCAACAACTGGCTGCAGGAAGGTCCGACCATCACCATCACCTTCAAGACCGGCCAGGGCCTGACCGCCAACAAGACACCGGTCAAATATCGCAACGTGGTCATCGGCCAGGTCACCGACGTGCAATTGAGCGACGACCAGAAGAACGTCACCGCCACGGTCAAGCTGGCCAAGACGGCGGAGACCTTCACGCACGAGGACTCGGTGTTCTGGGTGGTACGGCCGCGCATCGGAGCCGGCGGAATTTCCGGGATCGATACCCTGCTGTCAGGGGATTTCATCGGGGCCGACGCCGGTCAATCGAAGGTTCGTGCCAAGTCCTTTACCGGCCTGGAAGCCCCGCCACCGATCACCTACGGTGAACCGGGCAAGCGCTTCACCCTGCATTCCCAGGACCTCGGTTCACTGGACATCGGCTCGCCGGTGTACCTGCGCAAGATTCCGGTGGGCCAAGTGGTGTCCTATGCGCTGGATGCCGATGGCAAAGGGGTCAACATCGACGTATTCGTCAATGCCCCCAACGATGTCTACGTCACCGAAAACACCCGGTTCTGGAACGTCAGCGGCGTGGACGTGAACGTCGGTGCCAACGGCTTTGCGGTCAAGACCGAGTCACTCTCGGCGCTGCTGGTGGGCGGCATCGCATTTCGGGCACCGGAATACAGCCCCAACGACAGCCCCGCTAGCGAGGACAAGACGTTCGAGCTGTTTGCCGACCAGCAGAGCGCCCTGGCCCCGCCGGATGGCAAGGCGCAATACCTGGCTTTACGCTTCGATCAGGCATTGCGCGGATTGCGGGTCGGAGCGCCGGTCGAATTCCTGGGCATCGAAGTGGGCAGGGTCGTAGCTATCAATCTGGATTTCGACGAGAAGCTGCGCAGCTTCCCGGTCAATGTCGGCGTGGTGTTCTACCCTCAGCGCCTGGGCAAGGCCCATGAAAAACTGCTCAAGGCGCTCAATCACAACCCGGATGACGAAGCTGCCGGCGCTCGCCTGATCGGCAGTTTCGTCGAACGCGGCCTGCGTGCCCAGGCCCGTAGCGGCAACCTGCTGACCGGGCAGTTGTACATCTCGCTGGACTTCTACCCCAAGGCCGAAAAAGTCACTTTCGACGCCAACGCCCGCCCGGTCCGTATACCGACCATCCCGGGCAGTCTCCAGCAACTGCAGGAACAACTGCAGGCGATGGTCGAGCGAATCAACAAGCTGCCCCTGGAAAGCGTTGCCAACAACCTGAACGGCAACCTGGTTGAATTGCGCAAAGGTCTGGCCCAGTTCAACAGCAAGACCCTGCCAAGCGTGCAAAACACGTTGCAGGACGTGAGCAAGACCCTGCAATCGGCCAACTCGACCCTGGCCGAAGATTCGCCGCAACGCGAACAACTGACGCAGACCCTGGACGATCTTGGGCGCATGTCGCGTTCGTTGCGCGAGCTGTCCGACTACCTGAGCCGCCATCCCGAATCACTGCTTCGCGGCCGTCCCAAGGATGCACCGGCGCAGAACCTCACATTGCCGGCGAACGAATGACCACAGGAGCACGCCCCATGCCGCTGATGCTGAAACTCCCCCTGGTTGCCTTGGTGCTGCTGCTTGCTGCCTGCCGCGGCGATCCGATCCAGTACCACACCCTGAGCCCGGCTCAACCTGCCGGCCAGCCACGCACGAACATGGACATCCAGCTCGAGCAGGTGAGCGTTCCGCCTCAGGTGGACCGCGCGCAAATGGTCATCCGCCAAGGCAACAGCGGGCTGGCGATCCTGGAAACGCAATGGTGGGGCGCCAGTCTGGCCGATGAACTGCGCAGCAGCCTGGACGAACAACTGAGCAACCCAGGCGCAGCGAAGCTACTGCTGCGGGTGGATGTGCAGCGCTTCGATTCGATCCCCGGCCAATATGCCCGCATGGACGTGCAGTGGCGCCTGCGCGAGCTGGGCAACGAAGCCCATACCCTGACCTGCCGTAACAGCCTGCAAACGCCGGCGGGGAGCAGCATCGATGAGCTGGTGACGGCCCATCAGCAGAATGTCCGACAGTTTGTCGGCCTCGTTGAGCAAGCCGCCACCAAAATGACATGCCCTTGACCCGTAGGCGCTGCCGAAGGCTCGGGCCGCGTTTGGACGATCTTTCTGTTTTGATCTTTCGTTTGCTACTCGGAAAAACCGCAGCCTCGCTGCGCTCGACAGCGCCTACAAGGGCCAGTGCAGCGACAGCACCGGCGCAATGCGCGGATGGCGGTCGATGCGCTCCAGTAGCTCGTAGAACGGCGGTCGGGCATTCAGCATGGCCTCCCGCGTGTCTTCCCACTTCGTGACCACGGCGGCCAGGATATCCAGCGCTCCCGGCTCGGCACCGCTGAGAAAAGGACGAGCCGCAAACTGGTCGGCAAACAGCGCCCAGTTGCGATGTAGCCGCTGTCGGGTGCCCGACACCAATTGCTGCCGGGTCGCTTCATCCGCGTCGACCAGCCAGCGCTCTGGAAAATCGATGATGCCGATGGGCGTGTAGCAATTGGCGACGATATAGACCAGGCCCCGTATGGCTTGAGCACGTTGGTTCGGATCGTCCGGCAGCAACTTCGATTCAGGAAACACCAACCCTAGGTGGATCAAAATCGCCGCGGCTTCGGTCAGCACCGAACCGTCCGGCAATTGCAAGGTCGGGACCTGCTTCTGAGGGTTCAATGCCTGTAGCTCTTTCGACGCCTCGTTGTCTTCGGTCGAATAGGCATCGACACGGCGATAAGGCACGCCACACAGGCACAGGGCGATCTCCACAGCCGAAGAGCCGGATTGCCTGTAGCCGAATAACTGATACATGAACTTGCCTCCTGCACTTGGGGGGGGTAGCCGGTAGAACCCGCGGGCCCGCCAGTGTTCCACCCTGCAGACGACACGCACTCTCCATGGAAGCGAGCCTGCTCGCGATGTCGGCGGATCAGTCAACATCAATATTGCTTGCCAACCGCTCGGCGAGGTATCACCGCCGTCGATATTCACCATCAGGCCAATGAAGTTCTCTTGATTGTCGCTCCGGACAACAATGGCTCCACACCAACCCACTGCATCCCCGGAGCACACCATCATGAAACGCCAAATCATCCTCAGCCTCGCTTTCTCGGTACTGGCAGCCAACGCATTCGCCGCCTCCTCCCACCCGGTCGTTGCCGAAGGTGGTTCTGATCGACTGATCGAAAAACGTGTTGCCGAAGGCGGCTCCGATCGCCTGATCCAGAACCGCGTTGCCGAAGGTGGCTCTGATCGTCTGATCCAGAACCGCGTTGCCGAAGGTGGCTCTGATCGTCTGCAACAGAACCGCGTTGCCGAAGGTGGCTCTGATCGTCTGCAACAGAATCGCGTCGCTGAAGGTGGTTCCGATCGTCTGCAACAGAACCGCGTTGCTGAAGGTGGTTCCGATCGCCTGCAACAGAATCGCGTCGCTGAAGGTGGTTCCGATCGTCTGCAACAGAACCGCGTTGCTGAAGGTGGCTCCGATCGTCTGCAACAGAACCGCGTTGCTGAAGGTGGTTCCGATCGTCTGCAACAGAACCGCGTTGCTGAAGGTGGCTCCGATCGTCTGCAACAGAACCGCGTTGCTGAAGGTGGTTCCGATCGTCTGACCCAGAACCGTGTATGAGTTGTTCAATCCAAATGCGTGACGAAACCCAACTCAATGTGTGGCGAAGGAGCCCCCTCGCCACAATGCTTCAAACACCTCTGGAACCTAACGCATCACCATGAAAGCCCGGCCTTATCCGCCGGGCTTTTTCATTGCCCACCGATTGCCTAGCGTCCCGCAGCCCGCGTCATACAACGCCGGTAACGCTCATCCACTCGCTTGGCGAACCACGCCGTGGTCAGCTTGCGCGTGATTTTCGGGCTCTTGAGCACGATTCCCGGTAACACCGCCCGAGGTAATTGCTTACCCTCGGCCTTCTCAGCCAATTCGAAGACCCGCTTGTACAGTTTGCTGTCCTCGAACGCCAGGCTGTCGCCCTGCTCCAACTGGTCGCGAATGGTCGGGTTGCGCATCCCCAGCGACCGGCCCAAGGTGCGCACCGCCAACTCGGTGCTGCCTGGCATGATGGAACCATGCAAGATCAAATCGCCGTCCAGAGCCAGGGGAATGCCTGAGGCACGACTCACTGCATGCTGGAATGCCGCGTTGCGGCTGGCGTACCATCCGGCATTGAAATCGGCGAAACGATACAGCGGTTCGGTGTAGCTCACCGGATACCCCAGCAGATGCGCAATACCGAAATACATCCCGCCGCGACGACTGAACACCTCCCGACGAATCGACCCATCCACCGCATAGGGATAATCCCGGGCATTGGCCTGGGCAAACGCGATGCTGACCTGCATCGGCCCGCCGGTGTGCACGGGGTTGAAGCTGCCGAACAGTGTCTTGCCCAAGGGCACCATGCCAATGAAGTCATCGAAAATCGCACTCAACTCCTTCTCGCTGCGCGCGGCATTGAGCCGATCACTGTAGCTTTTGCCATTGGGCGAACGCACCTGGAGGGCGCCGCTGATCAACAGACCCGGAATGTGCATCTTTGCCGCGCGACGATCGATTTCCTGCCGGGCGATCTTGCCCAACCCCGGTACCGCCGGATCAGCCTGGAACGTCGATTCCTGTTCGGTCACCGCCAGGACGGAACAGATATTCTGCGTCGTGGGTGAGATTTGCTGAGCGGCAAAAGCCACGTAGATATCCGTCGCCCAGCCCTCGCGATCCACAGTCTTGGCCGGCAACAACCGCACAATCTGCGCCTTGACCTCGGCGGGCTGGCGTTCCGGTTCCTGGGCCTGACGGCTGCCGCAACCGGCCAGGGTCAACAACGCGGTGAGGCTGATCATCAATCGATTGAGTTGCATGTTGCTCCATCAAGTCTGTTATTGCGCAGCAACCATACGATCAAAAGCCGGTACAGGCTATGTTCTGTTCATCAGAGCCAAAAGGGGTCTTGAGAGCAAAGAAGGCTCGACAGCAGCAAAAAGCTGACGTGAGAGGATGGGTGGCCTAACACCATCAGTGTGGGAGCAAGACTCCACAGTAGATTTGGGTGGGTGTCTGTGGGAGCAAGGCTTGCCCGCGATGACGGCGGCACATCCGACATTGATGCAAGCTGGCCTACCACTATCGCGAGCAAGCTCGCTCCCACAGGGTTGACCGCGGATGCTCACAGTTTTAGTCCACGCCACAAGTCCAATGTGGGAGCGAGCCTGCTCGCGATGACGGTGGCACATTCGGCATTGAAGCCAGCTGGCCCCACTATCGCGAGCAGGCTCCCACAGGAAATTCGGCGTCGATCAGATCCCGCTCAGCGCCAGATCCATCGCAAAATAGGTGAAGATCAGGTCTGCCCCTGCTCGTTTTATCGCGCCGAGACTTTCTCGCACTACGCGGGCTTCGTCGATGGCGCCGGCCTGGGCGGCGAATTTGATCATCGCGTACTCGCCGCTGACCTGATAGGCCGACAGGGGCAGGTTCGAAGCCTGGCGAATATCGCGGATGATATCCAGGTACGCGCCGGCAGGTTTGACCATCAGTGCATCGGCCCCTTCCTGCTCATCGAGCAAGGATTCGCGCAGCGCTTCGCGGCGGTTCATCGGGTTCATCTGGTAGCTTTTGCGGTCGCCTTTCAAGGCACTGCCGCCCGCCTCGCGGAACGGACCGTAGAGCGCTGAAGCGAACTTGGTTGAATACGCCATGATTGCCGTCTGGCTGAAACCGGCTTCGTCCAGGGCTTTGCGAATGGCCTGGACCTGCCCGTCCATGGCGGCGGACGGCGCGATCACATCGGCCCCGGCACGGGCCGCCGCCACGGCCTGTTTACCCAGGTTGAGCAAGGTCCGGTCATTGTCCACTTCATGCCCGTGAAGCACCCCGCAATGGCCGTGATCGGTGTACTCACAAAAACAGGTGTCAGACATCACGATCATTTCCGGCACCGCGTCCTTGCAGATCCCGGCCATGCGCGACACCAGGCCGCGCTCGTTCCAGGTGTCGCTGCCATCGCTATCCAGATGATGGGACACGCCAAAGGTCATCACTGACTTGATACCGGCACGGGCATACCGCTCGATCTCACCGGCCAGTTTCGATTCAGGAATGCGCGCCACGCCCGGCATACTCTTGATCGGTACAAAGTCATCGATTTCTTCTTCGACGAAAATCGGCAGCACCAGGTCGTTCAGGGTGAACTCGGTTTCCTGGAACAGACTGCGCAGGCTCGCATTGCGACGCAGACGGCGTGGACGTGCTTCGGGGAACTGACTGGACATGGGACTCCTGAAAAATGGGTGCTCGATCGCAGGGGACAAAGCTTATGCCCTCACCCGCCTGGGCACAAACGCCGACCGGAAAACAGAGTTTTACCGGCCGGGCAATAATCGGCTTACAAGGTCAGTGAGCCATTGACGCAGGTCACCACCGCACCACCAATCCAGACGTCCTCGCCCACCTGCTCAACATGAATCCGCCCCGCCCGGCCCATGGTCAAGCCCTGGCTGACCACATAGCGCGACGGTGCCAGCCCCTTGGCCAGCATCCACTGGGCCAGCCCGGCGTTCAGGCTGCCGGTGGCAGGATCCTCCGGCATGCCGTCACCGGCAATGAAACCGCGCACTTCAAATTGCGCCTCATCGCCATCCACGGCCGGTTCCCACGGCGCGATGACGCCCACGGCCAGATCCCGCAACTGCTGGTAATCGGGCTTGAGTGCCAACACTTGCTGGCGATTCTTGAGCATCAATGCCAGCCAGCCGGCACCATTATCAACCCACTGCGTCTCGACAATCGCCTCGGCCTGCAACCCCAGTCCCTTGCGCACTCGCTCCAGCACTTGAGCCTCCAGCGGGCCGGACTTGAGCAAGGGCGGCGCCTGAAAAGCCAACCCGAAATCGCTGCGGCGAATTCTTACCAGGCCAACGCCACATTCCTGCACGATCTGCGGCCCTTTCGGCACGCCTCCGGCCTCCAGCCAGGCATGACAGCTGCCCAAAGTCGGATGACCGGCAAACGGCAGTTCAGTCGAGGTGGTGAAAATGCGCACCCGGTAATCCGCCTCCGGATGCTGCGGCGCCAGCAGGAAAGTGGTTTCGCTGAGGTTGGTCCAGTTGGCAAAAGCGGCCATGCGCTCGTCACTGATCTCGTCTGCCCCGAGCACCACCGCCAGCGGATTCCCCTTGAGCGGCACTTCGCTGAACACGTCCAATTGCTTGAAATTGAAACAGCTCGTCATCAATCCACTCATTCCGGAATTTTCAACCCGCGTGCCACTGCCGGCCGCGCCAGGAAACGCTCCAACACCCGCGTTACATTCGGGAAATTCTGGATACCCACCAGATCCCCCGCTTCATAAAAACCGATCAAGTTGCGCACCCAGGGAAACGTGGCGATATCGGCGATGGTGTAGCGCTCGCCCATGATCCAGTCCCGGCCTTCAAGACGACCATCCAGCACCTTGAGCAGGCGCTTGCTTTCCTCGACGTAACGATCACGAGGTCGCTTGTCTTCATAGTCCTTGCCCGCAAACTTGTTGAAGAAACCCAACTGCCCGAACATCGGCCCGATCCCGCCCATCTGGAACATCAGCCATTGAATCGTCTCGTAGCGCGCCGCCAACTCCTGGGCCAGCAACTGCCCGCTCTTGTCCGCCAGATAAATCAGAATCGCCCCCGACTCGAACAACGCCAACGGCTGATCCCCCGGCCCATGGGGGTCGAGAATCGCCGGGATCTTGTTGTTGGGGTTCAAGGAGAGGAACTCTGGGGACAGCTGGTCATTGCTGCCGAAGTCCACTTTGTGGGGTTCGTAGGGCAGGCCGATTTCTTCCAGCATGATCGAGACTTTCACGCCGTTGGGGGTCGGCAGGGAGTAGAGCTGGATCCACTCCGGGAACTGGGCGGGCCATTTTTGGGTGATGGGGAATGGGGTTAGGTTGGGCATGGGAGCGGACTCCAGAGGGGGAAGAAAAAAGCGGAGCATAGTTCAGAATGATTGCCGTGACATCAGGAAAGCATCTACATGAACCACCCCGCTGCAAGCAGGCCTAACTTCCCATACGACCACAACTTACTCATCCACATTTTTTATAGATTCCAGCCATAGAAAAAAATAATCTTTCTGCAGCTGAGGATCACTCACTATATCCCGATCCTCATAATCAAATATATTAACTAGATCTGCTCTCGATGCACGCTTACCTAGAACATGCTCATAAGCCGCTATTCCTGATGACATTTGCGAGGACATACTTGAAGGACGCACACTAAGCTTGGCTCCTTTGCACAAAAATTTTATATCCGTATGCTCCTTAATAATTTTCCCTAGACACTCATACACATCCGCTCCCGAGTATTTCTTTGACCAGCCACTTTTAAAAGTCAGCAGAATAGTGGATTTTTGTGCGTTCACGTCCAGCACCACCTCTTCCCTCTGGCCATCTTTAATAACTGGAACAAGCTGTCTTTTCATGTGTTATTTCCTCTGGGGGTTGGGCAAAGAATACCCTACGTAGGAACCATCTCTTTTAAGCGGCGTAACGCCAATAATATCTTCCGTTCTTACTCGATCTGGAATTGCAATCTCATACTCATAGCTATAGGGAACGTCCTCTGGCGGTAGCTCCTTATTAACATCACGCCCAGGAATTTTTTTCAGAACATACAGATACCCTTTCCGCGTTCCATATTTTGTTCCAAAATCAAGCCCCACTTCAACGCTAGTTGTTGTGCTGACAAAATTACTCGGTGGATTTCTGTTATCCCAAATATGAAGCAGTAGGTCAGTACTTTTTCCCAAGCTCATAAAACCTTCTTTAAAAATGACCTCCGGCCCCCTCAAATCTCCACGATAAAGGTAGGTAGGTTTGGGTAGCGATTTTTCACCCTCATCCACCCCAACCTTAGCCGCCGGATCCTGACTACCAACCGCCGACCTGCACCCACCCTTCCCCGGACAATCCACCAACCCCAACGGATCCACCCACCCCGTCGGGTTCAGGGTGTAGCGATACCCGTTGAGGCCACCCGCCAGTTTGCTCGGGTCAGGCGTCAGGTAGCGGCCGGTTTCCGGATTGTAGTAGCGGTGCCGGTTGTAGTGCAGGCCGCTTTCGGGGTCGAAGTATTGGCCCTGGAAGCGCAACGGTTGTTCCAGCTGTTCGCCGCCGCCGTGGACCAGTTCGGTGGTTTTGCCGTAGCCGCTGTAGCGTGCCGACCAGACGATGGTGCCGCCGTAGTTGGTCAGTTCCTGGGGCGTGCCCAGGTGGTCGAGGTGGTAGTAGAACGGGCAGGCGTTCGGGCCTTTGCCGTCGAGCAGGGCCAGTGGGCGGAAGGTGCCCGGTTCGTAGACGTAGCTGCGGTGGTGGCGCGGGCTGCTTTCGGCGACGACCTGGTCGCCCTGCCAGAAAAATTCCGTGGTCAGGCCGTCCACGGTCTTGCTGATGCGTCGGCCGAAGGCGTCGTAGCGGTAGGACGTTTCGCGCCCGTGCGCCGTGGTGACGCCGATCAGCCGGTGTTGGCTGTCGTAGCGGTATTCGCTGACGAGGCACTGGGCCTTGCCGCGCCGTTCGCGGATCAGGTTGCCGAAGGCGTCGTAGTCGTAGTGGCGGTCGCCCTCCATCAGCAGGCGGTTGCCCTTGAGGCGAGCCGGGCCGGGGCGGTCCTGCATCAGCAGGTTGCCGGCCGGGTCGTGGGCGAAGTGTTCCGGCGGCTCGCTGTGGGAATAGTCGATGCCGATCAGGCGATCCAGCGGGTCGTACTGGTAATGACGGCGGTTGCGCTTGTCGGAAATGGACTGCAGGTTGCCATTGGCGCTGTAGGCATAATCGCGCCAGAACAGTTGCTGCTGGTTCTGCCACACCGTCTGGGCCTTGAGCCGGCCTTGTTCGTCGTAGTCGTACTGGCTGAGCAGCAGGCCTTGGCGGCGCTGGCGTTCGCGCCCGCCGCTGAGCTGGTGTTCGGTGAGGCGTGAGCCGTTCAGGTCGATGGCCGTCAGCGCGCCGCCCCGGGCGTGGTGGTAGTCGAGCTGGCTGTTGTCCGGAAGGCGCAGATGGTTGAGGCGTCCGCAGGCGTCGTAGCGATAACGCAGGGTGCCCCAGCCCTGGTGTTCGCTGATCAGCCGGTCCTGGGCGTCGTATTCGAAGGCCAGCGGGTGATCGGTGCCGTCGTTGACGTGGACCAGCCGGCCCAGCCCGTCGTAGCGGTATTCGATGGCCTGGCCGTCGGGCAAGGTCTTGACCAGCAGCCGCCCGGCCCCGTCGCGCTGATAGCGGGTGACCCATTGGGCGCCGTCCGCGCCGTGCTCGGTTTTCTCCAGCAGGTGGCCATTGAGGTCGTAGGCGTAGGCGGTGCGTTGGCCGTCAAAGCCGATCTGCTGTCGGATCAATCCGTTCGGCGTGTAGTCCAGCTGATATTTTTCGCCGGATTCGTTTTCGATTTCAGTCGGCAACAGCCGCGCCGAGTCGTAGCGATACTTCAGTTCGCTGCCGTCAGGGTTGAGGCGACGGCTGATCAGGTGCAGGTCGTCGGCGTATTCATAGCGGGTGGTCCGCCCCAGCTCATCGCGTTCGGCGGTGACCTTGCCGTAGGCGTTGTAGCGCCAGGCGCGGGTCGTACCACCTGGCAAGGTGGTTTCGAGCAGGCGGCCCACCGCGTCCCACTGGTAGTGCGTGAGGGCGCCGTGTTCGTCCTGGCGGGTCAGCAAACGCCCCAGGGCGTCGTAGGAAAAACACCGGTGCCCCGTGTCGGGCAGGGTTTCTTCGGTCAGTTGGCCCAGTTGATTGCGGGTAAACCGATGCTCGCTACCGTCGGGGTAACGGATCGCCAGCAACTGCCCCTGGGCATCGTAGTCATAGCCGGTGCTCTGGCCGTGCGGATCGATGGCCTCGATCACATCGCCCTGGGCGTTGCGCCGGTATTGCCACACGGCTTTGCCGCGCGAGCGGGCGTGCAGGAAACCGTGGCGGTATTCGTAGGACGTCGGTTCCTCGTCCGGCGGAATCAGTGCCACCAGCCGTCCGGCTTCGTCGTAGCGGTATTCGGTGACGGCGCCCAGCGGGTCCTGTTCGGCGATCAGCCGGCCCTGGGGGTCATAGGCCTTGAGGTGCTCGCCGCCATCGGGCTCGACCTTGCGCACCAGCCGTGCCCGCTCGTCGTGGACGTACACCTCCTGGCTGCCATCCAGATGCTGGACCGTGACCTGCCCGTCCTCGCCCCAGGTGTAGCGGCTGTCCATCTGCGCAAACGAGGCCCAGTGCCGCACGCAGCGGGCTGCGCGGCCTGCCCCTTGCCACTCCCAGAAGAAACTCGCACCGCCGGCCAGTTGCCGTTGCAGGATGACGTGCTGGTCGTCGTAGTCGTAGCGTTCGTTTTCACCGGCGGCGTTGGTCGCCTCGATCAGTCGCCAGCGGGCGTCGTAGCGGTAAGCCACCAGGGTCTGTTCGGTGCGCCAGGCGTCGTCCAGGGTCAGGGCCGGGTGAAAGCTCTGGTAGTCGATGGCGACCAGATGACGTTGCTCATAACGCAAGCGCAGGGCGCGCCCGGCGCCGTTGTCCAGGCGGCTGATGTCGCCATGGATGTTGCGCTTGATCGTCAGGCGGTTGGCGTAGCGGTCGCTGAGGGCGGTCAGATGGCCGTCGCGAAAGTGTAGGAAAGGCGCGTCTTCGCCCGGCTGGGCGATGATCAGTTCGTCCGGCTCGGCCCCCCGGTAAATCGCTGCGCGGGCCAGGCTATTGTGGATCGCCGGGCGTTGCTCGCTGGGCAGCGGAAACGTCGTACGGCGGTTTTCCTGGTCGATCCAGATGACCTGCTCGCCTTCAAGCAACAGGCGATGCGCCAGGGCATGGCTCCAGCCGCGGCCCAGGCCGATGTCCAGGTCCACCGCGCTGGTGCGGTACAAGCGGGTGAAGACAAACGGCAGCCGGCCATCGAGGGTGCCGTCGTCCAGGGTCAGCAGCTCCTCGCCAGTGACCATCGACACCGGGCAGCCGCTGGTCTGGGTCAGGGCCGCGGTGTCGGCGCTGTCACCGTTGGGGTTTTTCGATTGGCTGGGGGCGTCGTCGTGGGGTTCGTGTTCGCTCAGGCGTGTAGAAGGCTGGGATTTTTCCCGCGCCACGGCGGCCGGATTGCTCACGGACACTGGCGCAGATTTCTCGAGGGTAATGTGCAAAGGTCCGACAGGCGTCGGTTTTAAAGGCGCACGCTGACTGACCACCAATGGTTTGAGCACATCGGCATGTTGATCGAGCCGGTCGGGGGTGAGTTGGCCCAACCTCAGGCTCGACGCCAGCAACCACTCCCGGGCCCGCTCCGAGCGGACCCGGCCCAGCACCTTACCGCTCATGCGCAGACCCAGGCCCAGCCCCCCGGTCAAACGCATCAGCAGGAAGTTGATCAGCACCGAGGCGCGCATCTCGCCCACGACTTCAGCGACGTGCTGGGGCGGCAACATCCGTAGCCAACTGGCGAAGGCCGCCATATGCACGAAGAGCAACGGCTCGTCGCTCAACACCATCAACCCTTTGGCGATTGCCTCGGAGGACGCCTTCAGTAGCTGCTCAAGCTCGGCTTGAGTCAGGTACTCCAACAACTTCTCGCTGTTGGCCTGCAGGTCCGCCAGCAGTTCGAAGACCTGTTTGACGTCGTCCCACAACTGATGCAGGGCGTCTGTGAACCCGCGCCAATCAGCTTGCTGCAATGCGCTGTAGCGCTCGAGAAATCCGCTGTCGGAAAACTCTACCCATTGCGGTTGAAATTCATCCCACTCCGCTTGCAGCCAACCTTCCAGTTGAGCAATCACGTCACGGTAGGACGCGTACAGCGCCTTGACATGCTCGGCCGTCACATGGGGAAAAAAGGTGATGCGATAACGCTGGCCCCGCCAGCAGTCGGGGACTTCCAGAATGCCGCTGGGGCCGATCACGTGATGAACCGGTTCGCCGAAGGTTTCTTTCCCCGGCTCGCCCCCGGTGATCGGTTCCAGCATCACCGGTGTGTCGCCAATCGGCACGAAGCGCGCCGCCTGGAACATGTGCACCAGCGTCAGCGGCCCCTCCGCCGGACAAGCGACCACCGTGGCGCTGACAGGTTGATCAAGCTCCTTCGGTGCCGCCAGGGACACTTCGTTGCCGACCTTGAACACCTGCTCGATATCCAGCGCCCAGCCGGTCCAGAAACTTTCAGCCCAGGCGTCGTAGTCGTTCAGGCAAGTGCGGAAGTCCGCCAGCACCGCTTCGATGTCCGGCTGCTCGGGGTCCATGGCCGCAATCACCAGCGAGCCGATGACGTTGTTCAAAGCCAGGAGTTTGTCGGGGGCGAACATGCGGGAATCTCGCGGTGCGGGGACGGACGCGAGACTTTGCCGAGGACGGCAGGGAAAATAAGTCAGAGGAGGAGACGGCAGGTGTAAGGCGATTCTTTAAATACAAAACCCAAATGAACGCGTCACGAAACTCGCACGCCCCATTCTTAAATCCGCAACATCCTGTCGCTAACATTCGCCCTACCTCCTGGCAGGAGGCCTTACAGTGCACGGAATCGGTCGGTATCGAACCAAAGGGCGCCAGAAGACTCTGAGCAATGCCCCGAGAAATCGAAGCGGCATCACGACAAGGAAAACACCGGAAGCCAAAAACTTCCTGGTGCCCAGGTTTGTCAGCCTGACTTGAGAGAGCCGAAGAATATTATTCAATGATGAACCCACTGAATTTCGCCAAACGCTTCAAGCGCCGACCGTGGCTGATGTTGCCTACGCTGCTTGTCGCTTGTGGCCTGGCGCTGTTGCTGGAGTCGAGCGTCAGTCGCGCTCAACCGGCCGACGGTATCCAGACCTTGGTGTTCCTGCGCCACGCCGAGAAACCCGCCGGCGGCCTGGGCCAGCTCAATTGCCAGGGGCTGAATCGCGCCATCGACCTGGCCACCCTGCTACCGGAGAAATTCGGCAAGGCCGACTATGTGTTCGCGGCCAACCCTACCCGCAACGTCGAAGAGGGCGAGCTGGATAATTCCTACAGCTACATCCGCCCACTGATGACCATCAGCCCCAGCGCCATCAAACTCGGGCTGCCGGTAAACATCGAGTATTCAGCCAATGACACCAGCGACCTGGCTGACGAACTGCTGCACGACAAGTACCACAACTCGATCATCTACACCGCTTGGTCGCACGGCTACCTGCCGGAGCTGATCAACCAGGTCGCCAGCGACGCGATGGGCAAGAAGCAGACGATTACCGATGATTGGGAATCCGGGGATTTCGATTCGCTGTACGTGCTGACCCTGACGTGGCACAACGGCAAGGCCAGTCTCACCAGCCAGAACTACAAGCAAGGCCTGGACAACGGGCAGGAAACTTGTCCGACATAGGCTGCGGACATTACTTTCGACAATACTTCCTCAATCACCGCCACTGGTCCCCACCGTTATCGCGAGCAGGCTCGCTCCCACAGGGGATTGGCAGTGGGCAGCGATCACCCTTTGCGGGCCGCTCGCTCACGCAGATACTCCAGCACCGCCACCTGCTCACCCGCGAACTCGATCCGCCCGCCCTTCTTCTCGCGCTGGAACACGTACATCGGGTCGTAATACTCACGCAACAGGCCTTCGATCCAGCCGCGATGCAAGTCGACGGCGCCGCTGGTCGCCTGCTCGGCCAGGGCCGCTTCCATGATTTGGAGCAAACGTCGATGGCGGTCGCCACCCAGGCGCTTATGGATGTTATTGAGGCTTGCCAGCAACCGCTCGCAAAATAGCGAGAACCCTTCATCGCCATGGACTGCGACAAATTCGCCGCACAGGTTGATGACGTAATCGCGCAGGATCCGCTCGACCCGCCGCTCCAGGCTGTCCTCAAGCCAGACCATCGGAACCTGTTGCATGCGCTGGTACAAAGACAGCGGCAAGGCGCAACTGCCGACCATGCGGCTTTCATCTTCCAGCACGAACTGTTCGATACCAGCGGCACGTTTTTTCAGCACATCCACGGCCAGCAGGTTCTCGAAATCGATATTGGAAGGCTGCCCGGTGGCGCGCTTGCCGAAGCTCGAACCGCGATGGTTGGCGTAACCTTCCAGATCCAGGCTGTTGCCCAGTTGAGTCAGCACTTCTGTCTTGCCGGTGCCGGTCATGCCGCCCAGCAACACCAAGTCGCATTGGGCAACCGCCTGCTCGACGGTGTCGAGCAGGAATGTACGCATGGCCTTGTAGCCGCCGCCGACCCTGGGATAGTCGATGCCCGCCTCGTCCTTGAGCCACTGCTGGACGATCTGTGAGCGCAAGCCTCCCCTGAAGCAATACAACACACCATCAGGATGGGCTGTTGCGAACTCGGCCCAGGCCTGGATGCGTTGCGCCTTGGTGTCGCCGGACACCAATTGATGCCCCAGGACAATGGCCGCCTGTTGGCCCTGCTGCTTGTAGCAAGTACCGACCCGTTGCCGTTCGATGTCGGTCATCAACGGCAGATTGACCACGCCGGGGAATGCGCCCTTGAGAAATTCGACGGGGGCACGGGTGTCCATCATCGGTCGGTCATTGAGAAAAATGTCGCGGTAATCGGTGATGTCATGGGTCATCAAGACACCTCGACCGCGTAGGTCTGTCGCTCGACCAGTTCACCGATCGGCTCCAGTGCAAACCCCAGTTCAGCGGCGACCGCCAGAAACGCTTCGTTGCCCTCGGGCGTGACGGCGATCAGCAGTCCGCCGCTGGTCTGCGGGTCGCACAGCACTCGCTTGTGCAGTTCCTGCACGCGCCCAACCTTGCTGGCGTAGCTGTCGTAGTTGCGCAACGTACCGCCCGGCACGCAGCCTTGGTCGAGGTAATACTCGACGCCCGGCAGACGCGGCACCGCGTCGTAGCGGATACGCGCCGTCAACTGGCTGCCATCGGCCATTTCCACCAAATGCCCGAGCAGGCCGAAACCGGTGACGTCGGTCATCGCCGCCACGCCGTCGAGCTTGCCGAAGCGGCTGCCCGGCTTGTTGAGGGTGCACATCCAGTCGCGGGCCAGGCCAACATCGGCGGCGCGCAGCTTGCCTTTCTTTTCCGCGGTGGTGAGGATGCCGATGCCCAAGGGCTTGGTCAGGTACAGGCGGCAACCGGCGGTGGCGGTGTCGTTGCGCTTCATATGACGCTTTTGCACCAGGCCCGTGACCGCCAGGCCGAAAATCGGCTCGGGCGCGTCGATCGAATGGCCGCCCGCCAGGGGAATGCCTGCTTCGTCACATACCGAACGACCGCCGCGAATCACTTCGCGAGCGATTTCCGGGGCCAGTACATTGACCGGCCAGCCGAGAATCGCAATCGCCATCAACGGATCACCGCCCATGGCGTAGATGTCGCTGATGGCATTGGTGGCGGCGATGCGACCGAAATCAAAAGGATCGTCGACAATCGGCATGAAGAAATCGGTGGTAGAGACCACCCCGCGCTCTTCGTCGATGGCATAAACCGCGGCGTCGTCCCGGGAGGCATTGCCAACCCACAACTTGGGGTCAAGGTTCTGCGCACCGCTGCCGGCCAGGATCACTTCCAGCACCTGTGGCGAAATCTTGCAGCCGCAACCGGCGCCGTGGCTGTACTGGGTCAGGCGAATCGGCTCGCTCATGGGCATACCTCTCGTAAGTCAAGGTGGGCGATTCTAGCAGCAACGCCGCCGGTTCAGTGCCGGCGCGAACCCATTGAATTTTCCCCCACCAGAGGAATCACTAGAAGACCAGCCGAGCATTCATCCCAGGAGACCGCCGATGTCCCTCGCCCCCGCTGCCGACGACAGCACCGACCTTAAGTATGGCCTCGACACGCTGTTTGGTCGCCAGACCCAAAGCGTCGATTGCCGCTACGATGTCCAACGCCTGGATGACGGTGAACCGGTGTGGTTCGCCCTGCACGTTCAGCCACCGCTGCCGGATGATCTGGAAAAAGCCCAGATCGTGGTCTTCAGCACCGAAGGCCGGCACATTGGCGGTATTGTCCGGCTTGCCAAGCGTCTGGACGATGGCAGCCTGCGACTGGAAGTCGAGCCCGACTGAGGTTCTCAGGCCTGCCGTGCACTGCTGCGATACATGAATACCAGCGCCAGCGCCAGGCAGGCCATTGCCAGGACCCGACTCCCGGACAACTCAATAGCGGGGTTGCCCAACCAGCCGAAATTGTCGATCAGCATGCCCATGGCCAACTGCCCGAGGATCACTGCCACGGTCGCCACGGCGGTGCCGACCCTTGGCACCGCGCCGACCATGACCATCATGTACACCACACCAAACAAGGCACCGCCAAGTTGCCATTTCGGCACGTCCAGCAGGCTGAGGGCGTGAGCGGGTTCAAAAAACACGATCAGTAACCCGGTGACCACCGTGCCCACCACGAATGTCAGCAGACTGCTGCGCAGCACACCGACCGTCTGGCCCAGGCGACCGTTGATGGCCGCCTGCACGCTCAACACCGCACCGGCAACAACGACCAGCAGCAATAGCAAAAACAGATTCATATTCAACCTCGGGCAATCAGGACAAGGGCTACGACGATCAGCGCCAAGGCGAGCCAGCGCTCGCCGTTGACCCGCTTGCGGGTTGCACCGAACCAGCCGAAGTGGTCGATCAGCACGCTTTTACCCACTTGCCCGGAAAGGATTGCGACCATGGTCATGGCAATGCCGATGTGGGGCGTGGCAAGCGTCAGCACGACCACGTAGATCGGCCCCAGGAAACCGCCGATCAATTGCCAGCGCGGCAACTCATTCAAGGCGGGGCCTTGTTGCGGACCACTGAGCAGCAACAGCAGAAACAGAATCGCCGAACCGACGCCGAATATGCTCAGGGTTGCCCAGAGATGCCCCACTTGAACCCCCAGCGGCCCCAGCAGACCGGCCTCTACCGACAGGCCCATGCCAGCCAGGATCACCAGGGGCAGCAACAGCCAGCGCAAAAGCGCTCGTGGTTTGGAGGCAGCCGCCGGGGCGGCGGCGTTGAGTGAAGACGCTTGCATGATCAGAACCTCTGAGAAGAACAATGAGCGGGATTATCGGCTGGCGCAGCTGTGCGATAAATGGGAGCATCCAGACAACACTTTTGCGCAACTCGCACAGCGGAGCAGTCCATGCACGGTCTCAATGAACTCGGCTTCAAGGCCCTGCGGTTGTTTGTCGCCGTGCTCGACCACGGCAGCTTCTCGGAGGTGGCCCGGCGCGAAGGCCTGGCGCCGTCGTCGATTTCCCGGCAGATCCAGTTGATGGAACAGGCCCTCAACCAGCAGTTGTTGTATCGACACACCCGCGCTGTTTCGCCCACTGAAGCCGGCCGCCTGCTGGGTCATCATGCACGCCTGTTGCTGGTGCAACTCGAAGAAGCCGAACAGGCGCTGCAGGAACAACACAGTGAGCCGGCCGGACTGGTGCGGATCAATGCCCCGGTGGTGTTCGGCCAGCGTCATCTGACGCCGTGGCTGGGGTCATTGTGTGAGCGCTATCCGAAGCTGCAACTGGACATCCAGCAAACCGACAGCTACGTCGACCCGCTGCAGGAAGGCGCGGACCTGCTGTTTCGCATCGGCCCGCTGCACGATTCAGGCATGCAGGCGCGAATCCTCGCCCCGCACCGCTTTCAGATCGCCGCCAGCCCCGCGTACCTGGCGCGTTGCGGCACACCGCTCAAACCCCAGGATCTGGCGAACCATCAGTGTCTGGCCTACAAAGGCGTGGCCGGCCAGCAACGCTGGTTTTTCCGCCGTCCGGGTCAGGCCTGGACACCCTACAGCGTCAAAGGGCCGATCACCGGCAACCATGCCGACACCCTGACCCAGGCGGCCGAACAAGGCCTGGGGCTGGTGATGTTTCCGTCGTGGCTGATCGGCGAAGCCGTGCGCAACGGCACCCTGGTGCCGGTATTGCGCGACTACGAAGCCTCCAACAGCCTTGAGCCCCAGCAGATCGCCATTCTCTGGCCGGGCAGCCGACGTCTGTCGGTGAAAGTGCGTACCGTGATCGACTTTTTCCTACAGTGTTTTGGCGAAGTACCTTACTGGGATCGCTGAAACTGCGAGGTCGGTGCTAACGTGTCGGCCCGTCGCCTGACAAGGATAACCCCGTGCTGCTCCTCAAATTATTGGTGATTCCCGCTTTCCTGCTGCTGATTTCCCTGGCGGGCCGACGTTGGGGACCGAGCGTGGCCGGTTGGCTGTCGGGGTTGCCGGTGGTGGTGGGTCCGATTCTGTTGTTCCTGGCCCTGGAACAGGGCGAGGCGTTTGCCGCTCAGTCGGCGACAGCGGCGCTGTCGGCCATGTTTGCAATGATTGCATTCTGTGTGGTGTACGCCCGGGTCGCCCAGCATCGTGACTGGCCTTGGGCGCTGGGTATCGCGTTGGGCGTCTGGGCGCTGGTGGCGATGGTGCTGTCCTGGTTGCCGGCCTCGCTGCCGCTGTCGAGCGTGATCGCCATTGTGGCATTGCTGGCCGCGCCCTATCTGTTCCCGACAGTTCGACCGGTGATGAGCGGCCCGGCTCCCAAATCCGACAAGCTGCTGCTACGCATGGTCGCCGGCGCGCTGTTGACCCTGGCGGTGACGCTGCTGGCCAGCACCGTGGGTGAACGCTGGAGCGGGCTACTGGCGGTGTTCCCGGTGCTGGGCAGCGTCATGGCAGTGTTCTCCCAGCAAACCCGTGGCGCGGCCTTCACCGCCGCGTTGCTGCGGGCCACGGCCACTGGCATGTATTGCTTCACCGCGTTCTGCCTGACCCTGGCCCTCACCCTGCCGCTGCTCGGCATGCCGGCCTTTGTCGTGAGTGTCGCGGTGTCGGTGGTCATGCTGCTGGTGACCCGCCGCCTGCTGGTGCGCGCCTCAGCCCCACGGGCCAATGATGTGGCGCACTCGTGACCGACGCTGGAGCCGGTTGGACGCCCATGGGATGATCGCGCTCAAGCACACCCCTCTGTGGAGCGTTTCAATGTCATTGGTAAGTAAACAAGTCGCCGCCCTGGTGCTGACGGCCATCGCCAGTCTGGTGGTGGTGCCTGCTTATGCCGCCCAGCCCAAAACCAGCGGCGCAGCACCGGCACAAAAGGTTTCCCTGCTGGGAAGCAAGTTCAACTTCACCCTGCCCAAGGGCTTCACTGCCACACCGCTTCCGGCCGGCGAGGCCGCCCAGGGCACGGCGGGGGCGAAGGGGACGATGTACAGCAATGCCACCAGCAAAACCGTGGTGATCACGGCTGAAAACACCATCATCGATGGCTCGAATGTGAAAGACGACGACAGCACATTCCTCGATGCCACCATGGCCGACTTCGCCGTCCAGAAAATCAAGGCCCTGCCGGATGCCAAGATCCTGAGCGAGAAAAGCCTGACCCAAAAAGGTACCGGCCTGGGTCTGCGCCAGCTCGATACCAAGGCGACCCAAGGCGGTGGGCCGACCCTCGATACCACGTTGCTGGGCGCTTCCGGCACGCGCATGGCAGTGGTACAGATCATTTCCCGGGCCAGCGACAAGGCCGGGCATGAGGCGCTGGTGAAGCAGATCGTCGCTGGTCAGTGACTTGATGGACCGGGTGGTTTTCATCGCGAGCAGGCTCGCTCCCACAAAGATTCTGGGGCGACATGAATCTTGATATCCAATCTGCTATTCATCGCGAGCAATCTTTGCCCCCACAGGACTGGAAGCAACCCCGTTTCTGGGAGCGACTCGGGAAAAAGGTGGGAGCGAGCCTGCTCGCGATGGCGGCGGCACACTCAACACCTCTGTCACTGAATCAGGGATTAAGCCGCTCCAGCCAGGCGCGCAGATCCCGCACCTGCATGGCACTGACGCTGTGGCCAACGCCCGGATAGGCATGGAATTCGGGCTCCAGGGCCAGGGTCTTGAGGAAGCTGTCCGCCTCGGTGCCGTCATGGTATGGGATCACCGAGTCCGCCGTGCCATGACCGATAAATACCGCCAGCGTCCGGCGCGACTCGTCGGGTGTCAGTTCGGCCCGCAGTACCGACAGCACCCGCCCGCCCAGCGCGGCAATGCCACCGACGGCCTCGGGATGGCGCAGGGCGACCTCGTAACTCATCATCGCGCCCTGGCTGAAACCGACCAGGTATACGTTGCTCGCATCGGTCGGGTACTTGACCCGGGCCTTCTCGATGAAATCCAACAGCATCTGGCCGCTGGCCTTCAGGTCCGCGGTATCACCGTCGTAGGCGCCCTCGCCCTTCTTGGCAAACCATTGATACTGGCCCCGCTCCACGGTCTTGGGCGCTCGTACCGATAGGTAGTTGTAGTCACTGGGCAGCTCATTCTTGAGGTCGAACAGGTCTTGTTCGCTGCCGCCGGAGCCATGCAGGAAGATCACCAGCGGCCGGTTTCTGGCCTGCTCATCGGCATGGGCCAGGTAATTGAGGGGCAAATCGGTGTGCAGCGCAGGCTGAGCCTGCAAACCGCAAGACACTACCAACAGCAACAGGGCGAGCGCTTTGAACATCAGTCTTCCTCCATCATTCGATAGCCGCACGGCAACGCGCGTGCGCTGAGATAGACAGCAGTTATCAGTCGTTGATCAATTTCCCCGCGCGAATCGGCGCTCGCCCGGCCACTTTCGCCTGCCAGATTCCAGGCTGGGTATAGCGCCCACGGTCCAGCGCAAACAACACGCCGCTGGTGCCGGCCCGAACAGTAGTGACCCGATCGTTCAATGGATCGACCACTTCGAACAACGGATCGCCCTGCTCCACCCACTCACCGGCCTCGCGCAGGAAGCTCACCACCCCATGATGCGGCGCGAACAGGTACTCAGTGCCTTCGAACGGAAAACCTTCACAACAGTGCGCTGGCGCGGGCGGCCAGTCACCACCGATGAAACCCTGCTCGGCCAGGAACCCGAGAATGGCTTCGCAATTGGCCTGGGCCTGATCCACCCGGGTGTCGCCCATGCTGCCCAGTTCCAGCGTGGTCGCCAGGTTGGCCGGCGGGATCGCGGCCTCGGGGAAGGTCTTGGCCAGACGCAACCAGGGCGAGGAACAGGACTCGTCGAACGAACTGCCGCCAGAGTCTTCGCACAGCAACGCCACGCCCGCCTTCAACCGCGCGGCCAGGGAGCGCCACTGCGGCCAGTGTTGCGGCAAGGCGTACAGGTGAATCGCCGCCTCGAAGTCGCAATGCAGGTCCAGGGTGACATCGGCGTCGCAGGCATGGCGCAGCAGCAGGCGATGCAGGGCCTCGAGTTGTGAGGGCGGCGCCGGCAAATCGTCCAGCACCTGAACCATGGTCTGGCGGATCAGCGTGATATTGGCGGCTGGGTCGTCGCCCAGGCGATCACCGATGCGTTGGGCCACCGGCGCGCTGAGTTCCACGAAAGACCGATTGAAGTTCTTGCCGCTGCCCAGTTCGAAGCGCCCCAGGTGCGCGCTCTGCACATGTTGGTCCAGGCCGATGGGGTTGGCCACGGGCACCAGTTCAATCACGCCGTTGAGCAAGCCTTGGGTCTCAAGCTCGTTGAGTCGTTGTTTCAGCTCCCATGCCGTGCGCATGCCGGGCAATTCATCGGCGTGCAGGCTGGCCTGGATATACGCCTTGCGTGGACCGTGGCCGTAACGAAACACACTGAGCCGGCGCTCGGTGCCCAGGTGGCTCCATGGCAGGGTATGGTCGATGCGTTGCATGTGGAACTCCCAATAACGGTATTTCGACGGGCGCTGGGGTAAAACACTCGCCCATGAAAAAGGTGGCCGACCGGGTCAACGGCGGGCCACCTTGGTTTCAGCGATTAATGCCCGTAGACATCAAAAGCAAAGTACTTGTCCTGCACTTTCTTGTACGTGCCGTTGGCGCGGATTTGCGTGATGGCGTCGTTGAATTTCTCGGCCAGGGCCTTATCCCCCTTGCGCACCGCAATGCCGGCGCCGCCACCGAAGTATTTGGCATCTTCATAGGTCGGGCCCACGAAGGCAAAACCTTTGCCGGCATCCGTTTTCAGGAAGCCGTCGTCGAGGTTGACCGAGTCGGCGAGCATGGCGTCGAGACGACCGGCGACCATGTCCAGGTTGGCTTCTTGCTGGGAGCTGTAACGCACCAGATTGATACCGGCGGGCACCAGCACCTCGGTGGCGAAACGGTCGTGGGTACTGGCACGCAGCACACCGACTTTCTTGCCCTTGAGTTCGGTCAGCGGGTCCTTGACGTCGCTGCCTTCCTTCATCACGAAACGCGCCGGGGTGTGGTAGTACTTGATGGTGAAGTCGACGTTTTTCTTACGATCATCGGTGATGGTCATGGACGACAGGATCGCGTCGATTTTCTTCACTTTCAGCGCTGGGATCAGGCCGTCAAATTCCTGCTCGACCCAAGTGCACTTGACCTTCATCTGTTCGCACAGCGCGTCGCCGATATCAACATCGAAACCCGTCAGCTTGCCGTCGGGGGTTTTCATCGAGAACGGCGGGTAACCGGCTTCGATTCCGAGGCGGATCGGCTTGGCGTCTTCGGCCACGGCCGACAAGGACAACACGGACAGTGCCAAGGCACCAAACATTGCTAGCTTGTTCATTTTTGCTCCTGAGTGCGCAGGGTTTTTATTAGCGGGTTATCGGCAGATTCTTAGGCAGCGTTCGGTCATTAAAAACCGAAGTGGCCGGCAGTCTAGAGGGGCACTCAGGAGGCGAATTGTGTTGAGGCGACAAATATTTATAGAAACAACCAGGCCACAGGGATTGCACCCTGCTGGCTGGAAAGGATCAGCAGTCGCAGCCGACAGCCTGGTCCGCCGCGCATTCCACTGCGCCAGTCAGCCGGAAGCCTTCGTCCAGCCAGCCCATGACACCGCCAATCATTTCCTTGACCGGATAACCCAAGGTCGCCAGACGCACTGCCGCTTTGTTCGCGCCATTGCAATGCGGGCCCGCGCAATAGACCACAAACAGCGCGGTCTTGGGATAAGCCGCCAGCGCCTGTGCGGTCAGTGAGCGGGTTGGCAGGTTGATCGCCCCGGGCACATGCCCGCGCTCGAAAGCCAGTGGCCCGCGCACGTCCACCAGGACGAAATCGACTTCTCCAGCCTGTTGGCTGGCGTGAACGTCGGAGCAATCGGTTTCGAACGTCAGACGCCGGCTGAAATGTTGCAGGGCTAGGTCGGACGGGGCAGCAGGCACTTGGCGAACCAGGCTGGTCATGAGTGTGTACTCCACAGACAAATGAGGGGGTGAGCAGACTTTATCCGGCCGATGCTTACCGCTACAGTGGCGCACAAGACACTCTGTGGGAATTTTCCGCCATATGCAGCCCAATCCCGGTCTGGTCGCCATCCTCGCCTACGACGGCCTGTGCACCTTCGAATTCGGCATCGCCATCGAGATATTCGGCCTTGCCCGACCTGAGTTCGATTTCCCTTGGTACAAACATCGGATCGTTGCCGTCGATGACGGCCCGATGCGGGCCATGGGCGGCTTCCAGATCCTGGCCGATGGCGGCATGGAATTATTGCAAACGGCGCAAACCATCGTGGTGCCCGGCTGGCACAGTCGCGACGAACCACCGCCGCCGGCGCTGCTTGAGGCATTGCGCTGCGCCCATGCCCGGGGCGCGCGCCTGCTGTCGATCTGCTCCGGGGCATTCGTGCTGGCCGCCGCCGGCTTGCTCGATGGACTGGGCGCTACCACTCACTGGCGCTACACCGATGAACTGGCCAAAAGTTTTCCCGCCATCCTGGTAGACCCGGATGTGCTGTACGTGGATTCGGGGCAAGTCATTACTTCGGCCGGCAGCGCCGCGGGCATTGATGCCTGCCTGCACCTGGTAGCGCGGGATTTCGGTACCCAGGTTGCCAACGCCGTGGCGCGGCGACTGGTGATGTCACCACAACGCACGGGCGGCCAGGCGCAGTTCATTCCTTCACCGGTCAGCCGCACGCCACGCAGCGATTTGTCCGGCGTCATGCACTGGGCCCGCGAACGCCTGCACGAACCGCTCGGTGTGCGCGAACTGGCCAGCCAGGCGGCCATGAGCGAGCGAACCTTCCTGCGGCACTTCACCCAGGCCTGCGGCCTGTCGCCCAAGGCCTGGCTGCAACATGAGCGCCTGGCCCGGGCTCGCGAGTTGCTGGAAAGCACCGAAGACAACACCGACAACATCGCCCAGCTGTGCGGCTACCGCTCGGTGGAAAGCTTTCGCGTGGCATTTCGCAGTGTGGTGGGGTTGGCGCCGTCGGTGTACCGGGAGCGGTTTGGACGTGGGGCGAAGGCGGTCAGTTGACGTGGAAACTGTCGAACATTGGGGTCTGACGTATCAAGGTCTGACGTATCAAGGGTTGAGTTATCAAGGTTTGCGCAACAAATAAGTATCCATGATCCATCCGTTAGCCTGCCGTGCGGCCTTGCGGGTGCGTTCGATGCTTTCAGCTACCTCCTCCAGCCGACCGGCGATCAGGATCTGATCCGGTGTGCCTACATAGGCTCCCCAGTAGATGTGCGTGTCCGGATCGGATACCTGGCGATACGCATCTTCAGCATCAAGCATCACCACCACGCTTGCCGAGTCACCGACCTGCCCTGCCGCCAGCCGGCGGCCCGTGGTGATCTCCAGCGAACCGCCAATGCTGTTCAATGGCACCTTATGTTGCGCCGCGAGAGCCTGGACGCTGGTAATGCCCGCAATCACCTCGAATTCGAAGGCGCAGCGACCCGCGTCGAGAATCGACTGCAAGATACGCACGGTGCTGTCGTACAACGACGGATCGCCCCAGACCAGGAAACCGCCGCACTGCCCGTCAGACAACTGCTCATCGATCAACCGCTCGAAGGTGGCCTGCTTCGCCCGGTTCAGATCTTCGACACTGGCGGCGTAGTCCACGTCGCCGCGTTGTCGCTCGGGGCTGTAGGCTTCGACGAAACGGTAGGTACGATCAACGATGTAGCGTTGGCAGATTTCCCGCCGCAGATCCACTAACGTCTGCTTGGCAGGCCCCTTGTCCATGAGAAAGAACACATCCACCCGATTCAAGGCTTTCACTGCCTGGATCGTCAGGTAATCCGGATCGCCGGCACCGATACCGATGACTGACAGTTTTTTCATTCGAGTGACTCCTGGCCGGGACCCTCCGTGCGCAATCGCCACACACCGTTGAAACGCAACTCGACAGTCGACAGCGGTTCGATGTCGAGGCGGTTGAAGGCCGCTGCCGGACAGCCCAATACGGTCAGCAGGGCCGCGCGGATCACGAACGGATGAGTGACGGCCAACACATGCCCCGGCCGGCCTTCCAGGCTGGCCAGCCAGTCGCTGACACGATGGCACAAGCGGGTGATGGATTCACCGCCATGGGGAGCCGCATCGGGATCGTCGAGCCAGGCTTGCAGGGGTTGCGGTTCGACCTTGAGCAACTGGTCGATGGACAAGCCACGCCAGCGACCCAGATCGCAATCGGCCAGGTCAGCGACCACCTGGGCGTCGTCGCCGAACAGGGCGGCAGTCTGCCGGGTGCGCAACTCCGGCCCGCAGAGCAACTGCCGGACATTTCGGTAGCCGTGGCCCGGCTCCGGGCGTTTGCCCAGCCAGTCGGCATCCAGCGGTTCATCCAGGCCAAAACGCGCCTGCTTCTGGGCGACGGTGCGGGCATGGCAGATCAGGGTCAGGCGAGTGGCTTGCACGCACGGTACTCAGACAGTCGAACGGGTTTCATGGAGGTGATACTCAAGCTTTTTCTTGTACAGCACCTTATATGAAATCAAATAACTGAGACAAAAAGGCGTTATGTCTTACACCGACAGAGGTATCAACTGACATATCGGATCTATGCGATCAAGTCCCCGTCCTACAAGGCTTTCGCACTACTTTCGTGCATTTTAAACAGAACGTAAAAACCACTGGACATGTAGTACCCGCTACATAAATACTATTTTCAGGAGTTATGAAAGAAATCCAACACCCATCCAGGCAAGGAGCACGGATGCCGCCTCTTCGAGACCTGATTACCGATCCGGGCTTGGTTTTGACGCCGTCGGAACGCAAGGTCGTACGGGCCCTGCTTGATCATTACCCGCGCAACGGCCTCGGGCCGATGTCACGCCTGGCCGATCATGCCGGGGTCAGCGACCCGACTATCGTGCGGCTGGTGAAAAAACTCGGATTTGGCGGTTATGCCGAATTCCAGGATGCGCTGCTCAGTGACATGGACCATCGCCTGCGCTCCCCTCGCACCCTGTTGCAACCGCGGGCCAAATTGCAGCAAGGCGACACCTGGAGCCAGTACCTGGCAACCAGCCAGCGCATCCTCACCGACACCCAGGCCCTGACTCAACCCGAAGACGTGCGTATTCTCGTGCAATGGCTGCTCGACAGCCGGCATCAGGTGCATTGTTTTGGCGGGCGCTTCAGCAGCTTCCTCGCCCAATACCTGCTCAACCACTTGCGCTTGCTGCGTGCGGGTTGTTTTGCCCTGGAAGACAACGCCCAGTTACCCGACCGGTTGTTCGACGTGCAGCGCCAGGATGTGGTGCTGATCTTCGATTATCGTCGCTACCAGGCCCAGGCCCAACGCGTGGCCAGCGCGGCCAAGGAACGCCACGCGCGGGTCGTACTGTTCAGCGACGTCTACACCTCACCGCTACGGGAACTGGCCGACCTGATCATCAGCGCTCCGGTGGAATCGATCTCGGCCTTCGACAGTCTGGTGCCGGCGCTGGCCCAGGTCGAAGCGCTTATCGCCTGCCTGACCTTGCAATGCCCTGATCTGGCCGAGCGCCTGGAAGGTATCGACACCTTGCGCACGGCGTTCAACACGCACCTGCTGGAGGAAAAATAAGGATGTTCTCGCTCCCTCACCACTCCCCTCGGGATTTGCCATTCACCTGCGACCATACCGCCTTGCTGCTGGTGGACATGCAACGCGCCTGGCTGGAACCGCAATTCGATGCCCACCTGGCCACGCCCGAGGCCGACTATTTCATCCGCCGCGCCCGCCAACAGGTGATCCCCAATCAGCAGCGCCTGCTCGAAGCGGTGCGGGCGGCGCAGCAAAACGTGTTGCACACCCACATCCAGAGCCTGACTGCCGATGGTCGCGATCGCTCGCTGGACCACAAGCTGTCGGACATGCACTTGCCCAAAGACAGCCCGCAAGCCCAGATCATCGCCGAGCTGGCGCCGCGGGAAAACGAGATCGTGCTGCCCAAGACGTCTTCGGGGGTTTTCAACTCCACCAACATCGACTACGTGCTGCGCAATCTGCAGACCCGTCATCTGATCATCGCCGGCATCGTCACCGACCAGTGTGTCGACATGGCCGTGCGTGACGCCGCCGACCGCGGCTACCTGGTCACGCTGGTGGAAGATGCCTGCGCCACTTACAGCGAACAACGTCATCTGGCCTGCCTGAACGCGATCAAAGGTTATTGCTGGATCACCGATACCGACACCGTGCTCGGTCGGTTGCAGGAGATGCAGCCGTGAGCCGTCTCGATGCCGCAACGCCGCTGACCTCGCTGCCCGTGTCCACGCTGGTCTGCACCGACCTGATCGGCGTGACCCGCGGCCGCTCGTTCCCCAGTGATGAACTGCCCCACTACGTCGACGCCGGTTGTGGCTGGGTGCCGGCCAACAGTGCGCTGACGCCCCAGGACATCATTGCAGCGGCCAACCCTTGGGGGGCCTATGGCGACCTGCGACTGATCCCGGACCTGTCCAGCCGGGTCACTGTCGACAATGGCCCGGATACCCAGGCACCTGCCCTGGATTTCATTCATTGCGATGTGCGGGAAACCGATGGTCTGCCCTGGGCCGCTTGCCCTCGCACCTTGCTGCATGACGAAGTGCAACGTTATCGCGCCGAGTTGGGCTTGCAGGTGTTCGCCGCGTTCGAGCATGAATTCAGCCTCGATACCCCTCAACCCCAACCGGATCGCCTGGCCTTCAGCCTCCAGGCCCAGCGCCAGCAGGCCGGGTTCGCCGGATGGTTGCTCAGCGCATTGCGGGCAGGCGGCGTGGAACCGGAAATGTTCCTGCCGGAATACGGCAAGCATCAGTATGAAATCACCTGCCGCCCGACCCTGGGCGTGGCCGCCGCCGACCGTGCGGTGAACGTGCGGGAAATCACCCGGGAGATCGCCCGGCAAATGGGCCTGGATGTGAGTTTCGCCCCCAAGACTTCGGAACATGCCGTGTGCAACGGCGTGCATTTGCACGTGAGTCTGCAAGACCTGGACGGCGTCCCCGTGCTGCATGATGCTGGCTGCGCCAACGGGCTGTCGGACCTGGGCCAGCACTGGGCCGCCGGGGTGCTGCACTATCTGCCCGCCCTGTGCGCGATCACCGCGCCGACACCGGTGTCCTATGAACGCCTGCAACCCCATCACTGGAGCGCGTCCTACGCCTGCCTGGGGCAACGTAACCGCGAAGCGGCGCTGCGCATCTGCCCGACGGTGAGCATGAGCGGCAAACCGGTGGCGACCCAGTACAACCTGGAATTTCGCGCCATGGATGCCACCGCTTCGCCGCACCTGGCGCTGGCGGCGCTGTTGATCGCCGGGCGACTGGGCATCGAGCAACGGCTGGCGCTCACGGCGGTCACCGATGAAATACCCGATGAATTGAACGAAGAACACCGTCGTGCCCGTGGCATTATCGCCCTGCCGACGACCCTGGCCCAGGCGCTGGATTGCCTGCGCCACAGCGGGGCGCTGTTCGAAGCCCTGCCCGGCCCGCTGGTCGAAACCTATTTCGCCTTGAAGGCCCAGGAGCTGGCCTTGACCCAGGCGCTGTCACCTGCCGAGCTGTGTGAGCACTATGCGCGAATCTATTGAATGTGCTGAATCGGGCCTTTATACCGGGCCGGCTTATCGCCTGATCCGGGAAGACGCCGAACACCCGTTGATCCTGGTGTGTGAACACGCCGACCGCTTTATCCCCGCCGCGTTGAACGACCTTGGCCTGGATGAGACGGCGGCCCAGGAGCACATTGCCTGGGATATAGGTGCCCTGGCGCTGGCCGAACAACTGTCCGAAACCCTTGGAGCGACCTTGCTCGCGGCCAACTATTCACGGCTGCTGATCGACCTGAACCGTCCCCTTCACGTCGCCGACAGCATCCCGCACCAGAGCGAGATCTACCAGATTCCGGGCAACCAGTCTCTGGATGAGGCCACCCGTGAATATCGCCAGCGGTGCCTGTTCCATCCCTTCCATGATCGACTGCGAGCGTTGATCGACCAGCGCCTGGCCGACAACCGGACGGTGCGGGTGGTGGGCATCCACAGTTTTACGCCGGTGTTCTACGGCCAACCGCGCGCCCTGGAAGCGGGCGTGCTGTTCGGCGAGGCCAAGGACTATGCCCAGCGAATCGTCGACGGGCTAAGCCGGCACTCGCTGCGGGTAGCCGGCAACCAGCCGTACAAGATCAACCCTTCGACCGATATGACGGTTCCGGTACATGGCGATGGACGCGGCCTGGATTCGGTGTTGATCGAAGTGCGCAACGATCTGCTACGCAGCCCGACAGCGGTGCAGGCCTGGAGCGCTTACCTGGCGCCATTGTTATAGGAAAGCAGCGGCAAGGTTCGAGCGGCAAGCGACAAGCAAGAGCACACCCACACAGCTGAGAAGGAGAACGGCTTATGAGTATCGAGGCATTTGGCTATAAACAGGAATTGAAGCGCAGCCTGTCGCTGACGGACCTGGTGGTGTACGGGATGATTTTCATGATCCCCATCGCACCGTTCGGCGTGTATGGCTACGTTAACGCCGAGGCGCCGGGGCTGGTGCCGTTGGCGTATATCATCGGCATGGTGGCGATGCTCTTCACGGCCTTGAGCTACGGCAGCATGGCCAGAGCTTTTCCGGTGGCCGGCTCCGTCTATTCCTACGCGCAACGGGGCCTTAACCCACACGTGGGCTTCATCGCCGGTTGGCTGATGCTGCTGGACTACCTGCTGATCCCGCCCCTGCTCTATGTCTACGCCGCCATGGCGCTGAACCATCTGTACCCGGACGTTCCCAAGGTCGGTTTCATTCTGGCATTCCTGGTCAGCGCGACCTTCGTCAACCTGCGGGGCATCACCTTCACCGCACGGATGAATATCATTTTCCTGCTGGCGCAACTGATGGTGCTGGCCATTTTCCTGTTCTACGCCTGGAATGCCTTGCAGGGGGGCGCCGGTAACGGCCAACTGACCCTGGCGCCGCTGTACAACCCGGAACGTTTTGATTTCGCGCTGTTGATGCAGGCCGTGTCTATCGCCGTGTTGTCGTTCCTAGGCTTCGATGCCATTTCCACCCTGGCCGAAGAAATCAAGAATGATCCGGGGCGCAGCGTGGGCAAGGCGGCGTTGATCACACTGCTGGTGATGGGGGTGATTTTCGTCGTGCAGACCTGGATCGCCACTGACCTGGCGGCCGGCATGGGCTTCAAGTCCGCCGATACCGCGTTTTATGAAATCGCCGAATTGGCGGCCGGCAGTTGGCTGGCCACTTTGACCGCCGTCGCCACGGCGCTGGCTTGGGGCGTGGCCGTGGCGATTACCTCGCAAGCAGCAGTGTCGCGCCTGTTGTTCGGCATGGCCCGGGACGGCAAGCTCCCCAAGGTGCTGGCCAAGGTCCATCCGAAACACAACACCCCATACTTGAGCATCTATCTGGTAGCAGTGCTGTCGCTGTTGATCTGCTACCTGTTCATCGATGCCGTGGACACCCTGACTTCCCTGGTCAATTTCGGCGCCTTGAGCGGCTTCATGTTGTTGCATATCACCGTGATCAACCATCACTGGCGCCGCCAGCGGTCCGGCCAAGTGATTCGCCACCTGATCTGCCCTTTGATCGGCTTCGCCATCGTCGCGGCCATCATGTACAACATGGGCGTGGATGCGCAGAAGCTCGGCTTGATATGGATTGCCGCAGGCCTGGTCTATCTGGCCGTGCTCAATAAGTTCGGCACCGATACTGCCCTGCCTGACCCTGCGGGACAGTGAGGATCGGCGGTCGAAGGGGTTCGACCAGCCGTCGTCACAATGCGTGGACATCGACAGTGATCGTCAAGCCCGGTGCATGTCACCGGGCTCTTTGGAAAAGGAGTGCAATCCATGCTGGCCTTACGTCCAGTTCAATTAAGCGACCTGCCGCAATTGCAGCAACTGGCCCGTGACAGCCTGGTGGGAGTCACATCGCTTCCCGACGATACCGAACGCCTGAGGGACAAAATCCTCGATTCATGTGCCTCGTTCGAGACCGACGTGCAGAGCCCTGGCGCAGAGAATTATTTCTTCGTCCTGGAGGACCTGGCATCCGGGCAATTGACCGGCTGTTCCGAGATTCTCGCCAGCACCGGCTGCAATGAACCGTTCTACAGCCTGCGGCATCGCCCGTTTACCAGCGAGTCCCGGGAACTGAACATCCAGCACGGCGTACCCGCGCTGTCGCTGTGCCAGGACCTCAATGGCCAGACGCTGCTGCGCGGTTTTCATATCGACACCGGACGGGTGCGCACGCCGGAATCGGAGTTGCTGTCCCGGGCGCGGCTGATGTTCATCGCCGCCCATCCGCAACGCTTTGCCGAATCAGTGATCACCGAGATCGTTGGCTTCAGCAGCGATGACGGTCAGTCGCCGTTCTGGGATGCCGTCGGCCAGCATTTTTTCGACCTGCCCTACGCCGAAGCCGAACGCTTGTGCGGTCTGCAGAGCCGCACCTTTCTCGCCGAACTGATGCCGCAATACCCGATTTATGTACCCATGCTGTCCCAGGCGGCCCAAGCCTGTATCGGCCGGGTGCATCCCGACGGCCAGGAAGCCTTCGACATCCTGGAGCGCGAGGGTTTCGAAACCAACAGCTACGTGGATATCTTCGACGGTGGGCCAACACTGCATGCTCGTGTGGCGAACATCCGCTCCATCACCCAAAGCCGTCTAGCCACGGCCCGGCAGTGCTCAGACATTGACCTCGGCGGCCGCTTTCTGCTGAGCAACGACGGCCTGGAGAATTACCGGGCCATCGTGGCCGAGCTTGACGTCAGTGCCGAGGGCACCGTGTCCCTGACACCGCAGATGCTGGCAGCACTGGGTATCACCGACGGCGAGCGGGCCCGGGTGGTTGCGTTATGAACCTGACGCGATTCCTCACCTGGCATCAGCGCCCTGATTGGCACGATGAAGGAGCTGCATCATGATTGTGCGCCCGGTCGCTCTGACGGATCTGCCCGCCTTGCTGGACCTGGCCCATTGCGCGGGCCCCGGGTTCACCAGCCTACCGGCCAACGAAGAACGCCTGGCCCATCGCGTGCGCTGGGCCCAGCGCACCTTTGCCGGACAAGTCGAACGCGCCGATGCCGATTACCTGTTCGTGCTCGAGGACGATGACCGGCAAGTAGTCGGTATCAGCGCCCTGACCGGTGCGGTCGGGCTGCGTGAGCCCTGGTACAACTATCGAGTCGGGGTCACCGTCAGCTCCGCGCCTGAACTGGGCATCCAGCGACAGATACCCACGCTGTTCCTCAACAATGAGATGACCGGGCAATCGGAGATCTGCTCCTTGTTCCTGCATCCTGAACACCGCCGCGGCCATAACGGACGCCTGCTGTCCCTGGCGCGCTTGCTGTTCGTGGCCGAGTTTTCCCAGCTGTTCGGTGAAAAACTGATCGCCGAATTGCGAGGACACGCCGACGAGCACGGCTGTTCACCGTTCTGGGACAGCCTGGGCCGGCACTTCTTCCAGAAAGACTTCAGCTACGCCGACCAATTGTCCGGCATGGGCAACAAATCCTTCATCGCCGAGCTGATGCCGCGCCAACCGCTGTACACCTGCCTGCTCACCGAACAGGCCCAGGCGGCTATCGGCAGGGCCCACCCGAATACCGAGCCGGCCCTGAAAATCCTCGGCGCCGAGGGTTTTACCCATAAAGGCTACATCGACATTTTCGATGGTGGCCCGGTGATCGAAGCGCCAGTGGCGAAAATCCGGACCGTGCGCGACAGCCAGTCGCTGACCCTGGCCATCGGCACACCGGACGAAAAGGCACCGGTCTGGCTGATCCATAACCGACGGCTGGCGAGTTGCCGCGTTACCAGTGCCCGAGCCCACCAGCACGGTCACAGCCTGCTGGTGGACCGTCTCACGGCCAAACGTCTGCAAATGCAACCAGGTGACACGGTGCGCGCCGTGGCGTTGCTTCAACAGGGGCGGCAAGCGGCGGCGGCATAGGCTGGGTTCGAGCACAAATACCTTACCCACTGACACGCATTAACCTCCGCCCCCTTTGCCTGCACCTTGGTCAGCTCGATCATCGCTGACAGCCTGTCGGGATCCTCTGCAATCCGGCACACACATAGCCCATGCACATTCGTCATCATCTTTAAGCCTTGCGCGTGATAGCCTTTGGATCTTTCGGCGTTGACACTTTTGCTCAAGCCTTTCCATTCCAATGGTGGAACTCATATGCCCAGGCTTTCCCATCAAGACTTGCGTCGCAACTTTCGCCAACTGCTGGCGAGCGAAACCTGCTACCACACCGCCTCGGTGTTTGATCCGATGTCAGCGCGCATCGCCGCCGACCTGGGTTTTGAAGTAGGGATACTGGGAGGTTCAGTCGCGTCGCTGCAAGTGTTGGGGGCGCCGGACTTTGCCCTGATCACACTCAGCGAATTCGCCGAGCAGGCCACGCGCATTGGCCGCGTAGCCCAACTGCCGGTAATTGCCGACGCCGATCACGGCTATGGCAACGCCCTGAACGTGATGCGCACCATCATCGAACTCGAACGCGCCGGTGTGGCGGCCCTGACCATCGAAGACACGCTGCTGCCGGCCCAGTTCGGGCGCAAATCCACCGACCTGATCGGCGTCGCCGAAGGTGTCGGCAAGATTCGCGCAGCGCTGGAAGCCCGGGTCGACCCGGAAATGGCGATCATCGCCCGCACCAACGCCGGGATCCTACCGGTCCAGGAAATCATCAGTCGGACCCAGCAATACGAACGTGCCGGCGCCGACGGGATTTGCATGGTGGGTGTGCAGGACTTCGACCACCTGGCGCAGATCAGCGAAAACCTGAGCGTGCCGTTGATGCTCGTCACCTATGGCAATCCGTTGCTGCGTGACGACAAACGCCTGGCGGAACTCGGCGTGCGCGTCACCATCGATGGTCACGGTGCCTACTTCGCCGCGATCAAGGCCACCTATGACAGCCTGCGCGAACAGCGGCAGATCTTCACCCAGGCGTCAGACCTGAGCGCCACCGAGCTGACCCACACTTACACCCAGCCCGAGGATTACATCCGTTGGGCCGAGGAATATATGAGCGTCAAGGAGTAAGCGAGCTCACCCCCACAAGATGAGCCTGTGGAAGCAAGCTTTGCTCCCACAAAGGCTCGTAGTGGGCTAACTTCCTAGCGCCCGCTGCGCAACATCTCCTTGGGCACGTACTTGCCGATCTCGAACTTGCCGATGGCGGCGCGGTGCACTTCATCCGGGCCGTCGGCCAGGCGCAAGGTGCGTTGCATGGCGTACATGTAGGCCAGCGGGAAATCGTTGGAAACCCCTGCCCCGCCGTGGATCTGGATGGCCCGGTCGATAACCTTCAAGGCCACGTTCGGCGCAACGACCTTGATCTGGGCGATCTCACTCTTGGCGACCTTATTACCGACGGTGTCCATCATGTACGCCGCTTTCAGGGTCAGCAGGCGCGCCATGTCGATTTCCATCCGTGAATCGGCGATCTTGTCGACGTTGCCGCCCAGGCGCGCCAACGGCTGGCCGAAGGCGGTGCGGCTGACGGCACGTTTGCACATCAACTCCAATGCACGCTCGGCCATGCCAATGGAACGCATGCAGTGGTGGATCCGACCCGGGCCGAGGCGACCCTGGGCAATTTCAAAACCGCGCCCTTCGCCCAGCAAGACGTTTTCGTACGGCACCCGCACATTGTCGAACAGCACTTCGGCGTGGCCGTGGGGCGCATCGTCGTAGCCGAATACCGGCAGCGGACGTACGATTTTTACCCCAGGCGTGTCCACCGGCACCAGAATCATCGAGTGCTGGGCATGACGCGGCGCGTCGGGGTTGCTCAGGCCCATGAAGATCAGAATCTTGCAGCGCGGATCACAGGCCCCGGAGGTCCACCACTTCTTGCCGTTGATCACCCACTCGTCGCCATCGCGCTCGGCGCGGGCGGCCATGTTGGTGGCGTCCGAAGAAGCAACGTCCGGCTCGGTCATGGCGAAGGCCGAACGGATCTCGCCGCGCAGCAGCGGTTCCAGCCAGCGTTGTTTCTGTTCTTCATTGGCGTAACGCACCAGCACTTCCATGTTGCCCGTGTCCGGCGCCGAGCAGTTGAACGGCTCCGGCCCCAGCAACGAACGGCCCATGATCTCTGCCAACGGCGCGTATTCGAGGTTGGTCAGGCCAGCGCCCAGCTCAGACTCGGGCAGGAACAGATTCCACAGCCCCTCGGCTTTGGCCTTGGCCTTGAGCTCTTCCATGATGGCGGTGGGCTGCCAGCGGTCGCCTTCGGCCACTTGTCGTTCGAACACTGCTTCAGCCGGGTATACGTAGGCGTCCATGAACGCGGTGACACGTTCACGCAGTTCCTGAACCTTGGGGGAATACGCAAAATCCATGAGAAGCACCTTCTTGGCAGAGGTTGTTTTTAGGTCATGAAATCGATGCTAGTTCAGCTACGAAAATTTACCTAACCTATTCTCGGCGTGTATTAACATTCATCACCGATATATGGTTCACTGATTTGCATCGCCACCCGGCACCTCACAACAAGCCCAAGAACAAGAGTGCAGCGCCATGAATCTGAGCAAGGTCGACCTCAACCTTTTTATCGTTTTTGACGCGATCTACACCGAAGCCAACCTGACCCGCGCCGGACAGATCGTCGGCATCACTCAGCCGGCGGTGTCCAATGCCCTGGCGCGTTTGCGTGAGACCTTCAATGACCCGCTGTTCGTGCGCACGGCCCAGGGCATGGTGCCCACGCCCATGGCCCAGAACATCATTGGCCCGGTGCGCAATGCCTTATCGTTGCTGCGGGTGTCGGTGCAGGAAAGCCGGATTTTCAATCCGCTGCAGGCGGTCAAGACCTACCGCATCAGCATGACCGACCTCACCGAAGGCGTGATCCTGCCGCTGTTGTTCCAGCGCCTGCGACGCCTGGCGCCGACCGTGGCCATCGAGAGCTTCCTGTCCAAGCGCCGTGAAACCACCAAGGAACTGGCCGCCGGTCGCCTCGACTTCGCCGTCGACGCGCCACTCAATACCGACCCGCAAGTGCGCCACGTCAAGCTGATGGAAGACCGGTACGTGTGCGCCATGCGCAAGGGGCACCCACTGGCGGGCAAGGAAAAAATCAGCCTCGATGATTACCTGGCCCAGACTCATGTGCATATTTCCAGCCGCCGTAACGGTCTGGGTTATGTCGACCTGGCCCTGGGCAAGATGGGCATCCAGCGCAAGATCGCCCTGCGCTCCCAGCATTACTTGATGGCGTCCCAGGTGTTGCAACAGACTGACATGGTCATGACCGTCCCCGAGCGCTTTGCCCGTCGTCACGATCTGCATGCCTTCGTGTTGCCGGTCAACGATGTGCCCCCCGTGGAAACCCATCTCTACTGGCATGAAAGCACCGACCAGGACCCGGCCAATCGCTGGATGCGCGAACAGATGATCGAGCTGTGCCAGCAGGTGACGGCGCATGAGAAGAAGCTCGACAAGGTTTAGGCGATCAAAATTGTGGGAGCGAGCCTGCTCGCGATGGCGCCGGGTCAGTCAACATTAATGCTGACAGGTATACCGCTATCGCGAGCAGGCTCGCTCCCACAAGGGGTGTGTCTGCATTGGGATCTGATTGCTTGACGTGAACGTCAACCTGCCATTAGCTTAGCGCCAGCCCCTTTCGTTTCGAGCGCTTCCATGAGCAGCCAGACCTACAGCATCTCCGACCTCGCCCGCGAACTGGATATCACCACCCGGGCCATCCGCTTCTATGAAGAGCAAGGCCTGCTGAGCCCGGAGCGACGTGGCCAGGAACGCATTTATTCGCCTCGGGACAAGGTCAGCCTGAAGCTGATCCTGCGGGGCAAGCGCATCGGTTTTTCCCTGGCCGAGTGCCGTGAACTGATCGAACTCTACGACCCCACCAGCGGCAACCAGAAACAACTGCACAGCATGCTGGCGAAGATCACCGAACGTCGGGAACAGCTCGAACAGCAACTGCTGGACATCGAACAGATGAAGCTGGAACTCGACACCGCCGAAGAACGCTGCATCCAGGCCCTGGAGCAGACGATCAAAGGTCAGGAAACCGTGCAGTAATCATTGTCATCCTCTTGATACTGGCAGCCCACTACAGGTCAATCCCCATGTCCCTTCCCTCCTTTGTACGCCTGATTGAAGTTGGCCCTCGCGACGGCCTGCAGAATGAAGCACAACCCATCAGTGTCGCCGACAAGGTGCACCTGGTGGACGCCCTGAGCGCCGCCGGCCTGGGTTATATCGAAGCCGGCAGTTTTGTCTCGCCCAAGTGGGTGCCGCAAATGGCCGGCTCCGCCGAGGTGTTCGCGCAGATACAGCGCAAACCCGGCGTCACCTATGGCGCCCTGGCGCCGAACCTGCGGGGTTTTGAAGACGCGCTGGCGGCCGGCGTGAAAGAGGTCGCCGTGTTCGCCGCCGCGTCCGAAGCATTCTCCCAGCGCAACATCAACTGTTCCATCAAGGAAAGCCTTGAGCGCTTTGCGCCGATCATGGAAGCCGCCCGGCAGAACGGTGTCAGCGTGCGCGGTTACGTCTCCTGCGTGCTGGGCTGCCCGTACGAAGGCGCGGTCAAGCCCGAACAAGTGGCGTGGGTCGCCCGCGAACTGTACGCAATGGGCTGCTACGAGGTGTCCTTGGGGGACACCATCGGCACCGGCACCGCTGGCGCCACACGCAAGATGTTCGAGGTGGTTTCGGCTGAAGTGCCCAGGGACAAGCTCGCCGGGCACTTCCACGATACCTACGGCCAAGCCATGGCCAACGTCTACGCCAGTCTGCTGGAAGGCATCGCCGTGTTCGACAGTTCTGTCGCAGGCCTGGGCGGTTGCCCGTATGCCAAGGGCGCCAGCGGTAACGTTGCCACCGAAGACGTGTTGTACCTGCTCAATGGCCTGGGCATTGAAACTGGCGTCGACCTGGACGCACTGATGGCTGCCGGCCGGCAGATCTGTGACGTACTGGGTCGCCCTACCGGTTCGCGGGTAGCCAAGGCGCGCGCCGCACAGTGAGGTGTTACCGCTCCCGGTGTAACAGCTACGAAACGAGTAACACGGAAACAATTTGTCAGGTCTGGACGGACGGATATTTCCGACAAAAAACCCAAGCCATTGATTTATAAAGCATTCATAAAAGTTGGCACGCACCCTGCTATACCTTTGACATAACAAAAATAAAAAATGCGATACACCCAATAAAAACAAGACGAAACGACTCTGACATAACAAAAACAACACGACAGAGGCGCAGCTAACAGATTTTTTTGGAGAGGATGGGCTTTTCAGGGTGCTTTCAGGAGCAACCCGCAACCGGGCAGAGAACAATAAAACTACCTTCAGGTAGCCCCCGAATCGGTTGGATCGCGAAGCGAAAAAGCAGGTCAGCGCTCAAAAAAATACGTTTGCTCTTGATCCCGGATGGGGATCACCAAAACAGCGGTAAAGGGTCACGGCTACTAAAAACAACAACAGGCCGCCCCTCAATAATAAAAAAAGAGCACGTAACGACAAAATTAAAGGGGAGCTTCGGCTCCCCTTTGTGCTATCTGGGATTTGGGTTTTCCGCGGCGATGTGTCAGCCATATCACCTCGGTTGACACACCGCATTCGCGAGCAAGCCCGCTCCCACAGGGGATTTTTCTCAGTTTTCCTTTTCGCGCAGTTCTTCAATGCTGATTTCGCGCATGCGGAACTTCTGGATCTTGCCGGTCACGGTCATCGGGAACTCCTCGACGAACTTGAAATGACGTGGCGTCTTGAAGTGGGCAATGCGCTCTTTGCACCAGGCCTGCAACGCTTGCTCGGTGGCGCTGTGGCCGGGATGGAACTTGATCCAGGCGACGATTTCTTCACCGTAGCGCGAGCACGGAATGCCGATCACTTGCACATCAGCCACTGCGGGGTGGGTGAAGAAAAATTCTTCCAGCTCACGCGGGTAAATGTTCTCACCGCCTCGGATGATCATGTCCTTGTTGCGTCCGACGATGCAGACATAACCCTGTTCGTTCATGGTCGCCAGGTCGCCGGTGTGCATCCAGCCGTCCTGATCGATGGCGTCAGCAGTGCCGCTGGGGTTGTCCCAGTAGCCGAGCATCACGCTGTAGCCACGGGTACACAACTCGCCGATGGTGCCACGGGCAACGATATTGCCGGCCTCGTCGACGATCTTGCTCTCCAACTGCGGCTGGGTACGGCCAACGGTGGTCACGCGCAATTCCAGTTCGTCTGAAGGACCGGTCTGCAACGACACAGGACTGGTCTCCGTCATGCCGTAGGCAATCTGCACTTCGGCCATGTGCATCTCGTTGATGACCCGGCGCATCACCTCAATAGGGCAAGTGGCCCCGGCCATGATCCCGGTGCGCAGGCTGGACAAATCAAAATCGCCTCGTTGCGGCTGGTCCAGCATGGCGATGAACATGGTGGGCACACCATACAGCGCCGTGGCTTTTTCTTCGGCCACGGTACGCAGGGTCAGCAACGGATCGAAGGCGTCGTTGGGGTAGATCATGGTGCTGCCGTGGGTCATGCAGCCCAGATTGCCCATGACCATGCCGAAACAATGGTAGAGCGGTACCGGGATCACCAGCCGGTCGCTCGCCGTCAGACCCAGGCTTTCGCCGACCATGTAACCATTGTTGAGGATGTTGTGATGGCTGAGGGTCGCGCCCTTGGGGAACCCGGTGGTGCCGGAGGTGTACTGGATATTCACCGGGTCATCATGATGCAGGCTGGCCTGGCGCTCGATCAGTTGCTCAGGCAAAACCGCAGCGCCAAGGGCTGCCAGTTGTGACCAGGGTAAAAAGCCTGACGGTGGTTGGGCGTCCAGACTGATCACGCCTCGTAGCAGCGGCAGACGCTCGCTGTGCAACTGGCCTATCGATTGCTCCGCCAGTTCAGGCGCGAGCGCTTGCACCATGGCGTGATAATCCGAAGTTTTGAACGCTGCGGCGCAGACCAGCCATTGGCAACCTGACTGCTTGAGCACGTATTCGAGTTCGGAACTGCGATACGCCGGGTTGATGTTGACCAGAATGACACCGATCTTCGCACTGGCGAACTGGCTGATGCACCACTGAGCACAGTTGGGGGCCCACACGCCAAGACGGTCGCCGGCTTTCAAGCCCAGCGCCAACAGGGCTCGGGCATGCAAGTCGACGGCTTCGGCCAGTTGGCGCCAGGTATAACGCAGCGATTGATGGCGAACCACCAACGCCTCGCCATCGGGATACCGGGCCACAGTCTGATCAAAGGCCTCGCCGATGGTGTGCGCCAGCAGAGTCTTGTCCTGGGAGCCGCGGGTGTAGCTGAGCTGCGATTGCGAACCGGGTTGATCCATGATGACCCCTCTTGTCTTTATTAGTGGGTGTATCGGTGAACCTGCTGACTCAAGCGCACTTACTTTGGCGTAAGTTGACGTTAACGTAAAGGGTGATTGACAGCCATTCGTCACAGGCTTACGTTAACGTAAAGGTGAGAGCCAATCCCCTCTCCACACCCGACAAAAAATCCAAAAGGTGTCCCATGAGCTACCCATCCCTGAACTTTGCCCTCGGCGAAACCATCGACATGCTCCGTGATCAGGTGCAGGCCTTCGTCAAAGCTGAGCTAGCGCCACGGGCCGCCCAGATAGACATCGACAACCTGTTCCCTGCCGACATGTGGCGCAAATTCGGCGACATGGGCCTGCTGGGCATCACCGTCCCGGAAGAATATGGCGGCGCTGGCCTGGGTTATCTGGCCCACGTGGTGACAATGGAAGAAATCAGCCGCGGCTCGGCCTCGGTCGCCCTCTCCTACGGCGCCCACTCCAACCTCTGCGTCAACCAGATCAACCGCAACGGCAATCACGAACAGAAAACCAAGTACCTGCCCAAGCTGATCAGCGGCGAACACATCGGCGCACTGGCCATGAGCGAACCCAACGCCGGCTCTGACGTGGTGTCGATGAAGTTGCGGGCCGACAAGCGCGGCGACCACTACGTGCTCAACGGCAGCAAGACCTGGATCACCAACGGTCCCGACGCCAACACCTACGTGATCTACGCCAAGACTGACCTGGAAAAAGGCCCCCACGGTATTACTGCTTTCATCGTCGAGCGCGACTGGAAAGGCTTCAGTCGCAGCAACAAATTCGACAAGCTCGGCATGCGCGGCTCCAACACCTGCGAGTTGTTTTTCGATGACGTCGAAGTCCCGGAAGAAAACATCCTCGGGGTGCTCAACGGCGGCGTGAAAGTGTTGATGAGCGGCCTCGATTACGAGCGTGTCGTGCTGTCGGGCGGCCCTACCGGAATCATGCAGGCCTGCATGGACCTGATCGTGCCGTACATCCACGACCGCAAGCAGTTCGGCCAGAGCATCGGCGAATTCCAGTTGATCCAGGGCAAAGTCGCGGACATGTACACCCAGCTCAACGCCAGCCGAGCCTATCTCTATGCCGTGGCCCAAGCCTGCGAGCGCGGCGAAACCACCCGCAAGGACGCCGCCGGGGTCATCCTCTACAGCGCCGAACGCGCCACGCAGATGGCCCTCGACGCGATCCAGATTCTGGGGGGTAACGGCTACATCAATGAATTCCCCGCCGGTCGCCTGCTGCGTGACGCCAAGCTGTACGAAATCGGTGCTGGTACCAGTGAGATTCGTCGGATGTTGATCGGTCGTGAACTGTTCAACGAGACGAAATGAATTTCGTCAGCTACAAGCGACAAGCTTAAAGCAGCAAGAGAACCGCGCTCTTGCTTGCAGCTTGTGGCTCGTGGCTTATAGCTGCTACGGAGTAGCCCTATGATTCTGCATACCCAGCTCAATCCGCGCTCAGCGGAATTTATTGCCAACCGCGAGGCGATGCTCAAACAGGTCGACGCTTTGCACACCCTGCTCGCTCAGGTTCAACAAGGTGGCGGCCCCAAGGCGCAGGAGCGCCACACCTCGCGGGGCAAACTGCTGCCCCGTGAGCGCATCAATCGCTTGCTCGATCCGGGTTCGCCGTTTCTCGAGATCAGCCAATTGGCAGCTTACGAGGTGTATGGCGAAGACGTGCCGGCCGCTGGCGTGATTGCCGGGATCGGCCGGGTGGAAGGCGTCGAGTGCATGATTGTCGCCAACGATGCCACCGTAAAAGGTGGTTCGTATTACCCGCTGACCGTGAAAAAGCACCTGCGCGCGCAGACCATCGCTCAACAGAACCGTTTGCCGTGCATATACCTGGTGGACTCCGGCGGCGCCAACCTGCCGCGCCAGGACGAAGTGTTTCCCGACCGTGAGCACTTCGGGCGGATCTTCTTCAATCAGGCGAACATGAGCGCCATGGGCATTCCACAAATTGCCGTGGTCATGGGCTCCTGCACCGCCGGTGGCGCCTATGTGCCGGCGATGGCCGACGAAGCGATCATGGTTCGCCAGCAAGCCACGATCTTCCTGGCCGGCCCACCGCTGGTGAAAGCGGCCACCGGAGAGGTGGTCAGTGCTGAAGACCTGGGCGGTGCCGATGTGCACTGCAAGATCTCCGGCGTCGCCGATCACTACGCCGACAGCGATGAACACGCCCTGGCCATTGCCCGCCGCAGCATTGCCAACCTCAACTGGCACAAGCTCGGCGAAGTGCAGCAACGTGCCCCCATCGCCCCGCTGTATTCGAGCGACGAGCTGTACGGCGTGGTTTCGGCGGACGCCAAGCAGCCGTTTGACGTGCGTGAAGTGATTGCGCGGCTGGTGGACGGTTCGGTGTTCGATGAGTTCAAGGCGCTGTTCGGGACGACGCTGGTCTGCGGTTTTGCTCACTTGCACGGCTACCCGATCGCGATTCTCGCCAACAATGGCATCCTCTTCGCCGAAGCCGCGCAAAAAGGCGCGCACTTTATCGAGCTGGCCTGTCAACGCGGTATCCCGCTGCTGTTCCTGCAAAACATCACGGGGTTCATGGTCGGGCAAAAATACGAAGCCGGCGGCATCGCCAAGCACGGCGCGAAGCTGGTGACGGCGGTGGCCTGCGCCAAGGTGCCGAAATTCACGGTCATCATCGGCGGTAGCTTTGGTGCCGGCAACTATGGCATGTGCGGCCGCGCCTACGACCCACGGTTCCTGTGGATGTGGCCGAATGCGCGGATTGGCGTGATGGGTGCCGAACAGGCCGCCGGCGTACTGGTGCAGGTCAAGCGCGAACAGGCCGAACGTAGCGGCCATCCGTTCAGCGCCGCCCAAGAAGCTGAAATCAAACAACCGATTTTCGATCAGTACGAAGAGCAGGGCCACCCCTACTATTCCAGCGCGAGGCTGTGGGACGACGGGGTCATCGACCCGGCCCAGACCCGCGATGTACTGGGCCTGGCCTTGTCCGCGTCATTGAACGCGCCCATCGAACCGAGCCGCTTCGGCGTGTTCCGGATGTAAACGGGGAATGCACATGGATAACTTCAACACCCTCGAACTGCTCAGCGACCCCCGCGGCTTTGCGACCTTGTGGCTCAGCCGTGAGCAGAAAAACAACGCGTTCAACGCCGAAATGATCCGCGAGCTGATCCTTGCCCTGGACCATGTCAGCAGTGATCCGAACCTGCGTTTTCTGCTGATCCGTGGTCGCGGTAAACACTTCAGCGCCGGTGCCGACCTGGCCTGGATGCAGCAGTCGGCCGAACTCGATTACCACACCAACCTGGACGACGCCCGGGAACTGGCGGAGCTGATGTACAACCTCGCCAAGTTGAAAATTCCTACCGTGGCGGTGGTCCAGGGCGCAGCGTTTGGCGGTGCGCTGGGGCTGATCAGCGCCTGCGACATGGCCATTGGCGCTGATCAAGCGCAGTTCTGTCTGTCGGAAGTACGCATTGGCCTGGCGCCGGCGGTGATCAGCCCGTTCGTGGTGCAAGCCATCGGAGAGCGGGCCGCGCGGCGTTACGCCCTGACCGCGGAACGCTTCGACGGACAACGGGCAAAAGAAATCGGTCTGCTGTCGGAAAGTTACCCGGCCGAAACACTGGACCAGCAGGTCGAACAATGGGTCGACAACCTGTTGCTCAACAGTCCGGCGGCCATGCGCGCCAGCAAGGAACTGTTGCGTGAAGTCGGCAACGGCGCCCTCACACCTGCATTGCGGCGCTACACCGAAAACGCCATCGCCCGCATCCGCGTCAGTGCGCAAGGCCAGGAAGGTTTACGAGCGTTCCTGCAAAAGCGCTCGCCCAGCTGGCAGGCCGAATCGAACAACAAGGAGCCGCGTTGATGAGCGTCCCCATCCTCACCACGTTGCTGGTGGCCAACCGTGGTGAAATCGCTTGTCGCGTGATGCGCACCGCCAAGGCCATGGGGCTGACCACAGTGGCCGTCCACAGCGCCACCGACCGCGATGCCCGTCACAGCCGTGAAGCCGATATCCGCGTTGACCTGGGCGGTAGCAAGGCCGCTGACAGCTATTTGCAAATCGACAAACTGATCGACGCGGCCAAGACCAGCGGCGCCCAGGCCATCCATCCAGGGTATGGTTTTCTTTCGGAAAATGCCGGGTTCGCCCGGGCCATCGAAAACGCCGGCTTGATCTTCCTCGGCCCGCCCGCCTCGGCCATTGATGCCATGGGCAGCAAGTCCGCCGCCAAAGCCCTCATGGAAACCGCCGGTGTGCCTCTGGTGCCCGGTTATCACGGCGAAGCCCAGGACCTGGAGACCTTCCGCGACGCCTGCGAACGCATTGGCTATCCGGTACTGCTCAAGGCCACTGCCGGTGGCGGCGGCAAAGGCATGAAAGTGGTCGAGGACGTCAGCCAACTGGCCGAAGCCCTGGCTTCGGCCCAGCGTGAAGCGCAATCGTCGTTTGGCGATTCGCGGATGCTGGTGGAAAAATACCTGCTCAAGCCACGGCACGTGGAAATCCAGATCTTTGCCGATCAGCACGGCAACTGTCTGTACCTCAATGAGCGTGATTGCTCGATCCAGCGTCGGCATCAGAAAGTGGTGGAAGAAGCCCCTGCCCCCGGCCTCACCCCACAACTGCGGCGTGCCATGGGTGAAGCCGCCGTGCGCTCGGCTCAAGCCATCGGTTATGTCGGTGCCGGTACCGTGGAGTTTTTGCTGGATGCACGCGGTGAGTTCTTCTTCATGGAGATGAACACGCGCCTGCAAGTCGAACACCCGGTCACCGAAGCCATTACCGGCCTCGATCTGGTGGCATGGCAGATTCGCGTGGCACGTGGCGAGCGGCTTCCCATGACACAGGAGCAAGTGCCACTGCGGGGCCACGCTATCGAAGTGCGCCTGTACGCCGAAGACCCGGCCAACGACTTCCTGCCGGCTACCGGGCGCCTGGCGTTGTATCGCGAGTCGAGTGCGGCACCGGGTCGTCGGGTCGACAGCGGCGTGGAGGAAGGCGATGAGATTTCACCGTTCTACGACCCGATGCTCGGCAAGCTGATTGCCTGGGGCGAGGATCGTGAACAGGCGCGGTTGCGGCTTTTGAGCATGCTCGATGAGTTTGCCATCGGCGGGCTGAAAACCAACATCGGATTTCTACGACGCATCGTGGCCCACCCCGCCTTTGCGGCGGCGGAGCTGGACACTGGATTTATCCCACGTTATCAGACGCAACTTTTGCCGGAGCCCGGCGAATTGGATGACGACTTCTGGCTCGCGGCGGCCCATGGCTTCGCCTTGAGTCTGACGCCGCATGCACGGTCCGATGACGCCAACTCACCTTGGGCCAACACCGCCGGACTGCGTCTGGGGCTGCCAAGACAGACCACTGTGCACCTTAGCTGTGAGGGCCAGGATCGAGCATTGACCCTGGACGTCACGGCTGGTCGTACAGAATTCCGGGGTGAGCAACTGGTGACCGAGCACAATGGCCTGCGGCGCAGGCATCGCGCCATTCGCCAGGGCGACAGCCTGTATCTGCAATGGGAAGGTGACCTGCACCGAGTCGACGTGTACGACCCGCTGGCCGCCGCCGAAGCCAGCCACAGCCACCAAGGCGGCCTGACCGCCCCCATGAACGGCAGTATCGTTCGGGTGCTGGTGAGCGCCGGACAGACGGTGGAAGCCGGGGCGCAACTGGTGGTATTGGAGGCGATGAAAATGGAGCACAGCATTCGCGCGCCCCAAGCCGGTGTGATCAAGGCACTGTATTGCCAGGAAGGTGAAATGGTCAGCGAGGGCTGCGCGTTGGTGGAGTTCGAAGAGTAAGTATCGGCCCGCTCCCACGGGCCGATCCATTCAGAACCTGATGGTGGCCTGCACGACCACACCGATGATGCGGCATTGCTCGGTGTACAGGGTTTTCGGGTAGGTGGGATTGAGCGGGACCAGGTAAGGCTGCCCGCTCTCTTCAATCAACTTGCGAAAGGTGGCGTCACTGCTGTCAGGCAATTGGGCAACCACCAGTTTGCCTGGCACCGCGTCAATGGCCGGGTCCACCAGGATCGACATACCCTCGGGAATGCTCAACCCGCTGGGTGACGTCATCGCATCTCCCACCACCACGAGCCAGAATGCGTCCCCCTGAGCGTGATAGTCCGTCAGCTCATAGCGCGCCTGGCTGTAGGACGCCAGATCGCCTTCGCGAATCCCGCCTACCTCGCTCCAATCACTTACCGGGTAGCGGAAGTACGGATTGTACTTCTGCGCCAGGGCCATGCCTTCCTCGGTGGAGGTGTCCGGCTCGCGGATCACCATCGCCACTTCCAGAAACTCCAGCCCCAGCTCCCGCAGGACCCGGTTCATGTCGTCGACACTGGGTTGCCGGCGCTTGGTCAGCCAATGGCCGACGCCGCCCTGGGACATCCCCAAACGTTCTGCGAGCACCACTTGCGTGATGCGCAGCTCCTTCATCTTGGCCTTGACCAACTCTATCCATTTATCCATGAGCGGCACGATACTTGGCTGGCTCCGACCATCAAAACACAAAATGTAGTAATTAAATTATCGTCACAATTACGATAGGTACTATTCTGGATTCAGGATTTCAGCCCCTACACGGAGAATCTAGACACCATGGACAGACTCAACAACGATGAGCCCACCCGCCCTTTCGACAGTACACTCACCTCGCTGAAGGACTGCCCGGCGGCCCAACGCGCTCTGGACTACTACTTGAAACCGGGTATGTCAGAAGCGCCTGCAGAACATCGCTTCTTCGACGTAAACCGCAACATCAGCGCAGAAGAGGCCTTGGTCCATGCTTGCGACCTGCTGCGCTGTGCGGCCGCCACCGCCCAGGAATCCGCCAGTCGACTACAAGGGTCGAGCCGCGACCTGGCTTTTTCAGTGGTGCATATGATTGATCTGGTCAAGGTGATGCTTGACCGGTCACTAGATGGCTACCCTACTCGCTAGGCGTAACACTTGGGAATGGCACCGCGAATGCGGGACCAGGAAAATATTTTCCAATAGGCAGGATAAAAACATTTGACTTGCAAATGATAATGATTATTATTGCATCAGCTGGTCGCGAGATCAGTCGATAGGCCAGAAGACCTTAGGTCGGACTTCTGGAATATCTCCTCATCAGGCTAATCACGGTTTTTGACCCGGCTTTTTGCCGGGTCTTTTTTTGCCGATTTTTCGGCTTATGGCTTCAGGCTAATGAAGTCTTTTGGGTGTCGCTCATTCGATGGCGGCGATGATAGCAAATGAATATCCCTTTTCAAGCACTCCACGCCATACCGACGAAAACTATCGACAGGCAGCACTTGAGAATCAATCGCGGACTCACTAAGCTCCAATAGCGTCCAGGGAGGACGCCCCCTCTTTTCTGTCACGCAAATCGTCCCGACATCCTCCTCCTTGCGTGTAAAGTAACGGTCATAAAATCCATCACAGGAATCGTGACCGTGGCTAAATCTTCCTTTGATATCAGCGCCAATTTCGACAGCGGCAACATCGAGATCGTCGACATCAGCAATCCTTTGCAATCACTGCTGAAGATCAGACCCGACACCCGTAGCGCCCACTTCCAGTGGTTCCACTTCAAGGCCAGTGGCTTGCATGTCGGCCAGGAATATTCCTTTCGTTTGCTCAATGCCAGTCAATCGTCCTACAACAAGGCATGGACGGGTTACCAGGCCGTTGCCTCTTATGATCACGTCAACTGGTTCCGTATTCCCACACAGTTCGAAGGCGACGCCCTGCGCTTTCACCTGGAAGCCGAACAGTCCCATGCCTGGTTTGCCTATTTCGAACCCTACAGCCGTGGTCGTCACGACTGGTTGATCGAGCAGGCTCTGCACAAGGCCGGGACCGAACTGCTGGCCGTCGGCAAAAGCGTGGAAGGCCGCGACATTCAACTACTGCGCAAGGGCAGCGGTGCCGAAGGTCGACGCAAAGTCTGGATCATCGCCCAGCAGCATCCCGGCGAGCACATGGCCGAGTGGTTCATGGAGGGCGTGATCGAACGCCTGCAGCATCAGGACGACACGCGCTTGAACCGACTGCTTGCCAAGGCCGATCTGTATCTGGTGCCCAACATGAATCCTGACGGTGCCTTCCACGGCCATCTGCGTACCAATGCCATGGGGCAGGATCTCAACCGCGCTTGGCAGAACGCCAGTCCGGAAATCAGTCCTGAGGTATTTTTCGTACAGCAGCAAATGGAAAAATACGGCGTAGATTTGTTCCTGGACGTTCACGGTGACGAGGAAATCCCTCACGTCTTCACTGCCGGTTGCGAAGGCAACCCCGGCTACACGCCACGCATTGCCGAACTCGAAGAGCGCTTTCGCAGCGATCTCAAGCACCAGACCAAAGACTTTCAGACCGCTCACGGCTACACCCGCGACGCACCGGGCCTGGCCAACATGACCCTGGCTTGTAACGCGGTCGGCCAGAAATACGACTGCCTGTCCCTGACCCTGGAGATGCCGTTCAAGGATCATGACGACCACCCGGATCCTCGCACCGGCTGGTCCGGCAAGCGTTCGATGCAACTGGGCAAGGATGTATTGAGCACCATAGCGGACATGGTCGACGAGCTGCGCTAACGCTCCATCATCCAACGCTCTCCCCGTGGTGGGCACTCGGTGGCGAGGGATTCATTCCCTCGCCACAAGTTATCGGTTGTCGACAGGTAGCGGGGACTTCAATCCCGTCCTCGCAACATACTGTCCAACACCTCATCCCGACGCACCCAACCATGAAACAGTGCCGCCGCCAGATGCACCAGCACGGTCAGGAACAATAGATAAGCCAGGTAGCCGTGGGCCTTGCGCAACAGTGCGAAAGTCTGGGCATCCGCCGGTACGATGGAAGGCAATTGCAGGGAGCTGCTGAGCATCACCGGGTCTCCCGCCGCTGAAATCATGCCCCAGCCCAACAGGGGCAGAATCAACATCAAGGCATACAACAGAGCATGGGACGCCTTGGCCGCCAACGCCTGCCAGCCTGGCAGATCGGCCGGCAATGGTGGTTGGCGTGTCGTAAAACGCACCACCAGGCGTACGATCACCAGCAGCAAAATCGCGATGCCCAAGGGTTTGTGCAACTGAAGCAGCCATTCATGGCGCTCGGACACCGAGGCCACCATGCCCGCGCCGATAAAGAGCATGGCAATGACCATCAATGCCATCAACCAGTGCAGCAGTCGAGCCAGCGGTGCGAAGTGTCGAGGGGCGCTCATGGGCGGGACTCCTGGTTGGCGGGCAATTGACTGACTTCGCTGGTGCGCCGCAAGTACGAACTGGCATACGCGGCAGAGCGCGCCGCCAAAAGCGGGTCATCTGAACCTTCGATGCCGCTCGGCAGAATCAGCGGGTCATAGTTGATGTCGCGGCATTCGCCGTCGTCCTGTGACTGGGTGCGCTCCAGCACCAGCGTACCGGCGTTGAGCACCGTTCGATCTTCGGGCCAGGCTTTGCTGGCATCGTTCACCGGATCGCCCGGATTGGCCAACGTGATATTCAGCTGCCAGCGCAACGGCCCCGCAGCCAGGCGCTTGACCAGATCCTGTTCCAGAAAGTCAGCGCCCTGGGGTGGCGTCACGCCCGTGCCATCCGAAGCCACTGGCACCACGCCCCACCGCACCGCCTGGCGTTGTCCCGCAGGATTGACCAGATAGAACGCATTGATGCCGTTGTAGGTTTCGGTGGCATAGCTGGCCGATGGCCTGGCCGTCTTGATCCATTGCAGGAACGGTTTGGCTTCCGGGTGCGCGGCAAAGAAGGCGGGTACGGCCGCAGGGTTGGGTTTGCCCGTGGCCGGATCCGGCGATTGTGCCTGTTGCAACTGATAGAACGCTTCGGGCGTGCCCACCGGAAACACCGGCATGCTGTTCATGCCGGTACGCCACTGCTGCCCGTTGGCTTGGGTGAAGCGCAGCGCCAGGCTGCGGATCGGCACGCTGTTGTCCGGCGCGTAGGGGTTGCCGCTGGGCAAGGCAAACCGCCCGACGACCGGCGTGCGCGCCTCCAGGAAGACTTGGGCACTGGAATAGGGGCGAGCCTCACCGCTGCTTTGGAAATAGCCCGCAACGCAAACCCCTTTGGAGTGATTGCGACGAAAGCCCGGGTGCACACCGTTGTTCTTTTCCAGCACGTTGACCAGCGCATTCGGTGTCAGGCGTTGTGGGTCAAGGGTTCCGTTGACGTAGGCAAATGTCCCGGCCAACGCGGCAACAATCACAGCAATGCCGGTAAGGCGCAGCGCCAGGCTGGCGGCACTCAACGGCGGCCGGCTCGGTTCAAAGGAAGGGTCAACCATGACGAAGCTCCAAGGCCCAAGGCCGTTTGTACTAAAGGACCCGTCAGACGAAAGCCAGAGGGTTTTATTCCCACACTTCGTATTTATTTTTCCCAGGCTGGAATAATCTCGTTCGCGAGTCGTCTTTCCACTCCCGGCGCAGTGACTGCCAAAGAAGCACAGCCATGAACGAACTCGACGAACAGTTGCGCACGCTCATCCCCCGACTACGGCGTTTTGCCGTGTCGTTGACGCGCAACCCCAGCAATGCTGACGACCTGGTGCAAGCGTGCCTGGAGCGGGCATTGTCAAAATGGAATGACAAACGGGCCGATGGTGACCTTCGGGCCTGGCTGTTTTCGATTCTTTATCGACAGTTTCTCGATAGCCATCGTCGTTCCCGACGCTATGCACGCATGCTGGAATTTTTCACCGGTCGCGATGATGCTCACCCTTCAGCCGAGCGCAGCGTGATCGCCCAATCGTCCCTCGAGGCTTTCGATCGACTGACGACCGAACAACGTGCGCTGTTGCTGTGGGTGTCGGTGGAAGGCTTGAGCTACCAACAAGTGGCCGACATCCTCGACGTGCCGACCGGCACCGTGATGTCGCGCCTATCCCGCGCCCGCCAGGCCCTGCGCCAACTCAGCGACGGCGAAATCACCCGCCCTGCCCTGCGGATACTCAAATGATCAGCATGCCCCCCAGCGACAACGACTTGCACGCCTTCGTCGATCGTCAACTGAGCGAAGCCGACCAGCGTCTGATGGAAAACTACCTGGCCAATCACCCGGAAGTCGCCGCCCGGGTCCAGGCCTGGCAACAGGACGCACAACACTTGCGCGCGGCCCTGAACGCAGGCCTGCAACACGCGCCTAATCCGGACCTCGACCCGACAGCGATCCGCCAACGCCTGAAACATCGGTTCCATCGCCATCTGGCCAGCGCGGCAGTGTTGGTGTTGGCCGTCAGTGTCGGCGGTTTGAGCGGCTGGAAGGCCCGGGAGATGACGCTCGTCAGCGCTATGCTGCCCATGAGCGACGCCTTGCAGGCGTATCGATTGTTTGCCCAGCAAGGCATCCTGCCGGCCGATTACCAAGGCGGCGATGAGAGCACCATGCAAGGCTGGCTCGACCGTTACTTCACCCGGGCCGACCGCCTGCCAGATCTGTCGGCGGCAGGATTCAAGCCGGTCAGCGGGCGATTGCTGAGCACCGAGCAAGGCGCGGCGGCGATGGTGGTTTATCAGGACCCGAGCGGCCAGAAGATCAGCTTCTACGTGCGTCCACCAGGCCCGAAAAATTTCCTGCTACCGCGCGGCAGCCGTCGTGACGGCGAGTTGCAAGCCGAGTATTGGTCCGGACCGGGATACAACTATGCGATGGTCATACCCAGTGATACGCCAGCGGCGCAAAAGCTCAAGCAAACCCTGAATTTCTGAGCGCTGCAGCCCGCTCCCACAGAGGTCGGGGATGCCCGTGAAATTCAACCCTGCCCAAACACCTGCGAAGGTCTGCGCAGCAGCGGGTCGAACGGGTTGACTCGCGGTCCGATCAGGGCGGCCTCGCGCTTGAGCATTTCCACCACCGTCGGCAGCCGGTCGGGCCCCAGTCGATCACTCACGGTCGCCACGCTCAACGCCGCCACGGCGCGGCCCTCCCGGTCCAGGATTGGCACAGCCACCCCGGCCATGCCTTGCAACACCCCGGTGTTGCGTCCGGCGTAACCCAGCGCACGCACGCTCTCCACTTCCGTGCGCAGGAAGACTTCATCGTACAAATGAAAATCCTTGAGCCGTGGCAGGTTGTACTGGATCACTGTGTCGCGCTCTTCTTCCGGCAGGAATGCCAGGATCGCCAGGCTGCCCTGCCCCACGCCCAACGCCACGCGACCGCCTATGTCGCCGGTGAATGTGCGGATCGGGAAAGGACCTTCACTGCGGTCCAGACAGATCGCATCGAAACCACTGCGCGCCAGCAGAAACAACGAATCCCCCAGGGACGCCGACAGCCGCAGCATGGCAGGGCGCGTCAACTCACGCAGGTTGCCGGTGTTCCCGGCACGCGCGGCCAAGGCAAAAAAGTCCAGGCTCAGGCGATAGCGTTTGCTGCGCGCATCCTGCTCGACCATGCCCTCGTCCATCAGGCTGCGCAGCATGCGATGTGTGGTGGGTTGAGACAGACCGATGCGCTGAGCCAGTTGCGTGACCCGCTCCCCGCCCTCGACGGTGTCACCCAGGCTGCGCAACACGGCAAACAGTCGAGAGACCGCGCCGACCCCGACTTCGTTTTTTTCGATATTCCGATCAGTGGAATCAGACATGAAGTTTCTCGCTGGTTAAATTTACTCACTGAAGGAAAATGAAAATAGTCATCGTCTCAGTGAAATAGTCCATTGAGCCCATCCTATTCTTCGTCCTACTCTGCGTCCATACAGGGGCGATTCGAACAACAGCGGCAGCCGACTTGACGTCGAGCGCCAACGCACCCCGCAGCATCCCTTCGTATCTGCCCATACAAAAAAGCGCGCCTTGTGGCGACGCATAACAATCTCAGGTGGAGCGCAATCATGGCTTTTGTGCAACTTGAAGGACTTGGCAAACGTTACGGCGCCATCGATGCCGTGGTGGACACCCATCTCTCGGTGGAAAAAGGCGAATTCGTCTCGCTGCTGGGCCCCTCCGGCTGCGGCAAAACCACCACTTTGCAAATGATCGCCGGCTTCGTCGAAGTCAGCAGTGGGCGCATCCTGCTGGACGGTCGCGATATCACCCATGCCAAGCCCGCCAGTCGGGGCCTGGGCGTCGTGTTCCAAAGCTATGCGCTGTTCCCCCACATGACCGTCAAGGACAACGTCGCTTTCGGCCTGCGCATGCGCAAAGTGCCCGGCGCCGAGCTGCAACAACGGGTGGATCGGGTGCTGAAGCTGGTGCGTCTGGACCAGCACGCCGAGCGCTACCCGCGGGAACTCTCGGGCGGCCAGCGCCAGCGCGTGGCACTGGCCCGGGCGCTGGTGATCGAACCACCAGTGCTGCTGCTCGACGAACCGCTGTCCAATCTCGACGCCAACCTGCGCGAGGAGATGCAGTACGAAATCCGCCGCATTCAGCGGGAAGTCGGCATCACCACATTGATGGTGACCCACGACCAATCCGAAGCACTGTCCATCAGTGACCGAGTCGTGGTGATGCAGGCCGGGCGAATCACTCAGATCGACGCGCCGTACACCCTCTACGAACACCCGCGCACCGAATTCATTTCCGGCTTCGTCGGTAAAGCCAACCTGCTGCCCGGCGAGCGCGACGGCCAGGGCAATGTTCAAGCTTGCAGCCAGGGCCACGGCCCACTGGTCTTGAGCCTGCGTCCAGAGAAAATCGATCTGTGCCAAGCCGGCTCGGGTCGGTTGCAAGGCGTCATCGTCAGCCGCTTCTTTCTCGGCAGCCAATGGCTGTACGGCGTCTCGACCAACCTGGGCGAGCTCAGCGTGGTGCGCCGCAACGACGGCTGCGCGCCGATGACCGAAGGCACGGCGGTAGGTCTTGACTGGGATCCGGCGCTGCTGCGGGTGCTGAGCGTGGACGAGGTGCCGGCATGAAGCTGATCGATGCAATGCGCCGGGGAAGGCAAGGCTATCTGATGTCCGCGCCCGCCCTGGCCTGGTACCTGGGTCTGCTGGTCATTCCCTTGGGGCTGACGTTGGTGCTGTCGTTCAATGTCTTCGACTACGGCACGGGCATCGACGGGGACGCCTACACCCTCGACCACTACGCCAGCCTGCTGAGCGACCCGTACTATTACGAGATTTTCTTGCGCACATTCTGGATCAGCGCACTCACCACTATTTTGTGCGTGCTGATCGGCGTGCCCGAGGCTTATATCCTCAGCCGCATGGGCGCGCCGTGGCGCTCGATCTTCCTCATTCTGATTCTCACGCCGCTGCTGATTTCGGTGGTGGTGCGGGCCTTCGGCTGGAGCCTGCTGCTGGGTGCCGACGGGCTGGTCAACCAGACGCTGCAAGCTTTGGGCGGCTCACCGATGAAGCTGCTCTATACGCCGTTTGCCGTGGTCATCGCCCTGGTGCATGTGATGCTGCCATTCATGATCATCCCGGTCTGGACCTCGCTGCAAAAGCTCGATCCGGCCGCCGAACAGGCCGCGCTGTCCTTGGGCGCGAGCCAGTTGACGGTGATGCGCAAGGTCGTGCTGCCGCAGATCATGCCCGGCGTCTTGTCCGGCACCCTCATCGTGTTCGGCCTCGCCGCCAGTTCCTTCGCCATTCCCGGCCTGCTCGGTGGGCGCCGCCTGAAAATGGTCGCCACGCTGATCTACGACCAGTACCTGTCGGAGCTGAACTGGCCGATGGGCGCGGCCATTGCCGTCGCGCTGCTGCTGCTCAACCTGCTGATCATGCTGTCGTGGAACCGCATGATCGAAGGCCGCTACAAGAAGTCATTGGGGTAACTCGTCATGTCCAGGAACGGTCCTTTCGCCCTGTTGTTTCATGCCCTGGTGGTGGTGTTCATGATGGCGCCGCTGGTGGTGGTCTGTCTTGTTGCCTTCACCCCGGAAAATACCCTGAGCCTGCCGACCACGGCGTTTTCCCTGCGCTGGTTCCGTGCGGTGTTCGAACGCGCCGACTTTATCGATGCGTTCTACAACAGCCTGATCCTGGCATTCAGTGCGGCGTCGTTGGCGACGTTGATCGCAGTGCCGGCGGCGCTGGCGATCACACGGCTCGAATTTCCTGGCCGGGATTTTTTCAATGGCCTGTTCCTGTCGCCGATCATCATTCCACACCTGGTACTGGGTGTGGCGTTGCTGCGGCTGTTTGCGCTGATGGGCGTGAACGGCAGCTTCACCTGGCTGATCTTCGCCCATGTGCTGGTGATTACACCGTATGTACTGCGTCTGGTGCTGGCCTCGGCCATCGGCCTGGACCGCAGCGCCGAGCAGGCCGCGCAATCGCTAGGGGCCGGGCGCTTCACGCTGTTTCGGCAAATCACCTTGCCGATGATCCTGCCCGGGGTAGCCGGAGGCTGGTTGCTGGCGTTCATCAACAGCTTCGACGAGGTCACCTTGTCGATCTTCGTCACTTCACCGGCCACGCAAACCCTGCCGGTGCGCATGTATGTCTACGCCACCGAATCCATCGACCCGATGATGGCGGCGGTGTCGGCGCTGGTCATCGCGCTCACGGCGCTGACCATGATTCTGCTCGACCGGGTCTATGGCCTGGATCGAGTTCTGGTGGGCAAACAATGAGGGCGCCATGGCTCTGTTGAAACGACTGGCCGAAGGCGACCGCCCGGCATTGGACTTTATCCTCGACGGCAAACCGGCCATCGGTCTGCTGGGCGATACCCTGCTTACCGCTGTGCTGACCTGCAGTGAACACTTGCGCGGCAGCGACTTCAGCGCCGAGCCCCGGGCCGGTTTTTGCCTGATGGGCGCCTGCCAGGATTGCTGGGTCCGGCTGGGCGATGGCCGCCGCGTGCGCGCCTGCTCGACGCTACTTGAAGCCGGCCAGCAGATCACCCGCGAACCGGGGCGCCAGCCATGAACAATGCCGTCTGGAATGGCCCCATCGCGAACAGACTCGCTGCCACAGGGGACTTGCAGCAAGCATCACCACCGTCCCCCTGTGGGAGCGAACCTGCTCGCGATGGCGGCGGCGATAGCAGCATAAATCCCACAGCATCGCCTGCGAGGTGGCTATGAAACCGGTAGCCATCATCGGGGCCGGCCCGGCGGGTATTCGCGCCGCCCAGACCCTGGTCGCCCACGGCGTATACCCCGTCCTGCTGGACGAAGCCGCACGCGGTGGCGGACAGATCTATCGGCAACAACCGGCCAACTTCAAGCGCTCGCCGGCCAAGCTGTATGGCTTTGAGGCGCACAAAGCCAGCGCCCTGCACCAAACCTTCGACGCGTTGCGCGAACAGCTCGATTACCGGCCAGACACACTGGTGTGGAACGCCGAGTCGGGCCTGCTGGATACCTTGCATGAAGGCCGCGCCGCGCGCCTGGAGTACGCCAGCGTGATCGTCGCAACGGGCGCCACTGACCGAATCCTTCCCGCTCCGGGATGGACTCTGCCAGGTGTGTACAGCCTGGGCGCGGCGCAGATCGCCCTGAAGTTCCAGGGTTGCGCCATCGGCGAACGGGTGGTGTTCGCCGGCAGCGGCCCTTTGCTTTATCTGGTGGCTTATCAATACGCCAAGGCCGGCGCCAAGGTGGTCGCGGTACTCGACAGCTCGCCCTTGAGCGCCCAGGCCCGCGCCCTGCCCGGCCTGCTGGCTCAACCGGCCACACTGGCCAAGGGGCTCTACTATCGCGCCTGGCTGAGCAGCCACGGCATTGCTGTGCATCAGGGTGCGAGCCTGTCGCGTATCGACGGAGAACGACGCGTCCAGTCATTGCAGTGGCGCAACACAAAAGGCTTGCAATCGCTCGACTGCGACGCGGTGGCCTTCGCCCACGGCTTGCGCAGCGAAACCCAACTGGCTGACCTGCTGGGCTGCGAATTTTCCTGGAGCCCCCTAAACCGCGCCTGGCTGCCGCAGCGTGACCCTGCCGGTCGCAGCAGCGTGCCGGGGATCTACTTGGCAGGCGACGGGGCCGGAATCATGGGTGCCGACGCCGCGGAAATCGCCGGCGAACGTGCGGCCCTGGCCTTGCTCGAAGACCTCGGCTACCTGGTCGACCCGCAGCGTTGCGCCCAACTGGAACAATCCCTGGAACGCATCGGCCGTTTCCGACAGGGCCTGGAGCGCGCCTTTGTCTTTCCCACGGATTGGGCCGCCCACGCCGCTGACGACCTGATGATCTGCCGCTGCGAAGAAGTCAGCGCAGGCGAGATCCGCCAGGTAGTGGGTGAAGGCCATTGGGAAATCAACCGGGTCAAGGCCCATTGCCGGGTCGGCATGGGGCGTTGCCAAGGGAGAATGTGCGGTGCGGCAGCGGCGGAAATCATTGCCAGCGAGAGCGGGCGTCCGGTCGGCGAAATCGGCCGGATGCGGGCACAGGCACCGGTCAAACCCGTACCGTTTGGCCTGGAGGTCGAGCCATGATCGAAGTGGATGTCGTGATCATTGGCGGCGGTATCGTCGGGGCCTCGGCCGCGCTGTTCCTGAGCAAGGCCGGACGCCGGGTGGCATTGCTGGAGCGAGACTTCTGCGGCTCGCACTCCAGCGGCGTCAACTACGGCGGCGTGCGGCGCCAGGGTCGACCGTTGTCACAACTGCCGTTGTCGCAACGGGCCCATGAAATCTGGAGCCAGTTGCCGCAGTTGATCGGCATCGACGGGGAGTACCAGCGCAGCGGTCACCTGAAATTGGCCCGCAGCCCCGACGACTTGCGAGCCCTGCACGACTATGCCGCCAACAGCCAGGGCTTCGGCCTTGATCTGCAACTGCTGGATCGTGACCAGTTGCGCGCCCGCTTCCCATGGGTCGGCGCAGTTGCAGTCGGAGCATCCCTCTGCCCGGACGACGGCCACGCCAATCCGCGACTGGTGTCCCCGGCATTTGCCCAGGCGGCCCGCAGGCATGGCGCACAGGTCTTTGAACAATGCGCAGTCAGCCATGTGGAGCATGACGGTCAGCACTTTAGTGTGCGTACCGAAACGGGCCTGGTGCTTCAGGCCCCCTGGCTGCTGAACTGCGCGGGCGCCTGGGCGAGCCATTTTGCCGCGCAATTTGGCGAAGCGGTGCCGATGCACGCCGGGCATCCAGCGATGCTGGTCACTGAGCCATTACCCTTGGTGATGGATGCCAGCACCGGCGTGGAGGGCGGCGGTATCTATGCCCGCCAGGTCGCCCGTGGCAATTGCGTGCTGGGGGGCGGCCAAGGTTTCGCCCTGGACAATGCCCGCGCCCGCCCCGGCCAGAACGCAGTGGTCGACATCCTGCGCCAAGCCGTCGAGCTCTACCCTTTTTTGGAAGGTGCCCAGGCGATTCGCACCTGGAGCGGCACCGAAGGTTACCTGCCCGATCGCCAACCGGTGATCGGCCACAGCAGCACCCAACCCGGCCTGTTGCATGCGTTCGGCTTTGCCGGCGCAGGTTTTCAGATCGGTCCCGCGGTGGGCCAGGCGCTCACCGAGATCATCTGCTGCGGCGCGTCAAAAACGTCGCTGGATGCGTTTTCAATCACCCGGTTTCACTCCATCTCCGTTGCTTGATAGAGGAAGGTCGCGCCAATGAATAACGTCAAACGCAGTGCACTGTTCGGTTTCTGCTCGCTGGGTTTCTCCTGCCTGGGCGCCCTGCTCCCCGTCAGCCAGGCGATGGCCGAGCCGACGCTTTATCTGGGCATGAACGGTGGGACCATGGAGCGGCTTTACGCCGACAAGGTCTTGCCGGCCTTCGAAAAAGCCAACAACGTCAAAGTGGTGATCGTGCCCGGCACCTCCGCCGACATCCTGGCGAAAGTCCAGGCCAGTAAAGGCAACCCGCAAATGCACGTGATGTTCCTCGACGACGGCATCATGTACCGCGCCATCGCCATGGGGCTGTGCGACAAGCTCGAAGACAGCCCGCCCCTGGCCCAGATTCCGGCCAAGGGCCGCATCAAGGATCAAGCCGTGGCCGTCAGCCTCGGTGTCACGGGACTTGCCTACAACACACGGTTGTTCAAGGAAAATGGCTGGAGTGCGCCCAACTCCTGGATGGACATGGCCGATCCACGCTTCAAGGACAAACTGGTGTTCCAGTCCCTGGCTTCCTCGACCTTCGGCCTGCACGGTTTTCTGATGTTCAACCGGATCCAGGGCGGCAGCGAAACTGACGTCGAACCGGGCTTCAAGGCCCGGCCAAACACCGTCGGACCCAACGTGCTGGAATACATCCCCAGCTCAGCGAAGATCTCCGAAATGCTGCAAACCGACGAAGCCGCGCTGTTCCCGTTGACGCCGACCCAAGTGACCGCGCTCAAACTCAAGGGCATGCCGGTCGAGTACGCGCAACCCAAAGAAGGCGCGGTGGTGCTCAATGTCGCTGAGTGCGCCATTGCCCAGAACACCCAGCCTGAATTGGCGCAAAAGCTCGCCGCCTTCCTGCTGACACCCGAAGCCCAGGCCATCGCCCTGGAAGAAGGCGACCAGATCCCGTCCAACCCCACCACACCGACCACTGACAAAACCCGCGGCCAGGTAGAGGCAATGAAGCAGTACCTGGAAACGGCGATTGCAGTGGATTGGGACCAGGTCAACGAGCAACGCCCGGCCTGGAACGCACGATGGAACCGCAGCGTCGAGCGCTAGACACCTTCGACGCTGGCGAGGGGACTTTGTGGGGGCAAGTCTTGCTCCCACAGATAAAACCTTCGCCACAGGGTGTTGTGTTGAACTGATTATTGGTTAACTGTGCGGCTTCGGGCTTGATGCCCGCCCCTTGATCAGCAGCGAACCTCTCATGCACACCCTCGCTCAACTGCGCGCCGGCCAGCTGTCGGGCATCAAACGGCTGGATCTGTCCTGCGGCCTGACACAGTTCCCCCGGGAAATTTTCGACCTGGCCGACTCGCTCGAAGTCCTCAATCTCAGCGGCAACCAATTGACTGCGCTGCCCGATGATCTGCATCGGTTGCCCCACCTGCGGGTGTTGTTCTGCTCGGACAACCACTTCATTGAATTGCCCGAATGCCTGGGCCGCTGCGCGGCATTGACCATGGTCGGTTTCAAGGCTAACCGCATCGAACGCGTGCCCGGCACTGCCCTGCCGCCACTATTGCGTTGGCTGATCCTGACGGACAACCGCATCAGTCAGTTGCCGCAAGAGCTCGGCCAACGCCCGCACTTGCAAAAGCTCATGCTGGCCGGCAACCGATTGCGGCAGTTGCCCACGAGCCTGGGGCAGTGCCATCGTCTTGAACTGCTGCGCATCGCCGCCAACCAATTGACCGAGCTGCCGCAATGGTTGCTCGAGTTGCCAAGCCTGAGTTGGCTGGCCTATGCCGGCAACCCGCTGGAAACCCAGGCCAACGCCGACCTCCTGGCGAGGACGACGCCCATCGACTGGTCGCAACTGAACGTGCATCAACAATTAGGCGAAGGCGCTTCGGGGGTGATTCATCAGGCGCTATGGCAACCACCGGGTCAGGTCGCGCGACACGTCGCGCTCAAACTGTACAAAGGCCAGATGACCAGCGACGGCTCGCCATTGCATGAAATGCACGCCTGCATCACCGCAGGTCGTCATCCGAACCTTATCGACGTGCTGGGCCAGATCAACGGGCACCCCGAGCAACAGGCCGGACTGGTGATGGACCTGATCGCGCCCAGCTACCGCAACCTGGCGGGGCTGCCGAGCCTGGAGTCCTGCACCCGCGACGTGTATGCCGACGCACTGCGTTTAAGCGCTCCCGTGGCCTTGCGCATCGCCCTGGGCATCGCCTCGGTGGCGGCGCACCTGCACCGCCAGGGCATTACCCACGGTGATTTGTACGGGCACAATATTTTGTGCAATGACCAGGGCGACTGTCTGTTGGGCGACTTTGGCGCGGCGTCGTTCCATGCCACTGCCGACACGGTGCAAACCCGTGCGTTACAACGCATCGAAGTGCGGGCGTTCGGGATTTTGCTGGGGGAACTGCTGGCGCGGATCGAACCGGGGCTCAGTGCTGAGGAACTGGCAACGTTGCAGGATCTGCAGGCGCGCTGCTGTCAGCCGCAGGTGTTGGGGCGGCCGGGGTTTGAGGAGATTGAAGGCTTACTGCGCGACTGTGGCGAAGGAGCTTGCTCCCTCGCCACAGGGGGTTGTGGTGCTTAACCGGCCAACCCGACAAACATGTCCTGCACGTCGTCGTGATTGTCCAGGCCCTCAAGGAACGCCTCGACTTCGGCCATCTGCTCGTCCGTCAAGCCACTGACCGGGTTTTTCGGCTGGTAGCCGAGCTTGGCGGACAGCACAGTGAAACCTTGCTCCGGCAGCGCCTTCTGCACCGCATCCAGGTCGGAAGGATCAGTGAGGAACAGCGTCGCGCCGTCTTCGCCCGGTTCGAAATCCTGGGCGCCGGCCTCGATGGCGGCCATTTCCGGATCAGCGTCGGGGCTGTCCGGGGCGGCTTCGATCATGCCGACATGGTTGAAGTCCCACGCGACCGAACCCGAGGCGCCCAGTTGGCCCTTGCGAAACGCAACGCGAATCTCGGCGACGGTACGGTTGATGTTATCGGTCACGCATTCGACGATCAGCGGCACCTGATGCGGTGCGAAGCCTTCGTAGGTCACACGATGGTACTGCACGGTTTCGCCGAGCTGGCCGGAGCCTTTCTTGATCGCGCGCTCCAGGGTCTCGCGGGGCATCGAGGCCTTTTTCGCCTGCTCGACCACCAGTCGCAGATGCGCATTGGTGGCAGTGTCAGCGCCGTTGCGCGCGGCAATGGTGATTTCCTTCACCAGCTTGCCGAAGATCTTGCCCTTGGCGTTGGCAGCCGCTTCTTTGTGTTTAACCTTCCACTGTGCGCCCATTACTCACTCTCTTGTCTGTCGCGCCGAGACATCTGCTGGCCGGCGCTGTGGCGCAAGTTTATACGGCCTAAACCGGCTGATCGACCAAAAAATCACCGCCGATGAATCAACATTTCCCCGACGTGCTGTAGGGAGTTTCTGAAATGGCGATTTGGGGCCCCCTTTCCTCCTGCGGTTTCGTACTCTCGTGAACTTATCTTCCCAGCCAGTAAGAACCGCGATGCGCAACGAATCGGAAAGTCCTTTCAGCCTGACCCTCACGCAAAGCGATTTGCGCCTGCAAGTCCTGAGGTTTAACGGTCGCGAAGCGCTTAATCAGCCATACCGTTTCGACCTTGAATTGATCGGGCTGTCGCCGCCGATCAATCCCGACACGTTGCTGGACCAGCCTGCCTTCCTGCGCCTCGATGGCGAATGCGGTGTGCATGGCGTTGTGCACAGCGTCGGCGTGACGAGCCATGCCCCACAGCGCATCGGCTATCGCTTGACGCTGGTGCCGTACCTCCAGCGCCTGGAACAGGGCCCACGGCGACGGGTTTTCTACCGGCTTAGCGCTGTGCAGATCCTGCATCGACTGCTGGAAGACAATGCGCTGCCGGCCCACAGCTACCGCTTTGAACTGCCCCATGGGCAGTACCCGTGCCGCCCGTTCTGTATCCAGTACGAGGAGAGCGATCTGGAGTTGCTGCACCGGTTGTGTGAAGAAGAAGGCATTCATTACCACTTCGAACACACCGTTCATGGCCATGTCCTGGTATTCGCCGAAGACCCGAAAAGTTTTCCCGCCCGTCCGATCGAACTGAACCTGCGCCCTGATCCCGGCCAGCAACCAGCCATCAGGCAGGTGTACCAGCGACACTGCGCAATGACCCATGGCCTGCCGGCCGGCTTCAGTGATCGCGACACAAGCCAAGCCGGGGACAGCGCGGCCAATCACGCCTTCGAAGGTGAAAATCACGAGACGATACGCAGCAGTCCGACGTTGGCTCATCGCTACCAGGCCGGCCGCCGCAGACTTGAGCGGCTGCGCTGTCGACAGCGGGAAATCCAGGGCCAGAGCCACCAGCCCTTCCTGCGCAGCGGTCATATCGTGCAGATCAGTGAACATCCGGAGTCCACTTTCAACGACCAGTGGCTGATCACCGATATCCAGCATCGCGGACGGCAATTTTCCATCCTTGAAACCAATCTGTGGCCCACACCGGCGACCCGCGATTACCGTAACCGGTTTTCGGCCATCCCATGGTCCACCGTATTCAGGCCTGCCCTCAAGCATCCAAGACCCTGCATCCCCGGCTATCACCTCGCGTACGTACTCGACCCTGACCATCAGCCGACACGCCCCGATCACCGCGGCCGTGTCACTGTCAGCCTGTGGACCCCGGATAACGAAGGCATCACCCTGCCGGTGTCACGCCTGACGCTGAATGAGCGGCCCGCCCTGAGGACCGGCAGCGTAGTGCTGGTGAGCTTTCTCGATGGTGACCCCGACCGACCGGTGCTATGCCTGGGGGTAGGCGATGTCGGCGGTGGGCAGCCCGCCATACAAACGAAACCGGTGCAGGGTCAAAATGACACAAGGCTGCTATTGGACTGGCTCCTGAATCCGCCAGACCTGACACCCTGACCTCCTTGCGTGACCAGGGCGCTTACTCCCGCGCAGCGGCGCAACAGCCGCCATCCTGTGAATGCATTGATCGGGGTTGTCCATACTGGCGAAACTGATCTGGCTCAAGCGAACCCGAAAAAACGGGCTTACAGTAGGAGCACTACGCCGCATAAGACGGTGCTCTACCTGATGACTGGAGATACCTGCATGCCCTGGAAAAGCTCGGAAAACCGCTACAGTACCGTCACGGTCTCCCTGCATTGGCTGATGCTGATTCTACTGGCCGTGGTTTATGCCTGCATCGAACTGCGAGGGATATTCCCCAAAGGCAGTGACGGCCGGACCCTGATCAAAGAAGCTCACTTCATGCTCGGCCTGACCGTGTTTGTGCTGGTCTGGCTACGCCTGTTCGCCCGCAGCATGGGGAAGGCTCCAGCCATCTTTCCCGCCTCGCCTGCCTGGCAGACCTTCCTTGCCCACCTGATGCACTGGGCGTTGTACCTGTTCATGATCGCCATGCCATTGCTGGGGTGGCTGATCACCAGTGCCGAAGGGCATCAGGTGATGTTCTATGGTTTCGATTTGCCACTGCTGATCGATCAGGACAAAGACTTTGCCAAACAACTGGAGGGCTGGCATGAGTTGGGAGGCACCATCGGCTACTGGCTGATTGGCCTGCATGCCCTGGCGGGGCTGTACCACCACTACATCGTGCGCGATAACACCCTGCTGCGGATGATGCCCAAACGCGGCTGACGCTGGTTATTCAAACCCTCGGCGGCCTTGCAAGCCGCCGGTGTGAACGAAAATCAAGCGGGTGCCACGGGCAAACTGTCCGGCCTCGACCCGCGCCTTGAGCAGCATCAACGCCTTGCCGGTATACAGCGGCTCCAGTTCGATGGCGCCAGTGGCGTGGATGAAGGCGACGAGTTCGGCGTCGACCCGGGCGAAGCCGCCACGGCTGCCGTCGAACAACTCATAACGCGGGTTGCAGAGACCTGCTTGCCCCACGATGCTTTCGACCTGCTGCGCCACGCCGTGATCCGCAGGCACAGCCAACACGCCGTAGACCGGGTGCTCCCCCGCTTCAGCCAACACCAGCCCCGCCAGGGAGGTCCCGGTACCGCAGGCCAGCCACCAGCCGTGATAATCCACCCAGCCCAACGCCGCCAATTGTTCACGCGCCCCGGCCACCCAATCCATGCAACCCTGCGCGCCGGACAACCCTGAACCGCCCTCAGGCACCGGATGCAGCTGCGGGTATTGCGCCTGCCAGGGTTGCCAGAAGTCCGCGGCGTGCCGCCCTCGGTATCCGCCATAACCCAGCCAGTGCAGATCCATGTCGAACGCTTTGAGGTCAAGGACCGTCGGCGTTTCCTGGGGATTGCCGCGCAGCAGCCCGACCGTTGGGAACCCGAAGCGCTTGCCAGCCGTCGCCAGCGCATGCAGATGGTTGGAATAGACACCGCCCAGGCTCATGATCCCCTTGGCACCGGCCTCATGGGCAGCGCGCACATGGTGAACCAGCTTGAACCACTTGTTGCCGCTGATCAGGGGGTCAATCTGGTCCAGACGCAGCACCGCCACTTCAACTCCGGCACGGGCGAGCCAGTCCAGATGAAGGAGTTCCAGGCGGGGTTGGGGGTGCCAGTCGAGGCAGGAAAGCAACATTGCAGCAGGCCGAATCGGGACGAGCCGCAAGTTTAACAGCTAGGTCGCGGATGACCTCAGTGCCTGTGTTCATTGCAACCCCTTGTGGGAGCGAGCCTGCTCGCGATGGCGGTGGGTCAGTAAACACTCATGCAACTGACTCATCGCTATCGCGAGCAGGCTCGCTCCCACAGTGGATCCAGGCGCCCACAGATTCGGTGTCTTACAACTGCGCCGCCAATCGCGAACCCTGATTGATCGCCCGCTTGGCATCCAGTTCTGCCGCTACGTCGGCACCGCCAATGAGGTGGACGGTTTGCCCTGCGGCTTCCAGGCCTTGCTGCAACTCACGCAACGGATCCTGGCCGGCGCAGATCACGATGTTATCCACGGCCAGCACCTGCGGCTCGCCGGTTTCACCGATGCGGATGTGCAAGCCTTCGTCATCGATTTTCAGGTACTCGACGCTGTTGAGCATCTGCACCTGCTTGTTCTTCAGGCCCGTGCGGTGAATCCAGCCGGTGGTCTTGCCCAGGCCGTCGCCCACCTTGGATTTCTTGCGCTGCAACAGGAACACTTGCCGCGCCGGGGCATGGGGCTCGGCTTTGATACCCGCCACACCGCCGCGCGCCTGGAGCAGGGTATCGATCCCCCATTCTTTCCAGAACGCTTCACGGTCCTGGCTGGTGGCAACCCCTTGGTGGACCAGGAACTCCGACACGTCGAAGCCGATACCGCCGGCCCCGATCACCGCGACGCTGCGGCCCACTGGCTTGCGCTCCAGAATCACATCCAGGTAGCTGAGGACCTTGGCATGCTCCACCCCGGGAATCGCCGGCACTCGCGGTGCGATACCGGTGGCCAGGATGATCTCGTCAAAACCGCCCGCGACCAATTGCGCGACATCCACCCGCGTGTTGAGGCACAGCTCGACGTGGCTGGTCTGCAACTTGCGCTTGAAATAACGCAGGGTTTCGAAGAACTCTTCCTTGCCCGGCACCCGCTTGGCGATATTGAACTGGCCACCAATTTCGCTGGCCGAATCGAACAGCGTCACCTGATGACCCCGTTCGGCCGCCACGGTAGCAGCGGACAAACCGGCCGGACCGGCACCGACCACAGCGATTTTTTTCACCTCGGTGACCGGCAAGTAATTGAGCTCGGTTTCATGGCACGCCCGCGGGTTCACCAGGCAACTGGTGAGCTTGCCGCCAAAGGTATGGTCCAGACAGGCCTGGTTACAGCCGATGCAGGTATTGATTTCATCCGCGCGCCCGGCGGCAGCCTTGTTGACGAACTCCGGATCGGCCAGGAAAGGCCGCGCCATGGACACCATATCGGCGTCGCCTTCGGCCAGGATCTGCTCGGCCACTTCCGGGGTGTTGATGCGGTTGGTGGTGATCAGCGGAATACTCACTGAGCCGCGCAGTTTGGCTGTGACCTTGCTGAACGCCGCCCGCGGAACCTTGGTGGCGATGGTAGGAATCCGCGCCTCGTGCCAGCCGATACCGGTGTTGATGATCGTCGCCCCGGCCTGCTCGATGGCTTTGGCCAACTGAACGATTTCATCCCAACTGCTGCCACCTTCCACCAGGTCGAGCATCGACAGGCGAAAGATAATGATGAAGTTGGGGCCGACCGCCTCACGCACCCGACGCACGATTTCCACCGGCAGGCGCATGCGGTTTTCATAGCTGCCGCCCCAGCGATCGGTGCGGTGGTTGGTATGGGCCGCCAGGAACTGGTTAATGAAATAACCTTCCGAGCCCATGATCTCGACACCGTCGTACTCGGCTTTCTGGGCCAGGACCGAACAGGTGACAAAATCACTGATCTGCTTTTCGATGCCCTCTTCGTCCAGCTCCTTGGGCTTGAACGGGTTGATCGGTGCCTGGATCGCGCTCGGCGCCACCTGCTTGGGGCTGTAGGCATAGCGCCCGGCGTGGAGAATCTGCATGCAGATCTTGCCGCCGGCCTCATGTACGGCACGGGTCACAATCTGGTGCTTGAGGGCTTCTTCCTCGGTGGTCAGCTTGGCCGCGCCGGAGTAAACGCCGCCCTCGTCATTCGGCCCGATTCCGCCGGTGACCATCAGCCCCACGCCGCCACGAGCGCGCTCGGCAAAATACGCCGCCATGCGCTCGAAACCACCGGGCTTTTCTTCAAGACCCGTGTGCATCGACCCCATCAGGGTGCGATTGCGCAACGTGGTAAAACCCAGGTCCAGCGGGGCCAGCAGGTGCGGGTAATGAGGGGTGGTCATCGATAACTCCACAACGGGCGATCACGGAAAAAATGCGGAGGCTCTGCGGCTTCCATCAGTCATGCCAGACAGCCTAAGAGCGGGAAGCTGCGTGCTCAATGGCCGTAACTGACAACTTAATGATCCAAATGCGCAACGCCCCTTGGCAACACCCCATCGTGGGCCCTACCCTAGTCAGTGAATCCGCACACGGCCGCTGACTGTTCCCCATGCGCAAATTTCTGTACTTGCTGTTGTCACTGGCCTTGATTGCCGCCCTGATCACCTACGCACTGTGGACGGTGGATCGTCCGGCGGGTCATTACCTGTCAGACCTTCGCATCAACCTGGCGGTGAACCAGGGCACCCCTGCCGATCAAGGCAACTTGCTGGGCATCCAGCCCGAACTGTTCCCCACCGACTACCAGAGCCCCGAACGCCTGCACCGCAAACTGGCGGCCTATTTGCAAACCGCTCGTGACCTGGGCTTGCTCAATGACAAAACCGTGGTGGTCTTGCCCGAGCACATTGGCACCTGGTTGATGATCGCCGGGGAAAAAGACGAGTTGTATCAGGCCGCCACGTTGAAGGAAGCGATGAACTGGCTGGCGGTCAGCAACCCGCTGGCGTTCATCCAGGCGCTGGTCAGCGCAAAAGGTGACAACCGGCTGGACGATGCTTACCTGCGCATGAAAGCCGACACCATGGCCCGTGACTACCAGGCACTGTTCGGCGGACTCGCCAAGGAGTTCGGCGTGACTCTGGTGGCCGGCTCCATCGTGCTGCCCGAGCCAAGCGTCAGCGATGGCCAACTGAAAGTTGGCCGGGGCCCGTTGTACAACAGTAGCGTGGTGTTCGGCCGCGACGGTCGGCCGCTGGGCCAGCCACAGCGCCAACAGCACCCCATGTTCGAGCAACAGGGCGTGCTGGGGCCAGACCATCCGGACACAATCAGCGTCGTCGACACCCCTGCCGGTCGCCTGGGCGTGCTGATCGGCAGCGACAGTTGGTACCCGGTTCATTATCGGCAGTTGAATGAACAGGGGGCGCAATTGGTGGCAGTGCCTGCCTTTGTCAACGGTCGCCATACCTGGGAAAAACCCTGGGGTGGCTATAGGGGCCTGTCCACACCGAGCGAAGTCAGCCTCAAGCCTGGGGAAGTGAGTGAAGGCCAGGCCTGGCATCGCCTGACACTGACCAGCCAGCCGCCCAGCAGCCAGGCCAGGGGCGGCGTCAGTGTCTTCCTGCGAGGTCAGTTCTGGGACAACGGTAACGCCGGGCAGAGTTTCATCAGCCATGACGGCGAGCATTTTCCCGACGGTGAAGCTCGTGGCGCCCGTCTGCTGAACCTGTGGCTGTAACACCATGAAACCGCAACCGATGCGACTGGGAGACTTGTCAGTCAGCTTCGTCCATAGCCTGGCCGACGCGGTTGCCAGCCATGGCCACGACCCCCAGCCTTTGCTTGAACAATACGGTCTGGATGCGGCACGCCTGGCCGAGCCCGGTGCTCGTCTGTCGATCCCGCGCTACATGCGCCTGGGGCACGCCGCCATCCAACAGACCCAGGACCCTGCCTTGGGTTTGCGCATGGGCCAACTTAGCCGCTTGAGCCAGGCCGGGCTGGCAGGCGTGACGGCGGCCCAGGCACCGACGGTGCGCGAAGCCGCGCGGTGCATGATCCGCTTCGAGCCGCTGTACGGCTCCAACTATCGCGGTCAGTCGAGTTTTCATGAAGATGCCCGAGGCGCGTGGCTGCGGTTCTATTCCATCAGCCCCTATAACGCCTACAACCGCTTCGTCGTGGATTCGATCATCGCCGGCTGGCTGGCGCAGCTGTCCTGCGTGAGTGCTGTCGCGTTGAGGGCTGAACGGGTGGAAATCGAGTTCGAAGCACCGGCATACCTGGAGGCCTATCGCGCGCTCGGTGACTGCCCGATCCAGTTCGGTGCCGAACATAATCAGCTACGCCTGGGACTCGACAGTCTCGCCCAACGCAACCCCCAACATTGCCCCGGCACCTGGCGACACCTGGTTCAGTTGTGTGAACGGGAACTGGAGCAATTGACGCGCACCCGCAGCCTGCGCGAGCGCATCATCCAACTGCTGGGGCCCTTGCTCAACGGCGGTCGGGAACCCGACCTGGAAGAAGTGGCGGCGCGTCTGAAGCTGCCGACCTGGACACTGCGTCGCAAACTGGCCGAAGAAGGCACGCAATTTCGCGCAATCCTCAACGACACTCGCCGCGACCTGGCTATGACCTACATTCGCGACACTGAACTGGCGTTCGGTGAAATCGCGTACCTGCTGGGGTTCGCCTCAGCGGAAGCCTTTCAACGCGCCTTCAAGCGCTGGAACAACCAGACTCCGGGCGAGTTTCGGCGCAGTCGTAGAAGCAGTTAGGCTGCAAACCTGCCGCTGATAACGTGTCGTTTTTAGCGGATTTACAGCTCTGTCGCATCCTCGGCGGGTTCCAGGGGATCAAGCTCATACGCCTGATATTCCAGCAGCTCTTCCTGATAATCATCCATCTTGAATCCTTCCCATAACGTAACGTTGAAACCGATGCCTGATGGCGCTGGAATCAGCATAAAGCCGCTTTATGAACAAAACATGAAGCAAAAGCTTCATGAATTAAACGTAGCACAGCGCTGGGAAATTACTGCGTGCAGGTGTGGCAAGGGATTTCCACCCTTGCCACTGAGCATCAAGAGGCGGGAAGCGGCTGGATCGGCTCGGAGGGGGCCGGCAAGGCGCTGGAGGGTGGCGGTGTAATGGCTTGCGTCGACGACTCAGGCTCTGATAGTTGAGGCTCGCTGGGTGCGATGGGCGCGGGCTCCGCCGGCGGCGCGACCGGCTCCGAACTGGCCGGAGAAGTCTCGGCAGGCGCGGGCGTGGCCTCCTCCACCGGCGCGACTGGTGCTGGTGCCGGTTCGGGAGCCGATTCGGGAGCCGGCTCCGGCTCTGGAGCAAGAGCAGGTACAGGAATCGGTGCCGGCTCTGGTGCAGGAACAGGCATCGGTGTCGGCTCCGGAGTAGAAACCGGTGACAACGCCGCCGGCTCGACCTGGGGTTCCGGAACGCCAAGCTCAGCCTTGGGTTTTTCGGTTTCTTCCACGGGTTTCTTCGCCTCGGGAGGCAGGAACAACTCCACGAGGGCAAAGAAACGCTCATAGAACTTCGCCGACGACACGGTTTCGCTGGCGACCTTGACCATCGAATCATCGGACGAGCCGATCGGCATCGACACCGATCCCAGCACCCCCACGCCCAAGCTGGCGGAGTTGTTGGTTTTTTTCAGCGCATAACGGTCCTGCAAGGCGTTGGCAAACATGGTCGCACGGTGTCCGGGACCACTGTCTTGCGCACAGACCAGATTGAAGCTGATCTCCATATGGGTTTCGCCGGTCTGCTGAAAACTCTTGTGACCGCTGACCAGCTTCGGATCGCTACTGGTAATGATGTAGCCCTGGCTGAGCAATGCCCGGCGCCCGGCTTCGCAGGTCGCCGCATCATTCACTGAATAGGAACGCGAGAACGTACCGGAGTCATCGAAGTTTTCATGCTCGTAGATAGCTGTTTTCTTCGACGAGCAACCGGCTGCAGCGGCCAGCACCAGTGCCAGCCCGACGGTGCGCATAGGGAATGATTTGAACATTGAACATCCTGAGGAAAACGATCCGGGGCGTATTGTGCAACAGAACGCTGCCAGGCCGCGTGGCTAATCTTGTCTCAAACGGGTTACAAGTCTACTGGGGGTTATTTGCGGGAAAAAGACGCGAATTCGGTGGAGCGACGAAGATACTGCCCGATGCAACAAGCAGACACAAAAAACCCGGCCTTTCGGCCGGGTCGTTGTGGGGCAAACCATCAGAGCACTTAGAAGCGCTCGATGTCCGCCTCACTCTCCAACTGCTTGCGATAGGCAGCGAAGTCCTGCTGGCCGACACGAGAAGCGAGATAACGGCGGTATTGCGCCTTCTCCTCATCGCTCGGTGCCGCCGCTTCGTTCACGCCGTTCAAGCGCACGATGACCAGACTGCCATCGGGCAACGTCACACTGCTGAACGTCGGCTTGTCTTTCGATTCGGGTTTAGGCATCCGGAACAATGCCTGCAACACCGCCGGATCAATCCCTTCCTGGCTTCGAGTCGCCGCCTCGATGACCTTCCATTTCTGACCGTCGACAGGTTGATCCAGGGCCGTCTTGCCATCGCGCAAACCGGCAATCAACTCCTCGGCCCGGGTCTTGGCCGCCGCACTGGCATGTTCCTTCGCCAGTTGAGCGCGAATGGCCCCGTCCACGCTTTCCAGTGGCATTTGCTCGGGCTTGCGGTGCTCCTTGGCACGCAGCACCACCACGGTTTCCGGGTCCAGCTCGATGGCGGTGCTGTTTGCACCCTCATCCAGTACCTCCGGGCTGAACGCGGCGCTCACCACGGCGCGGTTGGCCGCGATCCCCTCCCCACCCTCACGGCCGAACGGCGCCGAAGTGTGGACGGTCAGTTTCAGGTCCTGAGCCGGCTGTGCCAGGTCGGAGGCTTCGAAAGAGGCATCCTCCAGTTGCTTGGTCGCCTCCACGAAACGCTGCTCAACCTGCTGGGTTTTCAGCTCGCGAACAAGCTTGTCCTTGAGGCTGGCAAACGTTGGCACTTCAGGCGCTTCGACTCCCAACAACTTGATCAGGTGAAAACCGAAATCGGTACGCACCGGTGCCGATACCTGATCCTTGCTCAACGCATACAGAGCCTTTTCGAACTCCGGATCGTAGACACCCGGACCGGCATAACCGAGATCGCCGCCGCTGTTCGCCGAACCTGGGTCCTGGGAGAACTCCTTGGCCAACGCCTCAAACGATTCGCCTTTGGCCAAACGAGCCTGAATCTCTTCGATCTTCGCCTTGGCCTGGGCTTCGGTGACCTTGTCGTTCACTTCGATCAGGATGTGCGCAGCACGACGCTGTTCGGACAGGTTCGCGATTTCTTTCTGATAGGCCGCTTGCAGGTCTTCATCCTTGACGCTGACCTGATCGAAGAAAGAAGCCTTCTTCAGCTCAAGGTAGTCGATGACCACCTGGTCGGGCGTCATGAATTCCTTGGCATGCTTATCGTAGTAAGCCTTGACCTCATCATCGGTCAGTTTGACCGTCGACGAGTCGGCCTGGATATTCAAGGTGGCGAAATCCCGGGTCTGTTTTTCCAGACGGGCGAAGGCCAACACCTGGGCGTCGGTGACAAAACCACTCCCCGCCAGACCTGCGCGCAACTGGCCGATCAGCATCTCCTGAGCCAGCATCTGACGAAATTGCATGCGGCTGTAACCCAGCTGGCGGATCACCTGATCGAAACGCTCGGCGCTGAATTTGCCATCGACCTGAAACTCAGGCGTTTGCAGGATCACTTGATCCAGCGCCGCTTCGGAGAAAGCGAATTTCGAATCTTGCGCGCCTTGCAGCAACAGCTTGCGATCGATCAGGCCTTTGAGCGCTGAGTCGCGCAGCATTTTTTCGTCCAGCAACGAAGCGTCGAAATCCTTGCCCAGCTGTTGCATGAGCTGGCGGCGTTGCATGTCGACCGCCTGGCTCAGCTCGTTCTGGCTGATCTCTTCGCCGTTGACCTTGGCTGCGTCATTACTGTTGGTGGTAGCTTGAAAAATGGCATCGAAACCGGTCAACGCCATCAATACGACGATGACCCCGATGATGGTTTTGGCAATCCAGCCTTGTGAATTGTCCCTGATATTCTGCAGCATGCGTCCCCCAGAAACGGTTGAACTTCAAATTTAGGCAACCGTGGAGCGTGGGTAGAATCCGGATAGAAGAAAGGCGCATCCGAGGATGCGCCTTCTCGTAACTGGCGGAGCGGACCGGACTCAAACCCGCGAGTCCTGGCGTGACACACCGGCTACAAACCGGCTGTATGACCGCTCCGCTGCCAAGCCAGGCATGACCCCGACCCGGATAAACTCGGTGAAACCTTAGTCGTTAACAGCTTCTTTCAATGCCTTGCCAGCTTTGAAACCAGGCTTTTTGGCAGCAGGGATTTCCAGCGTTTGGCCGGTCTGCGGGTTGCGGCCGGTACGCGCTGGGCGATCAGTCACGGAGAAGGTGCCGAAACCAACCAGAACTACGGAGTCGCCGGCCTTGAGAGCGCCAGTGACGGATTCGATTACAGCGTCCAGCGCACGGCCAGCAGCAGCTTTCGGGATATCAGCGGATGCAGCGATAGCATCAATCAGTTCCGACTTGTTCACTCTAAGTCCCCTTATATCTATTTGAGATGATTCTAAGTTTTTTTGGTGAAAGCAAAAACGAGTGCTGAATGGCCTACAGACACTTAAGAGCCGCTTTATAACAAGGGCTCTAAAAAACTGTCAAGGAAGCCCCCCAGGCAAATGCGTATTAATGCGTGCTAATTCTTTCCTTAGAGTCAGACTCTCGCTTGTCTTCCTTCGCGACTATCTCCGGAGCCACATCCGGCAAGGGCTCCGGCGCGTATTGCAGCGCAATTTGCAGGACCTCGTCAATCCATTTAACCGGTTTGATCTGAAGATCCTGCTTAATGTTGTCAGGAATCTCCTTCAAATCGCGGACATTCTCCTCGGGAATGATCACGATCTTGATCCCGCCACGGTGAGCCGCCAGCAGTTTTTCCTTCAGACCGCCGATGGCCAATACCTGGCCACGCAGGGTGATTTCACCCGTCATGGCGACGTCGGCGCGCACAGGAATGCCGGTCAGCGCGGATACCAGGGCCGTGCACATGCCTACGCCGGCGCTCGGGCCGTCCTTGGGCGTAGCCCCTTCAGGCATGTGGATATGGGTGTCGCGCTTCTCGTGGAAGTCCAGGGGGATGCCCAGGCTCCGGGCGCGGCTGCGCACGACCGTCAGCGCTGCGGTGATCGACTCGACCATCACATCGCCTAGCGAACCGGTCTTGATCAGTTGACCCTTGCCCGGTACTACGGCCGCTTCGATAGTCAGCAACTCGCCACCGACCTGAGTCCACGCAAGGCCAGTCACCTGACCAATCTGATCCTGCTGCTCGGCGAGGCCGTAGCGGAACTTGCGAACACCCAGGAAGTGCTCCAGCAGGTCCGAAGTAACCTTGACCGCGAAGCGTTTTTCCAGCGCATGCTCTTTGACCGCCTTGCGGCAGACCTTGGCAATTTGCCGCTCCAGACCACGCACACCCGCCTCGCGAGTGTAGTAGCGGATAATGTCGCGAATCGCTTCCTCGTCAAATTCCAGCTCGCCTTTTTTCAGGCCGTTGGCCTGGATCTGCTTGGGCGAAAGGTATTTGACGGCGATGTTGATCTTCTCGTCTTCGGTGTAGCCCGGCAGACGGATCACCTCCATCCGGTCCAGCAGTGCTGGCGGAATGTTCATGGAGTTGGAGGTGCAGAGGAACATCACGTCCGACAGGTCGTAGTCGACCTCCAGATAGTGATCGTTGAAATTGTGATTCTGCTCCGGATCGAGCACTTCGAGCAGCGCAGAAGCGGGATCGCCGCGCATATCGCTGCCCATCTTGTCGATTTCATCCAAAAGAAACAGCGGATTGCGCACGCCAACCTTAGTCATCTTTTGAATCAATCTTCCTGGCATCGACCCGATATAAGTGCGGCGATGCCCCCGAATTTCCGCTTCATCGCGCACGCCACCGAGGGCCATGCGCACGAATTTACGATTGGTCGCGTGGGCAATCGACTCTGCCAGCGATGTTTTACCGACCCCGGGAGGCCCCACCAGGCACAGTACCGGCCCGCGAATTTTCTTCACGCGTTTTTGCACGGCGAGGTATTCGAGGATACGTTCCTTGACCTCTTCCAGACCGTAATGGTCGGCATCGAGAATATCTTCGGCGCGGGCCAGGTCCAGACGGACCTTGCTTTGCGCCTTCCAAGGCACCTGAACCAGCCAGTCGATATAGGAGCGCACCACAGTGGCTTCGGCAGACATAGGCGACATTTGCTTGAGCTTGTTCAGCTCGGCCTGGGCCTTGGCAAGTGCATCCTTGGGCAGGCCCGCAGCATCGATGCGCTTTTTCAGCTCTTCGATTTCGTTGTGCCCTTCGTCACCATCGCCAAGTTCCTTCTGAATGGCCTTCATCTGCTCATTCAGGTAGTACTCGCGCTGGCTACGCTCCATCTGCTTCTTGACGCGACCACGAATGCGCTTCTCGACCTGCAGTAGGTCGATTTCGCCATCCAGCAGTGCCAGCACGTGTTCGACACGGGCAGACAAATCGATGATTTCGAGAATTTCCTGCTTCTGCTCGATCTTGAGGGCCATGTGGGCCGCCATCGTATCGACCAGCCGCCCAGGTTCGTCGATGCTGTTAAGCGACGACAGGACCTCAGCAGGCACCTTCTTGCCCAACTGCACGTATTGTTCGAACTGCGACAGAAGACTGCGGACAAACACCTCAGACTCACGCTCGGGCGCGTCCACTTCGTCGATCAGCGACACTTCGGCCCGGCAATGGCCGTCCACTTCGCTGAAACGCTCGACCGTGCCACGCTGCTCACCTTCGACCAGGACCTTGACGGTGCCGTCGGGCAGCTTGAGCAGCTGCAGAACTGTTGCAATTGTGCCTACGCGATAAAGTGCGTCTTCGCCGGGATCATCGTCAGCAGGATTTCTCTGCGCCAACAGAAGAATCTGCTTGTCACCCGTCATCGCAGCCTCGAGGGCTTCGATAGACTTCTCGCGCCCCACGAACAGCGGGATAACCATGTGCGGATAAACCACGACATCACGCAATGGCAGGAGAGGCAATTCGATGGTTGTTTTCATGATTTCGCCTCTACGGCGGCCACAAGGCCGGAAACAGATGGAAGTAAGCTTGAAACCAAGATGGGGGCAGCCTTGAAAAAAAACAAGCGCAAAGACACGTCTAAAACGCGCAAAAAGCAAAGGGGCCCGAAGGCCCCTTCTTTATTCCGGCACCGGGACGCTTAAGCGTCCGGCGCGGCCTTGGCAGCCGGCTCTTTGTTTTCGTAGATATACAAAGGCTTGGACTTACCTTCTATAACGCTTTCATCGATCACGACTTTACTCACCTCAGACTGCGAGGGGATCTCATACATCGTGTCGAGCAATACGCCTTCCAGAATCGAGCGCAACCCACGGGCACCGGTTTTACGCTCCAGGGCTCGTTTGGCAACCGATTTCAGCGCGTCGGAACGGAACTCCAGGTCTACACCTTCCATTTCGAACAGCTTGGCATATTGCTTGGTCAGGGCATTCTTCGGCTCGGTCAGAATCTGCATCAGTGCAGCTTCATCCAACTCGTCCAGTGTCGCCAGGACCGGCAAGCGACCCACGAATTCCGGGATCAGACCGAACTTGACCAAATCATCAGGTTCGACTTCACGCAGGGATTCACCGACCTTCTTACCCTCTTCCTTACTGCGCACTTCGGCGTTGAAACCAATGCCGCCACGGGTGGAACGGTTTTGAATAACCTTTTCCAGGCCGGAGAACGCGCCACCGCAGATGAACAGAATGTTACGCGTGTCGACCTGCAGGAACTCCTGCTGCGGATGCTTGCGACCACCCTGAGGCGGAACGGAAGCCACGGTACCTTCGATCAGCTTGAGCAAGGCCTGCTGCACGCCCTCGCCGGAAACATCCCGGGTGATGGACGGGTTGTCGGACTTGCGGGAAATCTTGTCGATTTCGTCGATGTAGACGATACCCATCTGGGCCTTTTCCACATCGTAATCGCACTTCTGCAGCAGTTTCTGAATGATGTTCTCGACATCCTCACCCACATAACCCGCCTCGGTAAGGGTGGTTGCGTCGGCGATGGTGAACGGAACGTTCAGCAAACGGGCCAGGGTTTCGGCAAGCAGGGTTTTACCCGAGCCTGTCGGGCCGATCAGCAGGATGTTGCTCTTGCCGAGCTCGACCTCGTCATTCTTTTTGTCACGTTGGTTCAGGCGCTTGTAGTGGTTGTACACCGCTACGGCCAGTACCTTTTTCGCGCGCTCCTGACCAATGACATATTGATCAAGGATGCCGCTGATTTCTTTAGGCGAAGGCAACTTATGCGCGCTGCTTTCGGCCTGGGCTTCCTGCACCTCCTCGCGGATGATGTCATTGCACAGGTCGACGCACTCGTCGCAAATGAAGACCGAGGGGCCGGCAATCAATTTGCGTACTTCATGCTGGCTTTTGCCACAGAAGGAGCAATAAAGCAGTTTGCCGTTGTCCTCGCCGTTGCGGGTGTCAGTCATTCGATCGATCCAAATCCGATAGGCTTGCAACACAAGATGAAGGCAATTGCGGGCTTTTTCAAGCCCGCAGGCGGCCGGTCATCCCAACCACCTGCATTTTGAGCGGCTTAGGCAGGCATTTGACGCTTGTTGATCACGGAGTCGATCAGGCCATATTCGGCCGCACGCTCAGCGCTCATGAAGTTGTCACGCTCGGTGTCACGCTCAATGGTTTCGAGGCTTTGGCCGGTGTGATGGGCCAGCAGCGAGTTCAGGCGCGAACGAATGTGGAGGATTTCCTTGGCATGGATGTCGATATCCGACGCCTGCCCCTGGAAACCACCCAACGGCTGGTGAATCATCATGCGCGAATTAGGCAGGCAGTGACGCTTGCCCGCTGCGCCACCGGCGAGCAGGAATGCGCCCATGCTGCAGGCCTGGCCGATGCAGATGGTGGAAACGTCAGGCTTGATGAACTGCATGGTGTCGTAGATCGACATGCCTGCTGTCACCGAGCCACCAGGTGAGTTGATGTACAGATGGATATCCTTGTCCGGGTTTTCCGCTTCAAGGAACAGCAGTTGCGCCGCAACCAGGTTGGCCATGTAGTCTTCAACGGGGCCGATCAGGAAGATGACGCGTTCCTTGAGCAGACGCGAGTAGATGTCATAGGCACGTTCGCCACGGGCAGACTGCTCGATAACCATCGGGACCAGGCCGCCTGCGGCTTGGATGTCAGAGCTCTGCTGATAAAAAGAATTGCGGGACATGTCTCGCAGTCACTCCCAAATAGTTATGTCTTGAATACGCATAAGCCAGCGCGAAGGCTGGCTTATGGGTGTGTATTTCTTACCGCAGAACGATCAATCGGCTTGTGGAGCTTCCACCGGCTTGACCGCTTCTTCGTAAGAGACCGCTTTATCGGTCACGCTAGCTTTCTGCAGAACAGTATCCACAACTTGTTCTTCCAGCACAACCGAACGGACTTCGTTCAGTTGCTGGTCGTTCTTGTAGTACCAGGACACGACTTGCTCAGGCTCCTGATAGGCCGAAGCCATTTCCTGGATCAGCTCGCGAACGCGGGCTTCGTCAGGCTTGAGTTCGAACTGCTTGACCACTTCAGCAACGATCAGGCCCAGCACAACGCGGCGCTTGGCTTGCTCTTCGAACAGCTCAGCGGGCAGTTGATCCGGCTTGATGTTGCCGCCGAACTGTTGAACAGCCTGTACACGCAGACGGTTCACTTCGTTGTCCAGCAGAGCCTTTGGCACTTCGATCGGGTTGGAGGCCAGCAGACCGTCCATGACCTGGTTCTTGACCTTGGACTTGATGGCCTGACGCAGCTCACGCTCCATGTTCTTGCGAACTTCGGCGCGGAAACCTTCCAGACCGGTTTCCTTGATGCCGAACTGGGCGAAGAACTCTTCGTTCAGCTCTGGCAGTTTCGGCTCGGAAACGCTGTTGACGGTCACGGTGAACTCGGCGGATTTACCAGCCAGGTCCAGGTTCTGATAGTCCTCAGGGAAGGTCAGGTTCAGAACGCGCTCTTCACCGGCCTTGGCGCCAACCAGGCCATCTTCGAAGCCAGGGATCATGCGGCCAGAGCCCAGCACCAGCTGAGTAGCCTTGGCGGAACCACCGGCGAACACTTCACCGTCGACCTTGCCGACGAAATCGATGTTCAGTTGATCTTCGTTCTGGGCAGCACGATCGGCCACTTCGAAACGGGTGTTCTGCTTGCGCAGGATGTCCAGCATCTTGTCCAGGTCGGCATCCGAAACATCGGCGCTCAGACGCTCGACGGAGATGGACTCGAAACCGGCAACCGTGAACTCAGGGAACACTTCGAACGTGGCGATGAACTCCAGGTCCTTGCCCTTTTCCAGCACTTTAGGCTCGACGGACGGAGCACCGGCCGGGTTCAGCTTCTGCTCGACGACCGCTTCGTAGAACGAAGACTGGATCACATCGCCCACGGCTTCCTGACGTGCGTCAGCTTCATAACGCTGACGGATCACGCTCATTGGCACTTTGCCTGGGCGGAAACCTGGGATTTTGGCCTTTTGGGCAGTCTGCTGCAGACGCTTGTTGACCTGAGTCTCGATGCGCTCAGCCGGCACGGTGATGCTCATGCGGCGCTCAAGAGCAGAAGTATTTTCAACAGAAACTTGCATGGATATTCCTCGTTGCACAGACGTTGGCCGGGCGTTTCCGACCCCAGAATCAAGGGCATGCATTCTAGTAGGTCAAACTCAAGAAGTCACCCTACTGAAAAAGGGCTGGAAACAGGCGCCGAATTTAGGAGCGGACATACGGTCATGCCTCGCCCGGATTGCAAATACAGTCGGTCGCTGCAAGGCTCTGGGTCAATGCTTCTATATATAGGAGCAGCAAACCCGCGCGCCCGGCATCCGGTCTCGCGAGGAGACCAACGGGCATGCCGCGCATCATCAGGAAACACAATCGTGACGACCCGAGCACCCCGCACAACCCTGAACCAGGGTCGGCGACAAAAAATCATGAATACAAAAACGGCGCAGCCCTCTTCAGGTACTGCGCCGTTCTCTGCTATTTAAATAGCGACTTGTATGGTGCGGACGGAGAGACTCGAACTCTCACACCTTGCGGCGCTGGAACCTAAATCCAGTGTGTCTACCAATTCCACCACATCCGCGTATCAAGCTTTTAAAGCAAAGGCGCCAGACTGTTAATCTGGCGCCTTTCTAGAATATGGGGTGGACGATGGGGATCGAACCCACGACAACGGGAGTCACAATCCCGTGCTCTACCAACTGAGCTACGCCCACCATATTGCCTTGTTGCCTTACTTGTGCCAAAGCTGCCTAATTGGCGCACCCGGCAGGACTCGAACCTGCGACCATCCGCTTAGAAGGCGGATGCTCTATCCAGCTGAGCTACGGGCGCCTTTTTAATCTGTATTCTTGGACGATTACAAACTAAGTGCTTTCAGTGTTACCGAGTTAAAACAACCAACTCTGCTCCACCTTCTTAACCAGTGCTAGGCTGTGCCCGACAAGTGCGACGAATGTTATAGACGGCCTGATAGGTCGTCAACTCTTTTTTAAAAAAAATTCATTTAATTAAAGGGGTTAGGGGAATTTGCAGACCAAGCGCCTTTGCCCTCACGCCTCGGCATGCGAGAATGCGTTCTCTTTTTTTCCCCTCTCGATGGTTAACCACGCGCAATGACTGCACAACTTATCGACGGCAAATCGATCGCCGCCAGCCTGCGCCAGCAGATCGCCCAACGAGTCACCGAGCGTCGCCAGCAAGGCCTGCGCACGCCCGGCCTGGCGGTGATCCTGGTCGGCAGCGATCCTGCCTCTCAGGTTTATGTCTCGCACAAGCGTAAAGACTGTGAAGAGGTCGGCTTCCTTTCCCAGGCCTACGACCTGCCTTCCGAAACCACTCAGCAAGCATTGACTGATCTGATTGATCGCCTGAACGACGACCCGAACATCGACGGCGTTCTGCTCCAACTGCCCCTGCCTGAACACCTCGACGCCTCCAAACTGCTGGAGCGTATCCGCCCGGACAAAGATGTCGACGGCTTCCATCCTTATAATGTCGGTCGCCTGGCCCAGCGTATCCCGCTGCTGCGCCCCTGCACCCCCAAAGGCATCATGACGTTGCTGGAAAGCACCGGCGTGGACCTGTACGGTCTCGATGCCGTGGTGGTTGGCGCGTCCAACATCGTTGGCCGTCCGATGGCCATGGAGTTGCTGCTGGCCGGCTGCACCGTCACCGTGACCCATCGCTTTACCAAGGACCTGGCTGGACACGTCGGCCGCGCCGACCTGGTGGTCGTTGCCGCCGGCAAGCCTGGTCTGGTGAAGGGCGAGTGGATCAAGGAAGGCGCCATCGTGATCGACGTGGGTATCAACCGCCAGGACGATGGCAAGCTGGTCGGCGACGTGATCTACGAAACCGCCCTGCCCCGTGCAGGCTGGATCACTCCAGTCCCTGGCGGCGTAGGTCCGATGACCCGTGCCTGTCTGCTGGAAAACACCTTGTATGCGGCGGAAACGCTGCATAGCTGATACGCCTTTTCAGCGCAGTTCCAATCCCTGTGGGAGCGAGCCTGCTCGCGATAGCTTTGTCTCAGCCTTCATCCATGCTGACTGACACACCGCTATCGCAAGCAGGGTCGCTCCCACAGGAGTTTTTGCGCCCTTCATTAAACTTTATTTAATCACAAGCCCCGGCGGTACAGGCATATGGCGCTGTCGTCGCCCATACTCATAAAATGCAGCGCTTTTTTAACAAGCCATTGCTGCACGGCACCTTCAACTCTATCGAGTCTACTCGCGTGAAAATCCGTCTTTCTATCCTCAGCCTGTTCATCGCTTTCACAGGTACCTTTATCACGCAGAATGTCGAGGCGCAGGAAACCATCGCCGCCCCGCGAGACACCTCAAAACTGCAAGTCGCCTCGGGCAGCGCGATACTGCTGGACTTGCAGACGAATAAAGTCGTTTATGCCAGCAATCCCGACGTAGTGGTGCCCATCGCTTCGGTGACCAAATTGATGACCGGTCTGATCGTGCTGGATGCCAAGCAGGATCTGAATGAATACATCTCCATGACCATCGCCAATACACCGGAGATGAAGGGGGTATTTTCCCGGGTCAAGCTCAACAGCGAACTGTCACGCCGGGACGTGTTGCTGATTGCCCTGATGTCGTCGGAGAACCGCGCCGCCGCCAGCCTCGCCCACCACTACCCGGGCGGGTACGCAGCGTTCATCGCGGCCATGAACGCCAAGGCAAAGGCGCTGGGCATGAGCAGCACCCACTATGTCGAGCCCACAGGCCTGTCGATTCACAACGTATCCACCGCCCGGGACCTGACCAAACTGCTGATCGCGGCACGCAAATATCCATTGCTGAGCGAACTGAGTACCACCAAGGAAAAGACCGTAACCTTCCGCAAACCGGTTTATAGCCTGGGCTTTCGCAATACCGACCACTTGGTCCATAAGGCTGGCTGGGACATCCAACTGACCAAGACCGGCTTCACCAATCAGGCCGGCCACTGCCTGGTACTGGTGACGAAAATGAGCAATCGACCGATGGCCCTGGTGGTGCTGGATGCGTTTGGGAAATACACCCACTTCGCCGATGCCAGCCGGATCCGTAGCTGGGTGGAAACCGGCAAAAGCGCCAGCGTCCCTGCCGCGGCCCTTCAATACAAGGCGGCCAAGAACCTCAAGAGCCGCCAAACCGGTGTAGTCGAAGCGTCGAATTAATTAACCAGGCAAACAAAGCCCCGATTCATCGGGGCTTTGTTTATTCAAGGTTTTAGATCACCCAACGGGTCATACGCTCTGGAACCGGGCTCTTCCTGCTCATCCTCTTCGGCCAGAGGCGCCTTGGCGGGGCCTATCGGATCGACTTGAGGATCGCCGAGATCCGGCGAATCGGGATCAAATCCCAAATCATCGCCTGAAGAATGTTCGGAAGAATGTGGCCCCGTAGGTGTTTTCGACTGCGCCATGCTTTTCTCCTCGCAAGCATGGGCCGGATATTCCGGCCCTGAGGTTAGGAGCCTCTGGCATGGCGGGTGGTGCCCGACAAGTGACGAACGGGGGTGAGATCAGTGTGCGCCGCTCAGGGCTTGAGTCGCCCGGGCCGCTGCCTGCTCCTGCCCTGCCCCGGCCAGTTCGCCCGCAGCTTTCAGCCAGCGCTGAGAGTCTACCTTGGCCGGGAGCTGCGTAGGTCGCTGGACCAATACCGCCCAGCCTCCAGCATCCTTGAGAGCCGACTCAAACCCACTGAAGCTCATCAGCAGCCGCCGGTTCATCCCTGATCGCAGCAAGACCGTCTGCTTTTGGCGGTCATAACCGACGAGAATGCCGTACCTGGGCCCAGACCAGAAAGCCGACCCCTCCGTATAGCGCACCAACACGGGATAACCTGCCGCGACTTGCTCCAACAGTGCCGGCAGTTCGCTGTCGAGGGGGTACACCACCAGCCCATATTCTCGCGCCAGGGTCTGCAGGTTCTGCTGCAAATGAGCCTCGCCTTCCGGCAGATGCAGAGGCTTCTCCAGCAGCCCTGGGGTGATTACCGTGCCTTGCAGCGTCAAGAGGCTGGCCAGCGACTGGGGGCCACCCTGGTACATTTCGCCACGAAAGAACGGCACGCTGTTGAGTTCCACCCGCTCGGGCAGGCGCTGAATCTGCGGCGACACACTGCCTGCGCAACCCGCCAGGGCCGCCAGGCAGGCCGTCACCAGTACCAGTGATCGAAAAGAGGAAATTACCGGAAACATTAGGACTCTCTTGTTAAGGCACCCGACATCGGGCCAGGCAAGGGCCGTCGATCATAAGGTGCAGACAGACGTGGGTATAGCCTTAAACAGCAGTCCCATCGCGGCGATAGAACGAAGCGGTCCGTCTGTCATCAATACCGATCGATTCCCTGCAACACTTTAGCGACTAGACTGTCCATTGTAACGAGTGCGTCGCCCTGAACTTGGGCAGAAGGAGGCACAGATGAGCCTGACCACAACAATCCTGATGCTGATATTCGGCTGGTTAAGCGTCGCCACAGCCATGCTGTGGGGCGTTTTGCGCATTGCACGCCGCCATCATCCTGCGCCACGACCAGCGCGGGCGGAAAAAGCACCAAAACCGGCCAGGCGCCACGCCGCCGCACACTGACCGTCCCGCCGCCCTTCAAAAATCCAAAAAAAAAGCCGCCCGGGCATGGACCCGGGCGGCTTTTGAGTGCCTGTAATCAGGCTTTGTCAGCCAACGCCCTTTGCTGACGACGACGCGACATCATGTTCAACACCTCGATCGCTGCCGAGAACGCCATAGCTGCGTAGATATAGCCCTTGGGCACATGAGCACCAAAGCCTTCGGCGATCAACGTCATGCCGATCATGATCAGGAAGCCCAGCGCCAACATGACCACTGTCGGGTTGTCGTTGATGAACTTGGCCAGCGGCTCGGCCGCCAGCAACATCACCAACACCGAGATCACGACGGCGATGATCATGATCGGCAGATGCTCGGTCATGCCCACGGCGGTAATGATGCTGTCGATGGAAAATACCAGGTCCAGCATCAGGATCTGACCGATCGCAGCGGCAAATCCGAGGGTCACGCCGGAGGTGGCGGATTTCGGATCATTCGGTGCCGGGTCCATGCTGTGGTGGATCTCGGTGGTGGCTTTCCACAGCAGGAACAGGCCGCCGGCGATCAGGATCATGTCCTTCCAGGAGAATGCCTGACCGAGGATTTCGATAACCGGCTCAGTCAACTGCACGATGAAAGCAATGGTACTCAACAAGCCCAGGCGCAGGATCAGCGCCATGCCAATGCCGATACGCCGCGCCTTGGCGCGGTGCTGTTCGGGCAGTTTATTGGTCAGGATCGAAATGAAGATCAGGTTATCGATGCCGAGCACGATTTCCATGACGACCAGAGTCGCCAGCGCGATCCATGCAGTGGGGCTGGCAGCGAGTTGTAAAAGATAATCCATGGGTCAGTCCTGACTCGATATGACGGGGTTAAATGGTTTGGGTGGAGGTTTCGGATTCTTCAGCCTCATCCGCCGGCTTCTTCTTGGGGCTGATCAACCCGCCAGTGGCCTCGCTGATCGCCTGTTCGGCAGCCTTATGGGTGTCATCGATTGCCTGCTTGGCCGTTTCCGCGGCTTGCCCCATCAACTGCTGGGCACTTTTTTCGGCCTGTTCACAGCCAACGAGGGCGATTGAAGACACTGCCAACAAGGCCGCCAAACCCAGGGTTTTGTACGTCATGGATAAATGCCTCTCAGGGTTAAACAGAGCACCAAAGGTGGCTCACCGATGGCCCGGCATTCTAGAGAGGTGAATACTTCAGGAAAATTCGTATTTTCAGCGGTTATACTTCGATTTTTACGATCGGTGTGCCTTATGCTCAATTACCGACAGTTGCATTACTTCTGGGTGGTGGCCAAGACCGGCAGCATTGTGCGGGCCTGCGAGCAACTGAACCTGACACCACAAACCATCAGCGGGCAGATCTCGCTGCTCGAGCAAACCTTTAACATCAAGTTGTTTCGCCGCGTCGGGCGACAGTTGGAACTGACCGAGGCTGGCCGCCAGACGCTGCCCTATGCCGAACACATGTTCCAGTTGGGTGGCGAACTGGAGCTTATGCTCCGGGCGCAACCCAATGAGCAGCAGACGCTGTTCCGGGTCGGGGTGGCGGACGTGGTGCCCAAGTCCATCGTCTATCGGCTGCTGGCGCCGACCATGGAGCTGAGTGAGCCGCTGCGCATCACTTGCCGCGAAGACAAACTCGAGCGGCTGTTGGCGGACCTGGCGATCCAGCGCCTGGACCTGGTGATTTCCGACAGCCCGATGCCGACCCACCTGGACATCAAGGGTTATAGCCAGAAGTTGGGAGAGTGCGGGATCAGCTTCTTTGCCACCGCTGCGCTGGCCGAGCGCTATGGGCAGGATTTCCCCCGCAGCCTGAATGACGCCCCGCTGCTGATTCCAGGTGCCGAAACCGTGGTACGCAGCCGCTTGCAACGCTGGTTCGCCGAGCAACAGATCCAGCCACGCATCGTCGGCGAATTCGACGACAGCGCGCTGATGCAGGCCTTCGGGCAATCAGGCAGCGGAATTTTCATCGGCCCGAGCGTGATCGCCGAAGAAGTTCAGCGTCAGTACGGCGTACAGGTGATCGGCCAGACCGATGCGGTCAGCGAGTCGTTCTATGCCATTTCCGTGGAGCGCAAGGTCAGCCATCCGGGCATCGTCGCCATCGCCGAAGGTGCCCGACGCGAGCTGTTCAGCGCTTAGGACTGCGCGCAGGCGGCACGGGGCTTGAAGGTCATCAGCAACAACGCCAGCAGGATCGATATGAGGATGAACCCGGACGCGGCAAAACCAACGCTGCCCAGGCCCAGGGTATCGATGACGCGCCCACCGACCATCGCCCCCAGGCCGATTCCCAGATTGGCCCCGGCGATGTTCAGCGATGCGGCAAAGGCTGGAGCCTCAGGCGCGGCCTTCATCAGTCGTACATGACTGACCAGGAACAGGGCCGCCTGGGTCACTCCCCAGATGCCCATCGCTGCCGCCAGCCCGACGGTCGAATGAATGCTCGGCACCAGCGCCACCATGCCGCCGATCAGGAACAGACAAAACACCATCGAGGCGATCAAAGGGTGTCGGTCCACCGCGCGGCCGCCCAGAGAGTTACCCACCAGCCCCACGGCCCCGAAGCCCATCAGGCACCAGCCCACCAGTGTGCCGTCGAACCCGGCCAGGCGCTCGAGGATATCGGCCAGGTAGGTGTACGCGGTGAACATGCCGCTGAACACCAGGATCGACAGCAGCACATGGCCCTGCATCAACGGGCTGCGCAATATCTTGAGTTGCGAGCGCAAACTGACCTGGTGCTGATGCAGATTGGTTTTGGGCAGGTAGACAAACAGCAGCAAGGCCTTGGCGAACGCAACGAACGCCAGGATGGCGAAGGCGCTGCGCCAGCCGAACGCATCAGAAATCAGCGTGCCTACTGGAATACCGAACACCGTGGCACAGACAATGCCGAACCCGATCCGGGCGATGGCCCGCCCGGCAAACTGCGGCCCGACAATGTCCACTGCCGTTTCACTGGCCAATGCCCAGAACACCGGTAGCCCCAAGGCTGGGATCAATCGGGCGACGGCCATTACGCCGATATTGGGGGCCAGCGCCGCCAGTGTGTTGGCCAGACCAAACATCACCAACACGCTGATAAACAGCTTGCGCCGCTCAAAGCGGGCGAACCAGGCGGTCAGGAACGGCCCGAATGCCGCCACGGTAAATGCAAACAGCGTGACCAGCAGCCCGGCCTGGGCAATCGTGACTTGCAGGTCGCGGGCAATGGATGGCAACAGGCCGACGATGATGAATTCGGTGGTCAGCACTGTAAAACCAGCCGCCGACAACAGAAAAACAGACAACATGCAGAACTCCAGCAAAACAACGACACCAGCGTCAGCCCAAAAGGGTCGCTGGCAGAGTAGAAAGGGGATTGGCCCAAAGCCTAACAGAATGCGCCCCTCAGACAAACGCGTGTGAACGCCCAAGCGACGGATCGTCACAGGTCCGTCAGGTTTTTCCGCGGGCTGTGATAAAGTCCGCGGCCTGCAAACGCTGTACTTTCTTTTCGGTCCCGCTCACGTGGCCTGCCCGCCTGTTGCCCTGAGGGGTCGACCGTTGCACACAAAAAAAATCAGAGATGCCGTTATGACTGCTTTGTCTCCTTCCGTTCTACACCGCCTCAAACGCACCGGCCTGGTGACGCAAATCGTCATCGGTCTGATCGCCGGCATCATCCTGGCGTGGCTGGCACCGGACCTTGCCAAGTCCACCGCTTTCATCGGTAAGGTCTTTGTGTCAGCGCTCAAGGCCGTGGCACCGATCCTGGTGTTCGTGCTGGTCATGGCGTCGATCGCCAACCACAAGCACGGTCAGGAAACCCATATCCGGCCCATTCTCTTCCTGTACCTGCTCGGCACTTTCGCCGCCGCAGTGGTCGCGGTGGTTGCCAGTACCCTGTTTCCGTCCAGCCTTGTCCTGGTGTCCCATGACGTCGCCGTCACCGCCCCCGGCGGCATCGGCGAAGTACTGCAGAGTTTGATGCTCAGCGTGGTGGACAATCCGGTCAGCGCCCTGATGAATGCCAACTTCATCGGCATTCTGGCCTGGGCCATCGGCATGGGCATTGCCATTCGCCATGCTGGCGAAACCACCCGTACCGTGCTCGGGGATCTGTCCAACGGCGTGACCGTGATCGTGCGCGTGGTCATCTGCTTCGCCCCGCTGGGGATCTTCGGCCTGGTGGCCTCGACCCTGGCAACCTCAGGCTTCAGCGCGTTGCTGGGCTACCTTCACCTGTTGACCGTGCTGATTGGCTGCATGCTGTTCGTGGCGCTGGTGATGAACCCGCTCATCGTGTTCTGGAAGCTGCGTCGCAACCCGTACCCACTGGTCTTTACCTGCCTGCGCGAGAGCGGCATTACCGCGTTCTTCACCCGCAGTTCGGCGGCGAATATCCCAGTGAACCTGGAACTGAGCAAACGCCTGGGCCTGCACGAAGACACCTATTCGGTATCGATCCCGCTGGGCGCGACCATCAACATGGCCGGCGCCGCCATTACCATCACCGTACTGACCCTGGCGGCGGTACATACCCTGGGTATCGTGGTGGACGTGCCGACCGCCGTGTTGCTGAGCGTCGTCGCGGCCATTTGTGCCTGCGGCGCGTCCGGCGTGGCCGGTGGTTCGCTGTTGCTGATTCCCCTGGCATGCAGCCTGTTCGGCATTCCCAGCGACATCGCCATGCAGGTGGTCGCCGTGGGCTTCATTATCGGCGTCCTGCAGGATTCGGCGGAGACTGCGCTCAATTCCTCTACCGATGTGCTGTTCACCGCGGCGGCTTGCTTGGGTGAGGAAGAGAAGCGCGAACGCGTGGCCTGACAGCGGCGCTGGAGGTATGACCGTCATCGCGAGCAGGCTCGCTCCCACAGGGTTTGTGGCAGATACAAATCCAATGCGGGAGCGAGCCTGCTCGCGATAGCGATGGCACAGCCACCGTGTAAACAGACCGCCAGCATGAAAAAGCCCGGGACGGCCCACACCGTCCCGGGCTTTTTCATGCTGGCGGGTTTAGAACGCGCCCATGTAGTCGCGTTTGCCCACTTCCACGCCATTGTGGCGCAGCAGCGCATAGGTGGTGGTGACGTGGAAGAAGAACTGCGGCAGACCATAGCTCAGCAGGTAGGTCTGGCCGGTGAAGCGTTTTTCCTTCGGCGTGCCCGGACGGGTGACGATTTCGATGCCTTCCTTGCCGTCGATCTGCTCGGGGCTGATGCCGTCGATGAACGCCAATACCTTGGTGATCAAGGCTTGCAGTTCGGCAAAGGTGGTTTCGCTGTCGTCATATTTCGGCACTTCAAGCTCGGCCAGACGCGCGGACACGCCTTTGGCGAAGTCCACCGCGATCTGCACCTGGCGTACCAGGGGGAACATGTCAGGGTACAGGCGGGCTTGCAGGAACGCGTTCGGGTCGATGTTTTTCGCAGTGGCGTGGGCTTCAGCCTTGTTCAGGACATCACTCAGGGCGTTGAGCATCTGCTTGAAAACCGGGATGGAAGCGGCGTACAGGGAAATAGTCATGGCGATCTCATGCAGGTGGCAGGAAAGGACAAATCAAACGGGTGCGATTATAGCCGCGCCTTGTTGCGCACCTTGTCTTTTATTGCGCAAGGATTAGGCTAGGCGGCTTCCACAGCATAGGGAACGCGCGATGAGTATCGAAGAACAAAGCCCGGCCGAAGAACCGCGGCTCAACAGCACGGAAATCCGCATTCTCGGCGCGCTGGTCGAAAAGCAGGCCACCAACCCCGAGACCTACCCGCTGACGCTCAACGCCCTGGTGCTGGCCTGCAACCAGAAGACCAGCCGTGAGCCGGTCATGAACCTCAATCCGGGCCAGGTCGGCCAGAGCCTGCGTGCCCTGGAAGGTCGCGGCTTTACCAAACTGGTGATGGGCAGCCGCGCCGACCGCTGGGAGCATCGGGTCGACAAGGCCCTGGAGTTGGTGCCGGCCCAAGTGATTCTGATGGGGTTGCTGTTCTTGCGCGGCCCGCAGACAGTCAATGAACTGCTGACCCGTAGCGGGCGGATGCACGATTTCGAAGACACCGAACAGGTGGTGCATCAGCTTGAACGGCTGATCGCCCGTGGCTTGGCGCTGTTGGTGCCGCGCCAGCCCGGCCAGCGGGAAGACCGTTACATGCACGCCATGGGCGACCCGGCGGATATCGAAGCGATCCTCGCCGCCCGCCAGCATCCCGTGGAGCGTGGTGCCGGCAGCGGCGTGTCGCTGGAGCGCATCGAAGAACTCGAAGCGCGGATCGCGGCGTTGGAAGAACGGCTGGCGCGACTGGAGTAATCAGGATCGAGCGAACGCCACGGCCTTCTTGAATTGTTCCGCGCTGGGCCGCACGCCTGTGTACAGGACAAACTGCTCCAGGGCCTGGATCGCAATCACTTCGAGCCCGGTGATGACCCGTTTGCCCTCAGCCTGGGCGCGCACGATCAGCGGCGTTTGCGACGGGATCGCCACCACATCGAACACCGTCTCGGCCGCTGCGATGGTCTCGGGCTCGAACGCCAGTTGATCGGCTTCCGGGCCACCGGTCATGCCGATCGGCGTGACGTTGATCAGCATCTGCGGCCGTCGCTGCCCCAGTTCAGCCTGCCACTCGTAACCCAGGGAGCCGGCCAAGGCTCGCCCGGCGGTTTCGTTGCGGGCCACGATCAAACCGTTTGAGTAACCACCGTCGCGCAAGGCGCTGGCCACGGCCTTGGCCATGCCGCCGCTACCGCGCAGAGCAAAGGTTGAATCCTTGGGCACCGCATGGGTTTGCAGCAATTGGGCGATCGCGATGTAGTCGGTGTTGTAGGCCTTTAAATGGCCATCGGTGTTGACGATGGTATTGATGGACTGGATCGCGGCGGCGGAAGGATCGAGTTCGTCGACCAGGGCGATGCAGTCTTCCTTGAACGGCATCGACACCCCGCACCCGCGGATGCCCAAGGCGCGGATGCCGCCTACAGCACCGGGCAAGTCCTGGCTGCTGAATGCCTTGTAGTAGAAATTCAGCCCCAGTTGCTCATACAGGTGATTGTGAAAGCGCAGGCCGAAGTTCCCAGGGCGCGCCGATAGTGACATGCACAGTTGAGTGTCTTTGTTGGGGTTGATCTGCATGCGTGACTCCTTGCAGTAAAGAAACCGCTACAGACCTTACACAATATTTACCCAACGGCACGGTAAATTCTGAAAAAATCGCTGTCAGAGCAAGTATCCCCGCGACCCTCATTCGGGTCTGTTGCAGACCACAGGCGCCGGGGCCAAAACGAGGAATCGTTATGAACCGTCAACTCCCCATCATCGCCCTGCTCATGGGGGCACTCGCGGTCACCGGCCAGGCATCCGCCCATGGTCGAGGTGGTTGGGAGGGGCCCGCCGTGTTTGGCGCAATCGTTGGTTCGGCCATCGTCGGCTCAGCGATCATCAACCGTGATCGTCCGGTCTACGTGCAGCAACCGGTGTACGTCCAGCCACAACCGGTTTATGTGCAGCAGCCGCCACCGGTCTACTACCAGCCACAGCCGGTCTACATCGAGCGCCCTGTCTACTATCGTCCGGCGCCGGTGTATTACGGGCCACCACGGGGCTATTACTACGGCCCACCGCGCGGTCATTACGGGCGCTGGTGATCAGTCTCTGAGGCAAAAAGAAAGGCCTGTGATCCTCGATCACAGGCCTTTCCTTATTAAGAGACATAAAGCCGAGCAAGCGCCGTCGTCACGAGGCTAGACGTGCTCGCTGCTTTTCAATCGTACCGGGCCATGCTCTACCGGTGCATGGGCTGCCTCCGCCACCACCGGAATCTCGTTACCATCGCAGTCGTGCAGCTTGCCGTCACTGAAGTAGTCGCCTTCACGCAGCGCCGCCAGGTCCTGATAACGCAACACCCGCTCGGTACCGGCGGCGAATACGGACTGTTGATCCGAGTTACCCCGGGTGAAGTGATTGAAGGCCAGGTTCAGCACGATTGCCATGATCGCCGAAGAGCTGATGCCCGAATGGAAGATCGTCGCGAACCAGCTCGGGAAATGATCGTAGAAATTCGGCGCGGCGATGGGAATCATGCCAAAACCGATAGAGGTGGCGACGATGATCAGGTTGACGTTGTTGCGGTAGTCGACTTTTGACAGCGTGCGGATGCCGCTGGCAGCCACGGTGCCGAACAGCACAATACCGGCACCGCCCAACACCGAAGTCGGCACCGCCGCGATCACTCGGCCCATGAACGGCAGCAGCCCGAGTACCACCAGAAATACCCCGCCAGTTGCCACCACGAAACGGCTCTTGATCCCCGTCACCGCCACCAGTCCGACATTCTGGGCAAAGGCGCTCTGGGTGAAAGAGCCAAAGATCGGCGCGATCATGCTCGACAGCATGTCGGCCCGCAAGCCGTTACCCAGCCGCCTGGAGTCGACTTTGGTATCGATGATCTCGCCCACCGCGAGGATATCGGCGGACGTTTCCACCAATGTCACCATGATCACGATGCACATCGACAGAATGGCCGCGACATGAAAAGTCGGCATGCCAAAGTGGAAAGGTGTGGGGAAACCGAACATCGGGCCTTGGCTGACGGATGAAAAGTCCGCCATACCCAGGAATACGGCGATGACCGTGCCAATGACCATTGCCAGCAGAATCGACAGCCGCGAGATCGTCGCGCTGCCCATTTTGCTCAGCAGCAGCACCAGAACCAGGGTGACGGCGGCCAAACCGATATTGGCCATGCTGCCGAAATCGGCGGCATGGCTATTGCCGCCCATTGCCCAGCGAGCAGCTACCGGCATCAAGGTCAGGCCAATGGTGGTGATGACGATGCCAGTGACCAGCGGCGGAAAGAACCGGGTGATTCGCGAGAACACCGGGGTAATCAGCAAGCCGATCAAGGACGCGGCGATCACCGCTCCGAGGATGGCCTGGAACCCCCCTTCTCCGCCGCTGCCGACGATCGCCACCATGGTCGCGACCCCGGAAAACGAAACGCCCTGCACGAGAGGCAACTGACAGCCGAAAAACGGCAGGCCAAGGGTTTGCAACAATGTTGCAAGCCCCCCCGCGAACAATGACGCCGCGATCAACAGGCCGATGTCCGCCGGTGACAAACCGGCGGCCTGACCGATGATCAGTGGCACAGCGACGATGCCACCGTACATGGTCAACACATGTTGCAGGCCGTAAGCCATATTCGCGCCGACGCCAAGGTTTTCGTCCTCGGGCCGTGGGAGTGAAACATGGGGCGTTTTCATGGTTCGGGAGTTCCCTGTTTTTTGTTATGCGCACACTGTATTCAAAACTCAGGACAAATGTCCATAGAGTTGTATACAACTTGTTGCGCACAGCCATCCTCTCCCGCGGATCCTTGCGCCTCCCCTGCTACCCCACTTCGTTACAGAAGCCCAACCACGGCGGGCCGTAAAAGCTCGCGTGGCGGTACGCGCAGACCAAACTCGTTTTCCAGCAGGTCGATCAGTTCGTCGGCGTCGGTGATTGTCCGGCGCTCGCTTTGCTCGCCTATCCGGTGCAAGGCATAGCTGTTTCCGTTCAGGGTCTTGCGCAATCCATCGCCAGTGCGAGCCACCATCAACCGGCCCATGAATGGCGACTCGGGGTGGTTGCTGACGTACCAATTGCCGACGGTGTAGTCGATGTCTTCCTGGCGCTGCAGATCGAACAGGTACATCGGCCGCCATTCGTCGGCCACGCAGGCACGCAGCAGATAGCCGTCCGGGTGAGCCTCGATGCGATAGGGTTCGTGGGGAGTGGCCTGGATGTCACGGCTGTCCAGCAGCAGCGGCGCAGTAGGCACCATGCCGCCGAAGCCGACATCGGTGGTGTAACGCACGCCGTCAAGCGTCACCAGGCTGAGGCGGTGGGTGCGGGCGGGCCAGGCACCCTCGGGGGCATTCATCACCACCCGTCCGGTGATGCCTCGGGCTTCGAAGCCCAGTTCCAACAGCAGCGCCAGGAACAATTGATTGAGCTCATAGCAGTAGCCGCCGCGGCCTTGTTCGAAGACTTTTCGCTCCACTGATTCGAGGTCGATGGGGACGGGTTGGCCCAGCAGCGTCGAAAGGGTTTCAAAGGGGAACTCGGCGGTGTGGCGTCGTTGAAGCAGGCGCAAGGTGTCGAGGGTCGGGGCTGGCGGTGTGTCGAAGCCCAGGCGTTGCAGATAACGGCCCGAATCGTTCAGTCGGGTTTGGCTCATGAGGATGTCCTTTCCTGTCCAGTGCAGGGCTTACAAAAAGTCCGCTGCTGGGGTGCAGATATAAGGCATTCGCCTTTGCGAGACAATAACCGACCGCAGACCTCGCTCCCTCACCGACGTTTTCGCGAAGCGAGCCGGATCCAGGTCGGAGCATGGTCGCTGGGATGCGGTTGATTCCTGACCCATGCGTCCACGCCCGCCTCGCTCAGGTAAGGACTGGCCGCCGGGTTGAGCAGCAGGTGATCGATGCGCAGCCCGGAGTTCTTTTGCCAGTGCTGACGGAAATAATCCCAGAAGGTGTATACCCGCTCGTCCGGGTACAGATGGCGCAACGAATCGGTCCAACCCTGGTCGAGCAACCTTTGGTAACACTCGCGGCTTTCGGGTTGCAGCAGGGCATCCTTGAGCCAGGAACGCGGGTTGTAGATGTCCAGGTCGGTGGGCACCACGTTGTAATCACCCGCCAGCACCACCGGATGATCGCTGGCCTGCAGCCCCTGGGCATAAGCGATCAGCCGTTCGAACCAGGCCAGTTTGTAATCGAATTTGGGCCCAGGTTGCGGGTTGCCGTTAGGCAGATAAAGACAACCCACCAGCACGCCATGCACCGCAGCCTCCAGGTAACGACTGTGGCGGTCATCGTCACCACCGGGCAAACCACGGCGGCTCTCCAGCGGTTGCGCATCACGGGCCAGGATCGCAACGCCATTCCAGGACGCCTGGCCGTGCCAGAGCGATCCGTAACCGACCGATTCCAGCTGCGCTGTGGGGAAATCCTTGTCCGCTGCCTTGAGTTCCTGCAAGCAGACAATGTCGGGTTTCTCCCGCTCCAGCCACTCCAGCAGATTGGGCAGTCGGGCCCGGATGCCGTTGATATTGAAGGTCGCTATGCGCAGGTTTTTCATCGGGCCAGGGCTCCAGATCCAGGACACTAGCTGTGACCGACAAGCCACCGTGGTGGTTGCAACGACTTACGATCTCCCGGCCATCGATTTTGATGATTTCTGCGACCTCAACGATCCGAGCGCGCCAGCGTATCAAACCCGTCTTCCATCGATAACGCCGCCACTCGGTTGCGCCCGCTGTGCTTGGCCTGATAAAGCGCCGCGTCGGCCCGCTGGAGGAACACTTCAATGCTGTCCAGACTGCTGGGCACAAACGCGTAGCAGCCCAGGCTCACCGTCAAGTAGCCGGTAGGAGAGCCGGCATGGGTGATGTGTTGGTCGATAACGCTGCGGCGGATCTGCTCGGCCAGGGCCAAGGCCCCTTGCAGGTTGGTATCGGGCAGCAGCACCGCGAACTCCTCGCCGCCATAACGCACGGCAAGGTCAGCCTTGCGATGACAGCAGCCCTTGAGCACCTTCGCCATTTCTGCCAGACAATGATCCCCGGCCACGTGGCCGTAGGTGTCGTTGTAACGCTTGAAGAAATCGATATCGAGCATGATCAGGCTCAAGGGGCTGCGCTGGCGGGCACCCCGGCCGAACTCGATGTCCAGGGCCCGCTCGAACAGCCGACGGTTCGCAAGCCCAGTCAGGCTGTCATGGGTGGCAATCAGCTCCAACGCCTCCTGGGCCTTGCGCAGGTCCGCTTCGATCCGTTCGCTGTTGCGCAACTGGCGCACGAATACCCAGCCGAACAGGCAGATACCCAACACCACCAACGCTACGATGAGACTGGATTTGAAGGCTCTGTCGTGCCACCCCGCCAGAATCGCCTGTTCGGACATCGCGGCAGTGACCACCAGTGGATAGGCCTGTAAATGCTGGTGGTCATAGAGCCTGAGGACGCCATCGGCAGCGGAGCGGATGGTCGCGGTACCGGCGCTTTCGCTGTACAACTCATGCTGAAAGACCGGTTCCTCGGCCAGGGATCGACCGATTTTCGCCTCGTCGAAGGGGCGCCGGGCCAGCAAGGTCCCGTCGGACAAGGCCAGGACCATCTCGTCTTGATCAGCGAGGCTGAAGCTTTCGAAGAATCGATCGAAGTACGACATCTTGATCCCGGCCAACAATACGCCCTGGAAATTGCCGTCCTGATCATTCAAGCGCCGCGACACCGGGATGATCCACTCGCCATTTTGTCGACTGCGGATAGCCGGCCCGATATGAGCGATCAGGGCGGTGTTCTGCTGATGGAACGTAAAGTAGTCCCGATCTGCTACCCCTGGGCCCCTGTGCAGTTGTTCAAAGGACGTAATGACCCAATGACCGTGCTTATCGAACAGGAACAGGCCATGCAATTGCTCCAGGGCTTGCACGCGCCGGGCAAAGGTTTTCTGCAGACGTGGTTGCAGCGCCGGACCGAAACCGTCGCTCTCTATCCAGTCCGCCAGGCTGGTCAGGACCAGGTCTGTCTGCTGGAACGTGTCCTGAGCCTGTTGGGCCATGGCCCGGGTGAGGTTGGCTGAGGCGGTGCGCGCCGACTCCAGGTCGTAGCGACGAGACTGTTCCAGTTGCAAAAAAAGCAGGCCACACAGGCACAGGCAGACCGCCGCGATAAACGCCACCGCTGCCTTGAGCAACGGCAGGCGCTTGAGGGCACCGCCGGGGACATGGAACGGATCAAAATGGGGGATAGGCAAGCGAATTCCTGAGGGGGGCAAAGCATGAGCGAAACCCTCAAAGCCCCCAATATTCGTGAGCTTAGCCTACCGCCTGGGGGGGCGGCAATTTGCCGGTGTGGCATAGCCGATGGGTGGCTCAATGGATCCAAAATCCTGCGCATGGCCCTGTCAAATTCACCCGTTCTGGCCGGAAAATCCCCCCAATGGCGACAATCCCGGAAAGCCGGTTTTTTTCATGAATCGCTTTGCCAGGGCTATCAAAATTGCGTAACGCCCCATAACGTAGGTCGCCTTTGCCATCCAAGCACCGGCCGACCATGAATAAACCCATCCCGACCGTCGACGACCCGTTGTCCAGCCCCTCGGCCATCAGCTTGCGCGAGGCGTTCTGGTTCTGGCTCAAGCTGGGCTTTATCAGTTTCGGTGGGCCGGCAGGACAAATCTCGATCATGCACCAGGAGTTGGTGGAGCGCCGACGCTGGATTTCCGAACGACGCTTTCTGCATGCCCTCAATTACTGCATGCTGCTGCCAGGCCCCGAGGCGCAGCAATTGGCGACGTACCTGGGCTGGCTGATGCACCGCAGCTGGGGCGGGATCATTGCCGGGGCGCTATTTGTGCTGCCTTCGCTGTTCATTCTCATCACATTGTCCTGGCTGTATGTCGCCTTTGGCGAAGTGCCGGTGGTGGCCGGGATTTTTTATGGCATCAAGCCAGCCGTGACCGCGATCGTCGTGCATGCCGCCCACCGGATAGGTTCGCGCGCGCTCAAGAACAGTTGGCTGTGGGCCATCGCCGCCGGCTCGTTCACCGCGATATTCGCTTTCAATCTCCCCTTCCCGCTGATCGTGCTGGGAGCGGCGGTCATCGGGTACTTCGGCGGCCACTGGGCACCGGAAAAGTTCAGCCTGGGCGGGCACAACGCCACGCATCAGTCCTTTGGTCCGGCATTGATCGACGATGACACCCCGCCCCCGGAGCATGCCCGCTTCAGCGCCTTGCGACTGGCCCGGCTGGCGATCATCGGCGCCCTGCTGTGGGCCTTGCCGATGGGTGTGTTGACCCTGTTGTTCGGCTGGGAAGGCACCCTGACGCAAATGGCCTGGTTCTTCACCAAGGCGGCCTTGCTGACGTTTGGTGGCGCCTATGCGGTTCTGCCCTATGTGTATCAAGGCGCTGTCGGACATTTCGGCTGGCTGACCCCAACACAGATGATCGATGGTCTGGCCCTCGGCGAAACCACTCCCGGCCCGTTGATCATGGTGGTCGCTTTCGTCGGCTTCGTCGGTGGCTACGTGATGCAGGTGTTCGGCCCTGAACAGGCCTTCCTCGCTGGCGCGGTTGCCGCCACGCTGGTGACCTGGTTTACGTTCCTGCCCTCATTCCTGTTCATCCTCGCGGGTGGGCCGTTGGTGGAGTCGACGCATAACGAGCTGAAATTCACCGCACCGCTGACGGCGATTACTGCCGCCGTGGTCGGGGTGATCCTCAACCTGGCCTGCTTCTTCGGTTACCACGTGCTTTGGCCCAGCGGTTTTTCCGGTGCGCTGGACTGGCCGTCGGCAATCATCGCGCTCGCCGCCGCCATTGCGCTGTTTCGCTACAAACGCGGCGTCATCCAGGTGCTACTGGGATGCGGACTGACCGGCCTGGCCGTGCATCTACTGCGTTAGATGAGGCATTTGCTCAGGTAGGCCGCCGAGGCCGGGCACAATGATCTGAATTGGGCCGTTTCGCTGATCGACATCGGCGCCAGCGAACGGTCACGCGGCTGATACCCCTGGGCGACAAAGAAGCTGGCAGCACTGGCAGTGAGCAGGTGAAGGCGCTCCACACCTTGGTTTTTCGCAAAGTCTTCCAGAGCGACCAGTATCGCTGCACCTATGCCGCGCCCCCGCAGCCCCTCAGGGACCACCAGAGAGCGTAACAATCGGTCCGCGCCCTCCCCCTCGATCCCGCCAAATGCCGTCTGAGCGTCTGCTTGCTTGAAGCTGAAAAAACGTCGGCCCTGCTGGTTCAGGTCGTCCACTGGCAGACCCGCCAGGATCAGCGCCTGGCGCAACGGTTCCAACTCCTCATTGCTCAGTTCGGTCATGTGCATGGCATTGCTCTGACAGAGGTTCTGCCCAGGAAACTACGCCGCCAGCACTCTCCTACGCAACTGCTCGCGCAGAACAAAATTGAACGGCCCGTGCTTTGCGCGAACTAACCAGGTTCATGCCCTGCCCAGGTTCTCACACCAAAGTCGGCAAGGGCCAAAACCTGAACAGCAATGGCACAGGTGACCGTTCACATGGACTCAAGCTCTCTCCAGCTCCTTACCGACACCCAATTACTCGGCATCTCCATCGCCAACTGGCTCCTGGCCCTGGGTGTGATGGTGGTGAGTTTTATCATCGTCAGGGCCGGCATCGGCTTGCTGTTGAGAAAAGTGCAGGCCCGGGCACAGAAACCCGATGCGTACGTCAGCCACATCGCCGTCGAAGTCCTGTCCAGCACCAGCAATACGCTGTTGTTACTGGCCTCCATCCTCATTGGCGTCGGCGTCCTGGACCTGCCGGAGCGTTGGCTGGACCGGGTCAGCAGCCTCTGGTTCGTGGTCGCAGCCTTGCAGGTGGGGCTCTGGGCCAACCGGGCAATTGCCCTGGCGTTGCTGCACTATTTCGCCCGCCACAGCCACTCCGACATCCACCAGAAAAGCGCGCTGGCCACCCTGAGCCTGTGGGGCGCGAAGGTGTTTCTCTGGGCCGTGGTGCTCCTGGCGATGCTCTCCAACCTGGGCGTGAACATCACCGCCTTTATCGCCAGCCTCGGGGTCGGTGGTATCGCCGTGGCGCTGGCGGTGCAGAACATCCTCGGTGATCTGTTCGCCTCGCTGTCCATCGCCGTGGACAAACCGTTCGAGGTCGGCGACTTCATTGTCGTGGGGTCCCTGGCCGGCACCGTGGAACATGTCGGCTTGAAAACCACGCGGATCCGTAGCCTGGGTGGCGAGCAGATCGTGATGGCCAATGCCGGAATGATCAGCACCACCATTCAGAACTACAAACGGCTTCAGGAACGTCGCATCGTCTTTGAATTCGCCCTGCCCCATGACTGCTCGACAGAACAGCTAAGGCAAGTGCCGGTCATCGTCGAAAACATCATCAAGGCTCAGGAAAAGACCCGCTTCGACCGCTCGCACTTTCGCGGTTTCGGCGAGAGCGCACTGGAATTCGAAACGGTGTACATCGTGCTGGACCCCAGCTACAACGTTTACATGGATGTCCAACAGGCGATCAACCTGGGCATGATGGAAGAATTCGCCAGAATCGGTGTGCGGTTTGCGATCCCGGCCCGTACCGTTCATGTCGCCTCGCTACCCGATACGCAGGGGCAAACGTCCAAGGAAAACGCTCACAAGACCTCGCTGGAAGCCGCGCCTGAGTATCGCTCGCAGCATTAACCTCCAAGCACTTACCCTGTGGGAGCAAAGCTTGCTCGCGATGAGGGCGCATACGCAAATGGGCGCCCACTCGTATCAAATAAAGCTGACAGACCGCGAATTAGCTGGCGGATTGAGCAACGCATTGGCGCCGGTCTCAATCGCCGGCGGCCTGTTTTCCACCGGCGGTTTCCCTACGAGAAGGCTCAACGCGTTGTCGATCTCGTCGGCCGCCCCTTGTGCGTACTGTGCGTTTGCCCAGCTCCAATGGTGTTCAAACATCAACCCGCCCACCGCCTGCGCGCACAGTTCATCACTGCAGACCCCCATCTTTCCCGCCGCAGCGATCACGGCCATAAGGGCTTGCTCCAACTGGAAAATTCGCTCGGTAGTCACACTGACCCACTCGATAGGTAACGATCCCCTAGCCTACCAATATATCAATGTGCCACCAACCGCAGGCGCTCAACGGTCATCTGCTCAAACGGCCTTGGCTTGCGCCCGGGCGCGGATGTCTGGGCAATCCCGAACCGCGGCCCGTGCAGCCAGGATGCCGAGAACGGCTGCACCACCCAGCACAGCCGCGCTGGCTTCGAAAGTCGCCTGATAGCCGCTCAGATCGAAAAGGATGCCGCCCACCGTTGCACCCGCCGCAATCGCAAGCTGGATGATCGCGACCATCAATCCGCCCCCTGCTTCGGCATCATCTGGCAGCGTTCGCGCCAGCCAGGTCCACCAGCCGACGGGGGCAGCGGTGGCCACTAACCCCCAAAGCCCCAGCAGGATAATCGTGATGGTTGCCGACGCCCCGAACCCCACCAGGGCAAGTGCAATCGCTGCCATCTGCAACGGAATGACGATGAGCGTCCGATACAGGCCATTTTTCAAGAACGCACCGATCACAAAGGTACCCAGCAAACCGGCCACGCCAATCACCAGCAATGCAAACGAAAGCAAAGACACGCTCATCTGCGTCACCGTTTCAAGGAACGGTCGTAGATAGGTGAACAACATGAATTGACCCATGAAGAATGCGCTGGCAGCCAGCATGCCCAAGGCTATGGGGGCTCGCGCCATCAATTTGAACACGTTGGCGCTACCCTGCTTCGTCTGTGCCGGCATGGAGGGCAGGCGTAACAGCAGCCAGACCAAAGCGGTGGCGGCGACAGGCACAATGCAAAAGAACGCGCCACGCCAACCGATTATCTGCCCAAGAAAACTGCCCAGCGGCGCCGCCACCACCGTCGCCAACGCATTGCCGCCATTGACGATCGCCAGGGCCCGTGGGATCTGGTGATCCGGCACCAGCCGCATGGCCGTGGCGGCTGACAACGACCAAAAGCCGCCAATCGCAACGCCGATCAGTGCGCGTCCGGCCATGAATACCGCGTAATTGGGTGCCAATGAGACCACGGTTCCAGAAATGATCATCAACAGTGTCAGCAGCAGGAGCAAACTTTTACGGTCCACCCTAGCGGCAATCGATGCAATGAACAGGCTGGTGATCAGGGCGAAGGCGCCAGACACGGCGATGCCTTGACCGGCCTGCCCTTCGCTAATGTGTAGATCGGCCGCAATGGGCGTGAGCAGGCTGACCGGCATGAACTCCGATGCAACGAGGGCGAACGCAGCGAGGGACATGGCAAGCACCGCGCTCCACGTGGGGCGGTCTTGGGAGATGGGCAATACGCTATCGGTCATGGGATATGAATCCTGTGTTTCTTGAGCGTCGGGTCCACTGAAGACTCGAGGGGACGAACTGCGGCACCGAAGATCGCTGCCGCAGGACAAGAGGTGCCAAGTGATGGCGTGATTGAGGGAGTTACTTCAGATTGTTGCGAAAGAACCCGGCCAACTTGTCGAACGGGATCAGGTTCACCCGGTCGTAAAGGTCCACATGGTTGGCTCCCGGGATGATGAGCAACTCTTTGGGTTGCGCAGACCGCTTGTAGGCATCTTCACTGTACTCACGCGAGTGCGCCTCGGAGCCGGTGATAAACAGCAAAGGACGCGGCGAGATGCTTTCAATGTCATCGAACGGGTAGAAGTTCATGAACTTGACGTTGCTGGACAGCGTGGGCATGGTCGTGGTCTGCGGCGAAGCGCCGGCGGGAGTGACTTCGCCACGCGGGGTCCGGTAGAAGTCAAAGAACTCATCCGCGATGGCATCGCCCGTCAATTTCAGCGGTGAGCCAGAGGTGTACGCGGTTTTCCCACCGATAAACTCCACATAGCGCTGCTCGGCTGCCGTGGCCAGGAACTGCTTTTTCTGTTCCGCCGTTGTCGAGTTACCCAAGCCTTTGCGGTACAAGTCGCCATGGTTGTACATGCTGACCGTCGCGATGGCCTTCAGGCGCGGGTCGATCTTGGCTGCGCTGATGACGAAAGCGCCGCTGCCGCAGATACCGATGATGCCGATGCGCTCGCGATTGACGAACGGCCGGGTGCCGAGAAAATCCACCGCAGCGCTGTAATCCTCTGCGTACATGTCCGGCAACACTGCATTGCGCGGCGTACCCTCACTCTCCCCCCAGAACGACAAATCCAGGGAGAGCGTAACAAAACCCTGCTCGGCCATTTTGGTCGCGTACAGATTGGAACTCTGCTCCTTCACCGCGCCCATGGGATGACCCACGATGATGGCGGCGCTCTTCGCCTTCGGGTCCAGTCCCTTTGGGACAAACAGATTACCTGCCACCTCCATCCCGTATTGATTCTTGAAGGCGACCTTTTCCAATGTCACCTTGTCACTTTTGTAGAAGTTGTCAGCACCGTTGGACATATCAGCCCCCATGGATGAGCAAGAGACGATAAGCAGACCGAGGGCAAGCAGCATTCTTTTCACTGGATAGTCCTTCTGTTTGAGTGATTCGAGGGGTGTCGCCCGCGTAGGCTCGAACATGCATTGAGTAATGATCTCCTGAGTCAGGTCGGATCAAATTTTCAGCGCTCAACCCGGATTTCAGGTAGCGCATTGCGCTGCTTTTCTTGCCCGATCCTATGAGTTCACCCAGTTCGGGTAGGCAGCGCTTCGCTTGGCGAGTTACTGTTCTGCCTATAGCTATCAGCCCTGGACAACCCCCGAACCCGCCATGACCACCCAACGCAAATCCCTTCAAGAGACGCTCGCCGGAATCATTGACGCCCGGACCCCACAGACGGGGGACTTTGATATGCCGGTGGCCGGCCTTAGTTTCTTTCGACGTGAAGCCCCGGCGCGTCCCGTCATCTGCATGATCGAACCGAGCATCGTGCTCGTGGCCCAAGGCGTGAAACAGGTATGGGTAGGTGGCAAGGCGTATGGATACGACACCACACGATTTCTCATCACTTCGCTGGACATCCCCGCCAATTCTGAAGTGATGGTGGCAAGCCCGGAGCAACCTTGCCTGGGCCTGGTCTTCAAGCTCGACTTGCGCATGGTCGCCGATCTGGTCGCCCAGAGCGGCATGACGCCGTATCGAGACCGGCCCATCGGAATTGGCGCAGGCATTGGTACAGCAACACCTGAGCTTCTGGCGCCGTTCGCACGCTTGTTGGCGCTGCTGGATGAGCCTGACGCGATCCCTGTACTGGCGCCGCTGATCCAACAGGAAATTCATTATCGGTTGTTGATGAGCGACCAGGCTTCGCGGCTGCGTCAGATCGCCTCCGTGGACAGCCAGGGCTACCGGATCGCCAAAGCCATCGACTGGCTGAAATTGAATTACACCGAACACATCCGCGTAGAGGACCTCGCGGCGCGTGTGCAGATGAGCCCCCCCACCTTCCACCATCACTTCCGCCAGCTCACCGCGATGAGTCCGCTGCAGTACCAGAAGTGGCTACGGTTGAACGAAGCGAAGCGCTTGATGCTCAATGAACATATGGACGTGGCGAGTGCGGCCTTCAAAGTGGGCTATGAAAGCCCCTCGCAGTTCAGCCGTGAGTACGGCCGTTTGTTTGGCATGCCGCCCAAGCGGGATATTGCGACGTTGCGCGGGCCAGCCGATCACACCAAGGCTGTCTGATTCATTGTGGCTTGCCCCATTGTGACGAGGGAACTCCCTCGCCACGGCTCAGCTACATCGTTCAAATCGTCGCAACGTTGTCCGGGCTTTTCAGGCCCCGGCGCTGTTCAGTCCAAGGTCCATCAGTTCCTGGCGCCGTAATACTGCGCCATGTAATCCACAAACACTCGAACCTTGGCCGGCAAATTCCGCGCATGCGGGTAAAGCGCATAGTAGTGCCGCTGCCCAAGCGTGTACTCAGGCAGAATCCGCACCAGTCTTCCCGTCAGCAAGTCATCCTGCACCGTCGCCAGGGTAAACGCGGCAATGCCCCCGCCCGCCAGAGCGCAGGCGTGCAAGGCGGTGATGGTGTCCGTGTGAAAGCTGCTGGCGCAATCCACCGTGCTCGACTCCCCTGCTTCCCCCACCAGCACCCACTGCGTGGCCGAGGCATACGTCAGCAGCCGATGGTCGTTGAGTTCAGCAACGCCGCGAGGCAGCCCGCGCTTGAAGACATAGGCCGGTGCCGCCACCAGAACCAGCGGCGAAACGCTGAGCAAGCGCGCGACAAGACTGCTGTCGGCCAGCGGCCCGCAAATCCGTAACGCCACATCGACCCCATCGGCTACCAGATCGACAAGCGGATCCGAGCAGGACAGATCGACCTGGATGTCCGGATAGCGCTCCTGGAACCCCGGCAACCAACGGGCCAGCTCCAGCGTACCGATCACCAGCGGTGAACTGATGCGCAGCAGCCCGGAGGGCCGTTCCTGTTCCAGGGTCACCGCCTGGGACGCGGCATCAACGCGATCCAGAATATCCACGCAAGCGGCGTAGTAGCGCTCGCCTGCTGCCGTAAGGCTCATGCGTCGGGTATTGCGATTGATCAGACGCACGCCCAGCACAGACTCCAGTTGCTGCAAGTTGCGCGACACCGACGAATGAGTGGTGTCCAGTCGTTCGGCCGCGGCTGAAAACCCCTGAGCCTCCACGATGCAGCGAAACACGCGCATGGCGAGCATCTGATTCATATTTTCAGCGTACCGGCAGCTTGATGATTTGGGCGGTGGTCATCACATCACCGAAAGTATCCTCGACCTCGGCCAGTGCGGCCTTGTGCAAGGCGTCCTTGTCGATCGCTTCGCCACTGACCCGGGTGATCGCACGGGTAGCCGATGCATCGGAGGCGACCAACACATTGTAGCCAAGCGGCGCCGCATCACGGGCAGCACCGGCCACGCACGCGTGGGTCATGAGACCGGAGATGATCAGGTTTTCGATACCAGCGCTCTTCAAACGCTTGTCCAGGTCGGTACTGCCGAAGACGCTGACAGTGGTCTTTTGCAAGACAACATCCTGGGCCCGGGGCTGCATGTCCGGATGGAATTTCACGGTTTCGCCACCCTCGGCAAACACCGCCGAACCGGCCGGCGCAATGTGCTGAATATGGAACACCGGCATGTGGTGATCATCGGCGAAATCAATCAGTTCGCGAGTATTGGCCAACGCAGCAGCGCCGTCAGGGATGGGCATTTTGCCGGTGAAATATTCGTTCTGAAAATCGATTACCAGTAACGCGGTTTTACCGGCCGGGAGTTGGTTGACCGGCTCCGCGCCGGCCATGGCTCGAATGGTGGGATGGGCATCAGCCAATGCGCCGGTGCTGGCGACAATACCGGAGAACGCACAAGCGGCGAGCAAACGACGGGTAAAACGTTGCATGAGGGATTCCTTCACAAGTGGTTGAGTGAAGCAATCCTAGGGGGATAGTTCAGGCCGGAACACAGTGCGGCTGGAACAGGACTTGTTTGTGTTACGCACAAATAAACCCTCTTCCTCGGTTGAATCAGAAAGAAACCGCCGGTTCCTCGAGCATCTGGCACTGCCGATGGCAAACGACCCGGTTGCGCCCGCCGGTCTTGGCCTCGTAAAGCGCCTGGTCGGCGTCGTTGAGCCAGAGAGTGGCGTCGCCATAGGCCGGGTTGAAGGCGGCCAGGCCAATGCTCAGACTGCCCTTTAGCGCGGGGGCCTGCTCGTAGCCGAGCAGGGCGAACCGCTCACGCAGGGCCTCCATGGCCAGCACGGCATTGTGCAACGTCAGGTCCGGCAGAATCACGCAGAACTCGTCCCCCCCATAACGTCCGACAATGTCGGTGGCCCGCAGGTTTTGCTTGAGCATCTTGCCCAGCTGACGCAACACGATGTCACCAGCGCCATGGCCATAGGTGTCATTGATGGCTTTGAAGTGGTCGATGTCCATCAGCGCAATCACGCCGTGACCAGCCCCATCGTGTGGCTGTCGCAGGCAGCGCTGGAACTCCTCGTTAAGCCGGTCCTTCCACGCCCCATGATTGAGCAGACCGGTCAGGCTGTCGGTACGGCTCAGGGCCAACAACTCGCGCTTTTGCCGGCCCAGGATGTCGGTCTGGCGAAAACAGATCCAGCCCAACGCCAGCGGATATATGCACAACAGAGGCAAACTGGCATAGAGCTGCGCCGAACTGGTCATCGGCACACTGGTCAACGGGAAGATCGCCAGGCCCAGGGCGATGCCCGTCACTTGGACCGCCGCCCCGGCGAACAGAAAACGCAAGCCCCCGATGGAGACGTTGTTCATCGCCATCATTGCCAGCGTAACGGCCGTGGGCAGCGGATTGAATTGCATCGCAACGACCCAGAAACCGCCAAGAAAGGCGTCGATCAGCAAGTTTCGGCGTTCGGCCTGGTACGGCTGCGCCGCGCGACGGGCCCACTGATAGGCCACATGCGGCCATAACAAGCCGTTGAACAGCATGGCCCACCAGACCCAGGGTGCCGGGTCAAGGGGATAGACAGCGACACTCACCAACAACAACCCTAGCATCAGGCCCAGGATTCGTGAGGTGTAAAGCCTCCTGGCCAATGACAGTCCCTTTCGTCCCGTTCTTTGCATAGAGGCCTCTGTACCGAGGGCTTCCCGGGTTGTGGGATAGGGTTATTTGAAGTCTATCAGGGCAGCATCAAATAGCCACCATCAATGAAGGGGTATTTATTCGCCATCAAATGCACGGCTCCCCTCGGATTTTGGCTATACATGACAAAGGGAATCGGCAACCACCACCAGAAAGGAGGCCCATGCGCAGCTATCAGGTGTTGATCATCGGCAGCGGGTTCGGGGGCCAGTGCGCGGCAATCAATCTCCTCAAAGAGGGCATAAAGGATTTCCTGCTCTTGGAGCGACGGAATTTCTTCGGCGGCACCTGGTGCCAGAACACCTACCCCGGCGCGGCGGTAGACGTGCCGTCGCCCTTGTATTCGCTCTCATTCGCCGCTTACGACTGGAGCCGGATGTTCGCCGGCCAGGAGGAGCTGCACCGCTACACCCGGCACGTGATCGAACGCTTCGCCCTGCAGGACAAGGTACAACTGGGCGCGAATGTGCAGCGGGTGGCATGGGACGACAATGCCCGACATTGGATCGTCGACACCGCCAGCCTAGGGACCTTTCATGCGCAATTCCTGATCAATGCCACAGGCCCCCTCAGCCAACCGGTGATCCCTGATTTCGAAGGCCGGGATCGCTTCCAGGGCAAGACGTTTCACACCAATGATTGGGACCACACCTACGACTATCGCCACAAACGCGTTGCCATCGTCGGCAGTGGCGCCAGCGCCGCCCAAGTCATCCCGGCCATTGCGCCAGAAGTCGCCCATCTGCACGTGTTTCAGCGTACGCCCCACTGGGTACTGCCACGCCGCGACCGCACGTTCAACCGTCTCGAACGTTGGTTGCTGAGCCTGGCGCCGATGCGCACCCTGTTGCGCTGGTCGATCTACTGGCAATTCGAAACCCGGGTGATTGCGTTCAAATACTCACGGCCGGCGGTTCGCATGGTCCAGCGCCAGGCCCTGAACATGCTTGAGCGCCAAGTACCGGATCCGGTTCTGCGTCGTCGCTTGACTCCTGACTACCTGATCGGCTGCAAGCGCGTCATCCTGTCCAGTACGTTGTATCCGGCCCTGTGCCGGGCCAACGTCAGCGTGCATGGCCAGGAGCACGGCATCGCCGCCCTCGATGAAACCGGCATCATCACCCGGGACGGCCAGCACATCCCGCTGGACCTGATCATCTGGTCGACAGGCTTTGACGCCACCGACGGGGTGATTTCCTATCCCGTCACCGGCCGCAACGGCACCCGACTGCACGACGTCTGGGCCCAATACCCACGCGCCTACCTGGGTACCAGCCTGCCGGACTTCCCCAACCTGTTCATCGTGACCGGGCCCAACACCGGCATCGGTCACACCTCGGCACTGTTCATCATCGAGTCGCAGATGAACTACATCCTGGACTGCATCCGCACCTTGAACCGGCAAAACCTGCGCAGCATCGAAGTGCAGCCTGCCGCCGAACAGCGCTACACCGAAATGATCCACCGGGAAATGCAACGCACCGTATGGAAATCCGGCGGCTGTCACAGCTGGTATCAAAGCAAAAGCGGCCACGTCGTCGCGATGTTCCCCGGTTTCAGCTTCACTTATCACTATCTGACTCGTCGGCTCCGGTTGGCCGATCACATTCTGTCCTGACCCTGGAGGGCAAAGCATGTTGGTGTTGTGGGTAGTCCTCGCCGTGTTTATCGCCTGGAGCTGGCTGACGTATCCAGGCATCGGCCATGTGCTGTACGACATGGGCATGGCCCTGGAAGCGCGTCTGTACCGACTGCACAAGATCACGGTGCCCATCAGCGAAATGACCGTGTCGACCTGGCAAGGCGGGCCCTACGAAGCGTCCGGCAGCATATTGATGCTGCACGGCTACAGCGCCGACAAGAACCTCTGGCTGCGTTTTGCCCGGCATTTTGTCAGCGACTACCGGGTGGTGATTCCTGACCTGGCCGGTCATGGCGAAACCGGCTTCAAGGCCGGCGGCGGTTATGACATCCCGACCCAGGCCCGACGGGTGATCGAACTGCTGGATGCCTGCGGCCTGGACAAGGTCCATGTGATCGGCAACTCCATGGGCGGTCATCTCGCCGCCTGGCTGGCGGCGACTTCCCCGGACCGGATACTCACCCTGGCCCTGATCGACCCGGCCGGCGTCACCGCGCCCGAACCCAGCGACATGGAGCGGCACCTGGCAGCCGGCCACAACCCGTTTCTGGTGCGCTCGCGGGACGACTTCGCTCCGTTCTACGCGATGACGATGGCCTCGCCGCCGTGGGTGCCGAGTGTGGTGCTGGCGGCGCTGGCCGAGCGTTATGAGCAGCGCCGGGATGAACTGGAAGAGATCTTCGTGGATTTTCGCGCCAGCCCGCCGATGGAGCCGCGCCTGCCCGACATCCGCGCGCCTTCGCTGCTGCTCTGGGGTCGCAAGGACCGGCTGATTGACGTCAGCAGTGTGCCCGTATGGAGCAAGGGCATCGCCGACTTGCGTGTAGAAATCTGGGAGGGGGTAGGCCATATGCCCATGGTCGAGCGACCCGGGAGAACCGCCGCGCTGTATCGCGACTTTCTCAAGGGCCTGGGCCAGTGACCTTGATGCCGCTCTTCAAGGCTGCCTGAGCCACGGTGAAGTGGGCGGATCAGTCCCTGACAGAATGAAGTCCTGAAGATTCTTCGTTTGTCGACGCTGGTGAAGGCTGCGATCTTTCCTTCCACTTTCCCACAGCTTGCGCCAGGAATTCTCACAATGAGCTTCGTCAGTCCCGACCTGATCCGCCAACGCTTCTCCAAGGCGATGTCCGACATGTACCGCGACGAGGTGCCGCTGTACGGGGCACTGATGAACCTGGTGGAACAGACCAATGCCCAGGTGCTGGTCAACGACCCGCACTTGGCCGAACACTTGCGCAGTACCGGTGAACTCCAGCGTCTGGACCTGGAGCGCCACGGCGCGATCCGTGTCGGCACCGCCGCAGAACTGGCAACCCTGGGGCGTCTGTTCGCGGTCATGGGCATGCACCCGGTGGGCTACTACGACCTCACGCCCGCCGGGGTGCCTGTGCATTCCACGGCATTTCGAGCCGTGCATGAAAGCGCCTTGCAGGTCAGCCCGTTCCGGGTGTTTACCTCGTTGCTGCGTCTGGAACTGATCGAAAACGCCGAGCTCCGGGCCTTTGCCGAATCGGTACTGAACAAGCGCCAGATCTTCACCTCCACGGCGCTCCAGCTCATCGACCTGGCCGAACGCCAAGGGGGTCTGACCGAACCACAGGCTGATGACTTCGTCCTGCAGGCCCTGGAAACCTTTCGCTGGCACCACAGCGCCACCGTCACGGCCGAGCAATATCGGCAACTGAGCGCCCAGCATCGGCTGATCGCCGACGTGGTGGCTTTCAAGGGCCCGCACATCAATCACCTGACGCCACGCACCCTGGACATCGACATCGTGCAGGCCCAGATGCCCGTGCACGGCATTACCCCGAAGGCAGTCGTCGAGGGCCCGCCTCGTCGGCATTGCCCGATCCTACTGCGGCAGACCAGCTTCAAGGCGCTCGACGAACCTGTAGCGTTCACCGACCAGCCCCAATCCCAAGGCAGCCACAGCGCCCGCTTCGGCGAAATCGAGCAACGGGGCGCCGCCCTCACCCCGAAAGGTCGCGCACTCTACGATCAGTTGCTGAACGCCGCTCGGGATGCGCTGGGGGAGTTTCCCAACGAAGCCAACGCCGAACGCTACAACGCACTGATGACCGAACATTTTGCCCAGTTCCCTGATAACCACGATGAGCTGCGTCGACAGGCATTGGCGTACTTTCGCTATTTCGTGACGTCAAAGGGCCTCGCTGCCAAAGGCACGATCAAGCAACCGGTCTCGCTGGAACGCTTGCTGGAAGCGCAATACCTGCGCGCCGAACCCCTGGTGTACGAGGACTTCCTGCCAGTGAGCGCCGCCGGCATCTTCCAGTCGAACCTCGGCGATGCCGCTCAAATTCACTACGTCGGACAGTCCAATCGCCAGGCATTCGAGCAAGCGCTGGGACAACCGACCATCGATGAGCTGCAGTTGTATGCCGAAACGCAACAGCGCTCGATGGATGAGTGCATGTCCGCCCTGGGAATGTAGGAAAAACCGGAAAGCCGAATGCGTAAGAAGTTGCGCATCCGGCTTGCCAACTACGCAACTCCCCGCGCGCATTCCTCTGTACCCGGAGCGCTCACGGACCGACACATGATCCTAACTTATTGATATACATAGTTTTTATAGAAGATGGCATAGCTCTTGATAACCGTCAGGCCACCTGGGGACGATTCCCTTCCCAGGTCCCTTTAGTTATCCCGCAAGGAGAGCATCCATTGGCTACCCCCGCTTACATGTCCATCGAAGGCACCAAACAAGGTCTGATCACTGCCGGCGCCTTTACGGCCGACTCGGTGGGCAACACCTACCAGGAAGGTCATGAAGATCAAGTCATGGTGCAAGGCTTCGAGCACCAGGTCATCATCCCCCGCGATCCTCAGTCGGGTCAGCCAACCGGCCAGCGCGTGCATAAACCCCTGGTCATCACCAAGGTGTTCGACAAGGCCTCGCCGCTGCTGCTGGCGGCCCTGACCTGCGGAGAACGCCTGACCAAAGTCGAGATCCAGTGGTACCGCACCTCGGCGGCCGGCACCCAGGAGCATTACTACACCACCACTCTGGAGGACGCGATCATCGTCGATATCAAGGACTACATGCTCAACTGCCAGGACCCGGCGAACGCGCACTTCACCCATCTGGAAGATGTGCACTTCACCTACCGCAAGATCACCTGGACCCACGAAGTCAGCGGCACGTCGGGCTCCGATGACTGGCGTTCACCGGTCGCTGGATAATCGTCGATAGATATTGATTCAGGATGGTGTTCGCCCAGTGCGACGGCCTCGGCATTCCATGCACTGGTAAAGAGCCTGACACTGGGCGAACGGGCATAATAATAGTGGAACTTGCAAAATATGTCCGGGAGCTTGTTTAAATAATTATTTATCTTTAGTCGTCATTATTAACGCCCAATCAATAACAGCTATACAAACAGCTATACAAAATCCAACAGCAGTATAAAAAAACATATCCGCTACGCCGAACAAGACCGGGCAAGTAAAGCAGCATTAACAAATGCGTTTTCAAGACCGCGCGGTCTATCAATCCTCAGCCCTGTTGCGCGGTCTTTTGTGCATCCGTCTCCCCCGCTTCAGTATCGCCTTCCTGCTGTTTGCGTTTAGCCGGATCGTTGGGGCGCAGGGCGTCGTTGTCACGCTCCACCTCACCCGGCATCGCCGGCTCGTCTGGATTGTGCGACGTTTGATCACTGGGTTTCATGGCGAACTCCTTGGTTTTTCGGGCCTGCGCGTCAGGCGTCAGGATCGGCGACTTCTTCAGCGACGTTGGCGTCGGGTGAACGATGGTGCAGTTGTTCGGCCTTGGCCTTGAGTTCCTGCCACTGTGCCAGGTCGATAGCGCCCTGGCCGAACAGGTCATCGGCCACCCGCATCAGCTCGGTGAAATGGACGTCGGGCGACTGCTGCCAGTAGGTCTTGTCGTCGAACAAGCGCTGCCAGTCGGCCAGCGAGGGAAGTGTGAGGTCATCACTCATGACGGACTCCTCAGAGGCATTCATAAGGTATGAGGGTCGACGTTCCCGGGGAGTTCCGGCAATTCTCAGTAGCCCGTCATTTCCAGGTAACCATTGCCGCCGTGGCTGCCGCTCAGGTGCACCGGCCCTTCCCAATAGGGAATGCGCAGGTTCATCCAGGCGTTGGGGTTCAAGGCATCGGTGGTGATGTCGAGTCGCTTGTCGGGGATTTTGATCGTCCAGCGCACCGGCATCGAGCGCCCGGCAACCACGGCGGTGTCCAGTGGTTCAAGGCTGATCTGCCCGGCATGCAGGGTCTGCGCCTGGCCTTGGGCATCGATCCAGGTGCCCGTGAGGTATGGCGCCCCCTCCTTGTGGCGCATGCGGTAGAGCATCACATGCTCGCCGCTGTCCAGGTGCAGGGAAAACCAGTCCCAGCCCGTCTGGTTCGCAGTCAGTGGCTGGCTGCTCCATTCGCGGTCGAGCCAGGCCGGGCCGCTGACCGTATAACGCTGGCCATCGATTTCCACATGGCCGCTGGCCTGGAAGAACGGTTGGCTGTAGTAGTACGACGCCTGGCCCTGTTCGGATTTCTGGCTGAACCCCTTATCGCCCTGTAGCACCAGCGGACGCGTCGACGTGAGGCGCAACTCATAACTGAAGTGTGGGCCACTGGCCTTGAGCTGCATGTCCGCCAATGGATCGGCCCCCGACGCTTGTGTAGCGAACCGCCAGTCATCGATCCAGGCGTCGAAAGGAGTCGTCTGCACCCCGGCCTGCCCCACTGCGCCCCGTGCATAGCGCTCGGCGGCATGGTGGACGGCGCTGGAAGTGACCGCGGCATGACCGAGCCAGATCGTCTGGTTGCGCCAGCCGCTGGCCTGGGGCGCGGCGTTCAGGGCGCTGCGAAACAGCGTCCATTGCACACCGTAATCGCGGCCCTCGGCATCCTTGAGATTGGCAGTGACGTACCACCACTCGATGCGAAATCCCTCATGAACACCATGATCGGCGGGAAAACTGAATACCCGCCCCGGCACCACGGGCGTGAATGCGCCGGCCTGCTCACCCAGGCCGGCGAAGCCCTTCGGCGGCGGTTGCCGGTTATCACAACCGCAGAGCAGTAGCGCTATCAGCATCAAGCCCAGTTTAATCTTCATGGGCAAAGGTCCTCAGCAAATCCGCCGGTTGCGTGCGGTACAACGCATACAGCGGCCAGGCCGATGCCAGCAGCGTGGCAAGCATCGCCAGGCCCAGCAACTGCGCCAATTGCCACGGGAATACCCGCAACGGCAGGCGCCAGCCGAAGGCCTGCACATTGATTACCGCGTCCAGGCACCAGGCCAAGGCGATGCCCAGTGGCAAGGCCAGTACCAGGGTCAATAGCGCCAACAGCCAGGTCTGGCCCAGATTGAGCAACATCAACTGCCGGCGCGTTACCCCCAGCGCCCACAGCGGCGCCAACTGGCCGAGGCGGCTTTGGCTCTGGGTCAGCAGGCTGATGAACAGCGCCACCCCGGCCACCGCCAGCGTCAGGCTATTGAGGGCCGCGGTGGCGGCGAAGGTGCGTTCGAATACTTGCGTCGACCAGCCCTTGAGCCGCGCCTGATCGACAACTCGGCTGTCATCCAGGCTGAACCGGGCCTGCAACGCCGTCAGCAACGCCGGGATCGCGGAGGGTTCGATGCGCAGGTTGAAGCGGTTCGGCGTCAGTTGCGGCCAATGCCGCAGCAAGTGGTCGGCATTGACCAGCACATGGCCCTTGGGGTTGCCGTAGTCGGCATAGATCCCGACGAGGCGCGGCGTCCAGGGTCCCTGGGGCGTCGGGATCGTCAATCGATCGCCAATATTCACGTTGAGACGCCGGGCCAGTTGTTCGCTGAGCATCAACGTGTCAGCCGCGGCCAGTTGCTCCCAAGGCTTGTCGGAAACCGACTCCAGCAACGGCCAATGCTGACGATAGGCGCTGTGATCGATGATGCCGTAGATGTCCGTCGGCCAGCCTTGCAAAGAGATCGAAACCTGCCAGTTGGGCAATATCGTGGTGATCGCCGGCTGCTCCTTGAGCCAGACGTGCAGCTCGCCCGCCTGGGCCGGGGTTTGCGGATTGATGTACAGCTCGGCGGTCAGACGTTGCTCGAGCCAGTCACTGAAGGTCTGGCGAAAACCTGCGGTCATGCTGCCGGCACCGATATTCGCCGCCAGAGCCAGTAGCAACGCCATCAGTGCCAGGCTCAGCGTCGGCAATTGCTGACGGCAGTCGGCGAGAAACCATTGCCCAAGTACCGAACGACTGCGGCGCAACAGCAACTTCAGCGTGCCACTGAGCAACACCGGTAAAGCCAGGGCAGCGCCCAGCAACAACGCCGTCATCAAGACAAAACCGCTGCCCAGGCTGTCACCCCAGATCAACGCCGATACCGCGAGCAACCCCGCCAATGTCGCCACCCACCCCTGGCGCCGCAGCCAGCGGGCATGGGCCTGATGCCAGGCCTGGGGATTGGCCAGCGCCAACAGCGGCAGGCGCGCCGCCCGCAGCAAACTGTCGGCGCCGGCCAGTAACGCACCGAGCAAGCCCAAGCCCACGCCGCTGAGCCACCACCACGGGCTGAGGTTCAGGTGGCCGGCCACTTCGGCGCCGTACAAGCCGCGCAGGCTCGCCGCGACATCGGGCAACAACAGACTCGCCAGCCAGTAGCCGCTGAGCACTCCTGCGATTGCGCCGAGCAAGGCCAAGGCGCCCAGTTCGAGGGCCAGACTGGTGACCAGCAACCGCGCACTGACGCCACAGGCCCGCAGGGTTCGCAGCAAGCTGCGGCGTTGTTCCAGCGCTAGGCCAATAGCGGCGTGAACGATGAACAACCCCACCACGAAGGACAGCACCCCCAAGGCGTCGAGGTTCAGGTGAAAGCTTTCGGTCAGGCGTGACAGATTGTTTTCTTCATCGGCGTGCTTGAACTGCAGCCGGCCGTTGAACGCCGTCGGCAAGGGCGCGTTGAACGTGGCAGGCAATAGCAAGCGCGACAGCTGGTCCGGCCGTCCAAGCACCTGCTGGGCGAAGCCGATGTCCATCAGCAGCACGCCGGGCGCCATGTCCGCCTGGACAAGCAACGGTGGCAGGGATTGTCCATCGACCGTCCGGGGCCGGTCACCCTCGCTCAGCCCCAAGGCCTGCAAGGTCTGCGCAGCGATCCAGGTGCGGCCAGGGTCAGTGAAAAACTCCACCACGTCTGCCATCTCCCGGACCTGCCCCGCCACTGCCGCTCCGGGGGGCAAAGACACCGGGTCGATGCCCATTAACTGCAGGCGCTGATCCTCGTGCCCCTGCAGCGTCACCCGAGCCTGCAACACGGGAGACACCGGCCATCCCAGGCGACGCAGATCGACAAACCATTGTTGGGTAAAGGTGCCGCCGCCGGGCGCACTGAGGCTGGCCTGGGGTTCGCCACCAATCAGTTGGCTGGCTCGAGCGTAACTGTCCCGGGCCTGACTGTTGAGCGCCTGCACGCCAGTGAGCAGGCTGGTGGCGAGCCAGAGCCCGGTCAGGACGCTGAAAAACTGCACCGGGTGCTGGCGCCAATGGCTGAGCAAGGCCTTGAGCGTCTGGCGAAGGATCATCACCCTTGGGCCACCTGCGCCAGACGTCCGCCTTGCAAGACCACTCGACGGCTCAGACGGGCCGCCACCCGGGGACTGTGGGTCACCATCAGCAGGCTCGTCGGGCTGCCGTCCAGCAACTCCAGCAACAGTTGCAGCACCTCGTCGCTGGTGGCTTCGTCGAGGCTGCCGGTGGGTTCGTCGGCCAGCAACAAGGGCGGCCGGGAGGCCAGTGCCCGCCCCAATGCCACCCGTTGCTGCTGGCCGCCGGACAGTTGTTCGGGATAGCGGTGCAGCAGTTGCGAAAGGCCGAGCCGTTGCACCAGATGGGTCTGCCAGGCAGGGTCATAGCGACCGCACAGACGCGCCTGGAACGCCAGATTATCCTCCACCGGCAAGCTACTGATGAGGTTGAACTGCTGGAACACCAGGCCGATCTGTGTACGTCGCCAGCTTGCCAGTTGGCTTTCGCTCATGCCGTCGAGCCTACGCTCGCCAAAGCGAATGCTGCCACGGTCGACCTTGTCCAGACCGGCAACCAGATGCAGCAAGGTGCTTTTCCCGCTGCCGGACTCACCCATCAGTGCCAGGCTGTCGCCAGGGGCCAACGTCAGGTCGATACCCTGCAGCACCGGCAATGGCCCTTGCGGCGTGGCATAGCTCTTAAATACGTAGCGAACTTCAAGCATGAAAAGGCTCATGGGTAAACGTGAGGCTCAGGATAGCGGAGTTGGGTGACGGGCAGACCAAGGATGCGCTCAGGCGACGGGCAAACACCGCTGGTCGTCTGCCCCGCCTGGTTTTGCCCGACGCCTTGCAAAGCATAAATTTCCAGCTATCAATCAATGACTAATACGGGCCGTTTACATGCAGTCGGCCAATTCGTCATAAACATGACGCACCTGGATTGCCTCCTATTCAAGGACGATCGCCGACATGCCTCAAACAAAATATCGCCTCGATATCGATGGGCTTCGCTGTATTGCAGTGCTGGCCGTACTCATCCATCACCTCAACGCCGACCTGCTGCCAGGCGGGTTCGTGGGGGTCGATATTTTTTTCGTCATCTCGGGTTTCCTCATCACTTCCCAGATGTTTTCCGAGATCAAAGGCAACAGCTTTTCGCTCAAGCGCTTTTATCAGCGGCGCATCAATCGCATCGTGCCCGCACTGGTCACTGTGTTGTTGGCGAGCGTGATCGCAGGGGCCTTCATCCTTTCCCCCGCCGACCTGACGCGGCTCAACGTCAGTGCGCTGTTCTCCCTGCTGGGGGTCTCGAATATCTATATCTGGATGAAGTACGGCAACTATTTCGCCGCCGATGCCAGCGAAGCGCCGCTGCTGCATACCTGGTCCCTGGGGATTGAAGAGCAGTTCTACGTGATCTGGCCGCTGCTGATCCTGGTGCTCTATCGCCTGACGCCGCGTTATGTCCTGCCGGTGCTGGCCGTCGGTATCGTGGCGGCGGTGGGGCTTTCCGAATACGCCACGAACGTCTTCGCCACGGCCTCCTATTACCTGCTGCCCACACGGTTTTTCGAGCTGATGCTAGGCGGAGCACTGGGTATCTATCTTTATCAGCCACGTACACTCGGCAGGATAGAAGTGCTGGCCTATAGAGCGGCGGGGTATGGGCTGATTGGTTTTTCCTTGTTTGCCCTGAGCCGGGACACCCCCTTCCCCGGCGTCAATGCGTTGATACCTTGCCTGGGCGCGGCGCTGCTGATTCTGGCCGGCAGCGGTGGAGCTCGCTCCCGCCTGCTGACCAGCCGACCCATGGTGTTCATAGGCCTGATTTCCTATTCGCTGTATTTATGGCACTGGCCGTTGATTGCCTACCTGAATTACCTGGGCATCGAGATAACCCTTTCTGTGGGCATGTCACTGGTGCTGGTGTCGATTCTGTTGTCCTGGTGGTCCTGGCGGTATGTCGAAATTCCCTTTCGGCGCACTGGCGCGCAATTGCAGTTTCCCCGAGTACTGGTCCGCCGATTCATAGCCCCGGCCCTGGGGCTGGCCGTCCTGGCGACCTTGAGCCTGCAATGGAACGGCTTCCCACAGCGTTTTGCGCCTGAAGTGTCGAGGCTCGAGGCCATGGCACTGAGCAAACCGAACAGGCTTCGCAGCGGTTGCCATATGCCCAGTGCGCGGTACAGCGCCGAACCTGATCCGGATTGCCAGCTCGGTGCACACAAGGAGCAACTGGACGGAATGATGGTGGGTGACTCGTTCGCCAATCATTTCACGGGCATGGTCGATATCCTGGCCAAACCCAACGGCATCAGATTAATGGACTACACACTGGACGCCTGCCCGCCGATTTTCGGCTATGCCACCGAGGTGTCCGAGGCGTATGGCGACCGTTGCATGGCGCGCAACGACCGGGTGTTCGAGCTGATCAAGCAGAACCACTACCCATACGTCGTGCTGGCCGGCGCCTGGCCCAAGGATGCGGCGGCCGCGCACATTATCGAAGCGAGCATCAAGCACGTGGCGAACAACACCGGCCAGGTCATCGTGATTCTGCGCAACCAGAACATCGACAATGCAGCGACCTGCCCCGTGCGCCGCTTGATGTTCGGCACCGATCGCTCATGCTCGGCCCCGCTGGACGTCACCGCGCCGTATTGGGAGGGGATACGCGCCAGACTGCCCCAGGTGCGCTTTATCGACCCCAATCAAGTGATCTGCCCAGCGGGGCTATGCAGCCCGATCATGGACGGGCAGTTGCTGTACCGCGATGACGCACACTTGAATGACGTGGGCTCACGCTTCATCGGCCGCACATTGCGCGAGCTGGGATTCTCCCTACTGCACGACCCGGCCCGACTCGGCCCGATCGCCACAACCCAGTGAGCCCCCTCCCCGCAGGTTTGTGGGGTATGCAAGTTCTGCGGACAACTCGGACTACTGTGGGAGATTCTATGCTGCAAGCCCACCCACCGCCTTCGCGAGCAGGCTCGCTCCCACAGGGGATTTGCGGAGGCATGCAAGGCCTGCGGACAACTCGGACTACTGTGGGAGCGAGCCTGCTCGCGATGACGGCGGCACTTTCAACATCGACCCCGCCTGCCCCGCCGCCATCTCGGCCTGAACCGGACCTGGTGTGACAATGTGCTTGAGGTCGATGTGTTTCCATTCAGGCATCGCCCCCAGCCGCGCATTGAAGCGGTAGTTGAAGGTAAAGGCGTCTTCGGTCGGCTGGCTCAGGGATTTCCCATAGGTCGCTTCAACACCGGCCGGGTCGTACCCCATCAACTGCAACAGCGTCGGGAAGATGTTGTAGTGGCTGGAGCGGTCCTTGTTCTGTGCCCATGCCCGCTGCCAATCCAGGGTCTGCAAGCGCGCGCCTTCTATGACCACCAGCGGCACAAGCCCTTCCTCCGCCACCGGGTCACCGCCGCAGTGGGTATTGAGCCCAGGGTTGCCGCGCTCGTGAAGGTCCTGGCCGTGGTCGGAGGTGTAGATCAGCACGGCGTTGCCTAAATCGGCCTGCTGGAAGATCCGCCTGAAGAACTCTCCGACATTCCACAGCAAAGTGTTCTGGTAGGCATTGCGGTACAGCTCCCAGTCATGGGTCCGGCCATCAAAACCGTCACGCTGGCCGGTATCGGCGACTTCGAGAAAGCGCCCACGCGGCAGTGCGGGACGATAGCTCATGAACTCATCCGGGTATTTGTCGTGCACGGGAAAATGCGCACCGAGCTTGTTCACCACCACCAGCTCGGCCCGGTCATTGCCCAGCCGCTCGATCAGTTGCGCGGCAACCGCCATGTCTCGCTCGAACACCGGGGTGCGGTCGAACTGCACGAAGTCGTCGATATCGTTTTTTTCAGTGTCGGTCATCAGGTTCTGAAGGTGACCACCGGTACGCTGGGCGTCGATATAGACCGTGCGCAACCCGGCGTTTTTTGCATACTGCCAGATCGACGGCAACGTGCTGTTGATGCGCACGTAATCGGCCCGGGTGCCGCCGTAACGCAAGGTGACGTTGGTGTCGGCGCTGCAGTTGGCAATGGAAGCCGCGTAACCGAAATTGACCACCTGCACCCCATCGGGCGGGGTCTTGAGGCCGGTGTGCACGCCGAACGGCGTATTGATATCCAGATAATTCCCAGCGACGCTTTCATCGATAATCAGCACAATATCATGCTCGATCGGCGATGTTGGCCGCGTCAGGCGGATCGGCTCCCGAGGACCGACGGTGTTGTGCAGGGCTTCGTAAACGAACAGATTCAGATAGGCCAGCGGTGTGTACATCACCGGCAACCCCCGTGCGCCCTCGCCCGCCCGGACGAACAGAACACCACTGAGCAACAACACGCCCACCACAGGTGCGGCGATTGGCAAATAACCGGGCAATGACACCGACCGCCGAGGCTTGAGACCCAGTCCCAGCAGCAGCAACAGGCCACCGGTGGCGGCGCTGACAATCACTTCGCGGTACTGCGAAGCCGCCTCCCCGATAAAACCACCCGAATACACCAGCGACACAAACTGGCTGTACGTCAGATAGCTATCGGTCACCCTCGTGTAAACCTCGAAAAACACCGCCGAACCAAACATCGCCAGGGCAAACAGGTGGCGCACGGAGGTCTGGCGGATGTACGCACTCATCCACAGCGCCACCACCAACACCACGAACATCGCGCCGAACAGCAACGTGGCAAATCCCAAACCCAAGGCATTCAGACGATCAAGGTAATAGTCATATCCCCTGATCAAGTACAGCACCAGCAACAGTTCCTTGAGGTATCGGAGCATGTGTTTCTCGGCGATAGGGCGGCGTTGGATAGAGGGTCGTTTTCTGCACGTTAGCAGCGGCTTTGCAAAGCGCAAGAAAAGGGACGAACGGCCAATGCGTCAAAAAAAAGTTAGCCCAAAAATGACACACTTGAAGCCAGTTAAACGTAAAAATCTATGGATAAATACCGTTCATCGCCTAGTTAAAAGCCGTTACAGCCCTTTAAAAACGGCACTTTTCTAAACCAGTCAATGACTTGATATCAAAAGGCCAAGTTCTGTCGAGTTTGCCAACAGTGACAACTGTCATTTTGCTGACACGCTTTTCTGAAGCTGCGCTATACCCCTCTAAACAGTTTCATCCGAGTTACATCAACCGTCTTGCGAGGCACGCCAAAAATGGATGTGAGCGTATTTGGTACGGGGTATGTGGGATTGATTCAAGCGGCTGCGTTGGCCGACGTCGGTCACCGTGTTTTGTGCATCGACATTGACCCCAACAAGATCCGTCAGCTGCAGCAAGCGGTGCCACCGATCAGCGAGCCTGGGTTGTCCGAACTGCTCGAAGAGAACATCAAGAGTGGCCGGCTGCTGTTCAGTGATCAGGCCAGCGATGCGGTCAATCACGGCGAACTGATTTTCATCGCCGTCGGCACGCCAGCCGATGAAGACGGTTCGGCAGACCTGAGCCATGTACTGGCGGTCACCCGCCAGATCGCTGACTTCATGGACAGCGACCGCACCTTGATCATCAAGTCCACGGTGCCGGTCGGCACCGCCGACAAGGTCGCCGAATGTGCCCATCAGGCATTGGCTCGCCGGGGCCTGCAACAGCTGAACGTGCGAGTGGTGTCCAACCCCGAGTTTCTCAAGGAAGGCAGCGCCCTGGCCGACTGCATGCGCCCGGACCGGATCATCATCGGCACCGCCGACCCGCTGGCCCGCGATCAGATGAGCGAGCTGTACGCGCCCTTTTGCCGTAACCGCGAAAAGCTGATGTTCATGGACAACCGCAGCGCCGAACTGACCAAGTACGCGGCCAACGCCATGCTCGCCACCCGCATCAGCTTCATGAACGAACTGGCCAATCTCACCGAAAGGCTGGGCGCCGACATCGAAGCGGTACGCAAGGGCATCGGTTCGGACCCTCGTATCGGCTATCACTTCATCTACCCCGGATGCGGCTTCGGCGGTTCATGCTTTCCCAAGGACCTGCGCGCCCTGCTGCATACCGCCGAACAGAGCGGCATGCCCCTGCGCCTGCTGCGCAGTGTCACCGACGTCAACGACAGCCAGCGACACATTCTCTTCGAGAAACTGACGCAACAGTTCTCCGGCGGCCTGGCCGGCAAGTCGATTGCGATTTGGGGCCTGGCTTTCAAACCCAACACCGATGACATGCGCGAAGCCCCCAGCCGCTACCTGATGGAAGCGCTGTGGCGCGAAGGCGCTCGGGTCCATGCCTACGACCCGGAAGCCATGTCCGAATGCCGCCGCCTCTACGGCTACCGCAAAGACCTGAACCTGTGCGCCACCCGCGACGACACCCTGGAGGATGCAGACGCCCTGGTGATCTGCACCGAGTGGAAGAACTTCCGGGTCGTGGATTTCGCTCTGTTGGCCAACAAGTTGCGCGCCCGGGTCATCATCGATGGCCGCAACCTGTACAACCCCGAACATCTGGCCGCCGCCGGCCTCTTGTATCGCGGCATCGGATTGCGTCACACCGTGCCCAGCAGCCTGACCCAGGGGCCACGGGCATGAACATTCTGGTGACCGGCGCGGCCGGTTTCATCGGCGCCCATTGCGTGCTGCGGCTGCTGCGCGACGGCCATCAGGTGTGGGGGCTGGACAATTTCAACGACTACTACGACCCGCAGCTCAAGCACGACCGCGTGGCGTGGGTGAAGGACCAGGCGGGGGACTTTGCGTTGGCCCGGGTGGACCTGACCGACGCCTCGGCTATCGATGAGTTGTTCCAGTCACACCGCCCCGACGTGGTGATTCATCTCGCCGCCCAAGCCGGCGTGCGTTATTCCCTGGAGAATCCACGGGCCTACGTCGACAGCAACCTCAGCGGGTTCCTGAACATTCTGGAAAGCTGCCGTCGCCATCCGGTCAAGCACCTGATCTACGCCTCCTCAAGCTCCGTGTATGGCGCCAACCAGCGCACACCTTACTCAGTACAGGACGGCGTGGACCATCCGCTGTCGCTGTATGCGGCCAGCAAGAAAGCCAACGAGTTGATGGCCCACAGTTACAGCCATCTGTTTGGCATCCCGTGCACCGGCCTGCGGTTTTTCACGGTGTACGGCCCCTGGGGCCGGCCGGACATGTCGCCGATCCAGTTCGCCCGCGCCATCGCCGAAGGCCGCGTGTTGCAGTTGTTCAACCATGGCGAGCACCAGCGCGATTTCACCTACATCGACGACATCGTCGAAAGCATCGCCCGGCTGATCGAACGCCCGCCCCATGCCACGCCACAGTGGGATCGCGATCAACCGGACCCGGCCACCAGCGCAGCGCCCTGGCGGATCTACAACATCGGCGGGCAGCACCCGGTAGCGCTGCGCACCTATGTGGCATTGCTGGAAAAGCACTTGGGGCAAACCGCCCGGATCGAACTGCTGCCCCTGCAACCAGGGGACGTGTTGAACACCTGCGCCGATGCCAGCGGCCTGGCGCGGGCCACCGGTTTTCAGCCGCGCATCGAGCTGGACGAGGGCCTGGGGCGCTTCATTGCCTGGTTCCTCGATTACTACGCCCTGCCTATCGCCGACACCGCTTGCAGCCCAACGCATGCGACCAACCTTCAGCGGAGGAGTCTATGACCCGACATGAGCAATGCATCCCTATCACCGCCCGCGGGGGCGACAAGCGTGTCGATCCCGAACACCGCCGACGCCTGGACGCGGCCATCCATCGTCAGGGCCGCGGCTGGCTGACTGGTCGCGACGGCGGTCGACCCTGGACGGTCTCGCGCACCAATCGGGTGGTGGCCTGTCTCGGCGCGCTGTCGATCCTGGTACTGCTCAGCCCGCTGCTGCTGGGCCTGGCCCTGCTGATCAAGTTCTCAAGCCCCGGTCCAGTGCTGTTTGTGCAGAAACGCACCGGATACCGCGGTCGGGTCTTTGGCATGTACAAGTTCCGCACCATGGTTGCTGATGCCGAGGCGCTCAAAGAATCACTGCGCCACCTCAACAAGCACGGCGCCGATGCCATCGACTTCAAGATCGACAACGACCCGCGCATCACCCCCGTCGGCCGGTTCCTGCGACGCAGCAGCCTCGACGAGTTACCCAACCTGATCAATGTGGTGACCGGCGACATGCGCCTGGTCGGCCCGCGGCCGACCTCGTTCAACGCCTACCGCTACAAGGACAACCATCTTGTCCGCCTGAGCATCTACCCCGGCCTGACCGGCCTGTGGCAGATCTCCGGGCGCAGCAACATCGACTTCGACCAGCGCGTGGAACTGGACCTCAGCTACATCGCCGAACAAAGCCTGTTGCTGGACTTGAAGATCCTGATGATCACCCCTTTCAAAGTTTTCAGCGGCCACGGAGCGAGTTAAATGGACGGTTCAACCAATATCCTGAGCATCGCAAGCCCGAGCGAGACCAACCTGACCTCAACCGTGCTTGACCCATCCATACGGATTCTGCTTCTGACGGCCGCCAACACCGGCACCGGAACCAGTACCAGTGCCATGGCCCTGGCCGCTCAACTGGCGCAGATGAGCAGCGGCCGCGTACTGCTGGTGGACGCCAGCCAGTCGCCGCGCAACCTCAGCCAGCAATTGTCGCTGCACAAGGAGCGCGGCTTCAGCGACCTGCTGTTCAACAGCCTCGCACCGCCCTTGTTGCAGGACTGCGTGGTGCAGACCTCCAGCTTGCCCTTCGACGTGCTGCCCAACGGTCGTCTGGGGCGTAATGCCGAGCGCCTGAACCCCGAGCAGCTTCGCCCGCTGTTCAAGCAACTGGCCGGGCAGTATCGCTTTGTGGTGATCGACGCTGACGCGGTGTACTCGGCCTGCGACACCCTGGTCATGAGCACCCAGGTGGACGGTGTGGTGCTGGTGGTGCGCGGTGAAGACACCCGCTGGGAGGTGGCCCAGGCCGCTCGCCTGCGTCTGACCCAGGCCGGCGCCAAGGTGGTGGGCAGCGTGTTCAACCGCCGCAAGTACTACATGCCCAAGTGGCTCTACAACAACCTGTAAGCCTGCAAAAAGGATGACGAGATGAACGCCAGATTGCTTGTCCTGCTGCTGTTGCCGCTTGCCGGTTGCACCAGCCACACCGAAACCCGCTCCATGCCGGTGCAGATCCTTACGGCGGCACCGGCCAACGCCCAGGCCACCGACATGCCCCGGGTCGAACAGACCCTGCGTCCCCAGGATGTGCTGGATGTGATCTTTCACATCAGCACCAGCGGGCCGGATGCCTACCGGGTCCAGCCGGGTGACCAGGTGGCCTTGAACTTCACCGCCGCCAGCCAGCTCAACGGCGCACAACAGGTAATGCCCGACGGCAGTATCGAACTGCCGGGGGCCAACACCTCGGTAAAAATCGCCGGGCTGACCACGGACGAAGCACGCCTGGAGGTACAGCGTGCCTATGACCGCAAAATGCTGTTCCAGCCCAACCGCAATCAATTGACGGTGCATGTCACCAGCCCGTTGAGCAACGAGACAAAACTGCGCAACACCCTGACCCACCCGGGCACCGGCATGAGTCGGGAGATCACCGTGGGCCGGGATGGTTACGCAAGCTTCCCCGAAATCGGTGCCGTGCCGCTGCAAGGCATGACCGTCAATCAACTGGAAACCTACCTTAACGAGCGCTACGCCCAATTGCCGGGGCGCATGTCCGTCGATGTGCTGCTCAAATCCACCGCTGGCAACGAGATCTATGTCCTCGGGGAAGTGGCCCAGCCCGGTTCCTACCCGATCCGCCGGCCGATCTCGGTCCTCGAGGCCCTGACCCTGGCCCGTGGCACCAACGTCAAGGCCCGACTCGACTCGGTGGTGATCATGCGCCGCAACGGCAATCAGGTCGAAGCCCGCCACTATGACGTGGAAAAAGCCCTGAGCGGTGACGCCTCGCAGATCGCCTACCTGCAGCCCGAAGACATGCTTTTCGTGCCCAAGACCGGGCTGGCCAAAGCCGGTGAAATGGCTCGGCAACTGGCCGACGTGGTGCTGTTCCAGGGCATGGGAGTCAGCTTCGGCTACCGCCTTGACAGCAAAGGCGACAACGGCAGGTCCAACACTTCTGCAGCAGGTAATTGATCATGAATCCCAAGGAAAACTATCTGCATGAGTTCTTCAGGATTTTCTTCGCCAACAAGCAGTGGGTGAAGCGCGTCTTCCTGATCTTCGCCGTGATCGCCCTGGCGCTGCCGTTGATGCTCAAACAGAGCTTCGACATCACCGCCCAGGTCATCGTCCAGTCGAAAAAACTCTCCCAGGGCGACGCCACCACGTCGCTGAACCAGGAAGACGCCACCTTCATTCCACCGTCCCTGGCGGACATGGAAACCGAGAGCAATATCCTGCGCTCGCCGGCCCTGATCCGGCAGACCATCAGCACCCTGCGCGACCAGGGCGAGTACACCCCTAGCCCCGGCATCTTCAACAAATGGGTGAGCGAGCCGCTCAAGCACTATGTCACCACGCCGCTGCGCGAGTACGTCGTCAACCCGCTGCGCGACGGCCTGGGGCTGGAAGTCGATCCGGTGCGAGATACCACGCTCGACATGCTGACCGACGAAGCCATCGCCAACCTGAAAATCGAAACCCTGCCAGGCTCCAACGTCATCTCCATCGTCTACAGCTTCGGCGACCCGGCCCAGGGCACCCGGTTCGTGGCGCAACTGCTGGAGAACTACCTCTCCGGTCGCCAGGACCTGCAATCGATCGAGCTGCCGCAAGCCTTCTATGAGCAGAAGAAAACCCAGTACCAGACTCGCCTCGACGGACTGGAGGGCACCCGCCTGGCGCTGCTTGAAGACGTCAGCTCCTCCGATCCCAAAGAGGAGATCACCTTCCGCCTGAACGCCATCAACACCGAAGAACAGGCCTTGAACCTGTACCGCGATCGTCTGCTGCAAAGCCAACGCTGGCTGGATTACCTCAAGACCAGCCTGGCAGCGGCGAACAACTCACGGTTCAACGACTACACCTTCCCGTTCACCTTCACCACCACCATGGACAACATCGCCTTCGAAGACCGGGAAATCAAACAACTGGGCGAGCAACTGACCACTCAGGTCAGCCGCTACATGAATGATCTGGCGATCTTCCAGCCCGGCAGCGAGCCGATGCTGTTGACTCGGGAGCAGATCGCGCGCACCCGCCAGCAGTTTCTCAAAGTGGTGAGCAACCGCATCCAGGAACGCACCAACGACCTGGCAGTCGTCAGCTCGGTGATCGACCAGAAAACCGCGCGCATCGCCGAGTTCAAGGAGCGTATCCATCAGTTGCAGCAAACCCAGAGCAAGCTGCGGCAGATGGACACCGAGATCAATGCCCTGCATGCGGCATTTTCCACCTACGCCCAGCGGTTCGCCGAGAGCAGCACCGCCCGCGCGCTGGACAACGACCTGTCCAATGCTCGCGTCCTCAGCCCGCCGTTCGAACCGACCGCCCCGGCGTTTCCCAAGCCGATGCTGATTATTGCGTTCGGTCTGTTCAGCGGCTTGCTCCTGGCGATCGCCCTGGTCTATGTGCGTGAGTTCTTCGACCATCGCTTCAAGCACCCTGCCCAGATTACCCAGCAACTGGATGTACCGGTGTTGCTGGTGATCAACGAGCAGAACCCCGAACAGGTCAACCCGCACCGCAATTGGAGCCTGCCCAGCCTTGTCCATTGGGTGCGCAATTGAACGCGCCGATTGGCCCGACCTGCCGCAGCAGCGCCCTGCCGATCATTCATTTGCTCGACAGCGGCGGCTTCTACGGGGCCGAGCGGATGTTGCTCGATCATTGCCTGGCCACGCCAGGGCAGCACCAGGTGCTGTTCCTGGCGGCGCCGCCGACCTTGATCACGCGCTTTCGCCAGGCCGGGGTCGATTGCCGCCACTGCGCCAGTTGGGCCGAGCTGTTGCAGCACCTGCGCCAGCGACGGGACGAGCAGCCGCTGATCAACACCCATAACTTCAAGGGCCTGCTGTTCGGCTGGGCTGCGGCCACGCTGCTGCGCTTGCCCCTGGTCATCACTCAGCACGGCTTTACGCCTCGCAGCACCAAGCAACGGTTCTACACGTGGCTGAGCCTGCAACTGTGCCGCACCGCCTCGGTCAAGCGCGTGGTCTGCGTGGCCGAAAGCATTGCCGTGCTGCACCGCCAGGCCAGCGTGCGCGCGGAAAAACTCGACGTGATCCCCAACGGCCTGCCGTCGATCACAGCACCGCTGCCTCATCGTGACGACCGGCTGCGCTGGCGGGTCGGCTACGTCGGTCGCTTGAGCCACGAGAAAGGCCCGGACCTGTTCCTCGACGCCATGATCCCCCTGTGCCAGCGGCATGCATCGCTGCACGCGGTGATGCTCGGCGACGGCCCGGAACGTCAGGCCTTGCTCAAGCGCATTACCGACGCGGGCCTACCTACTCGCATCGAGCTGCCCGGCTATCAGACCGACATGAACCCCTGGTGGAGTCAGCTCGACGCGCTGGTCATCAGTTCGCGCACCGAAGGCACGCCGATGATTCTGCTCGAAGCGATGCAGGCCGGAGTGCCGGTGGTGGCGTTCGGTGTGGGGGGCATTCCCGATGTGCTGCAGGACCGTCACAACGGCCTGCTCGCGACGCCGGCCGACAGCGCCGAACTAGCGCGGCAGATCGAAACACTGTTTGGCGAACCGCCCCTGGCGCGGATTCTGGCCGATAACGCGCGCCGCACCCAACGGGACCGTTATGACCTGCGCGCCCTGGCCGAACGCTGGTCGCAGCTCTATATCCGCACGGCACGGGAGGCTCGTCCATGATTGTCCCGCTCTCGATCGTCAGTCTGCTGGGCCTGGTTTGCCTGGCGTTGCTGGCCAGCCCCTATCCCTTCCTGGCGCCGGGAGCGGTGCTCGGCCTGGTGGGCGTCGCCGTGCTGTACCGCAAACCCGGCTGGGGCTTGCTGGGCATTGCGGCGCTGGTGCCGTTCGAAGGTCTGTTCAAGGAGAATGCTTTTTCGGGCAGCAAATTCTTCGGCGTGGCGCTGATTCTGATCCTGATGCTGCAACTGGCCCTGCGCCAGATTCCCTCATCACGCTTGCGCAGCAATATCTGGCGGCCGCTGATCGCCTTCATGATGCTCTATGGCCTGAGCCTGATGCTGTCGCAGAACCTGGGCCTGTCCATGACCCATCTGCGCGAACTGATGGTAGGGCTGATTCTGTTCGTGATTACCCTGCTGATCGGGCGCGAGCTGAACCTGGACCTGTTCTGCCGACTGATGACCCTGAGCGTGACCACCACCTGCGTGCTGGCAATGTTTTCGGTCAAATACCAGGACCAGGGCCGCGCATCCGGCCTGCTGGAAGACCCGAACGCCTTTGCCCTGTTGATCGCCTTTACCGTGCCGATGGCGTTGTTGCTGGTGTTGCGCAGCCCGAACCTGCTGCACCGATTGTTCTGGGGTGGCTGTTTCATCCTGCTGCTGGGCGGCATGACCAAGACCGAATCGCGCTCGGGGCTGGTGGTGCTGTTGCTTAGCCTGGTGATTGGTCTCTATCACTATCGTGCCCAAATGCCGCGCATCCGCCCGCGACACCTGGGCTTCGCCATGCTCGGGCTGGCGATCCTGATTCCCTTGGTGATTGCGGTGATGCCGGCCGGCTACGTGGCGCGCATCCAGTCGCTGAGCATCCTCAGCGCCGGCGCCAGTGCCCACAAAGACGAATCCCTGGGCCGTCGTGCCTCGTACATCGTGGTCGGCAGCAAAATGATCCGCGAGAACCCGGTGCTGGGCAGCGGCCCGGGCACGTTCCCGCTGCACTACGCCCCCACGGGCTACGCCAAGGCGTTCTCGGCCAATCGCAAGCTGGGGGATCTGTATCGCCGGGCCCACAACACTTACCTGGAAATCTTCAGCGAGATCGGCATCCCTGGCGGGCTGATGTTCGTCGGCATGATCGGCCTGGGCCTCTACAACCTGTGGCGCGCCCGCCAGCTCTGGTTGCAACGTCGGGACTGGGTGCAGGCGGACCTGCTGACGCACCTGGGCATGAGTTTCCTGTCGCTGGCGCTGTTTTTGATGTTCCTCAGCGCCCCCAACCATAAGTTGCTGTGGATCATGCTCGCCATCACCAGCGTGTTGCGCTACGACGCCGAACAGGCAACACCGCAGGAGGCCCGTCCATGAGCCGCATCAGCATTGTGATCCCGATGTTCAACGAGGCCCGACACATTGGCCGTACGTTGCTGGCGGCGCAGGAAGCCGCTCGCCAGGCGCAACTGGACTGTGAGTTGATCGTGGTGGACAACGGCTCGGACGATCATGGGCCGCGCATTGCCAACGAACTGGGGGCGCGCGTGCTGATCGTGCCCGGCGTGCACATCGGCGCCCTGCGCAACCGCGGTGCGGCCATCGCCCATGGGGAATGGCTGGCGTTCATCGACGCCGACATCGAGATGCCGGCCAACTGGCTCAAGCTGCTGCTGGAACTCCAAGGCCAGGGCGATGTGCTGGGCCTGGACCTGGACACCCCCGCTCAGGCGCCTTGGTTCGCTCAAGCCTGGCAACGCCGCAGCCAACGCCCAGGCTCGCGTCCCTTGCACCGGGTGCAGTGGCTGCCCAGCGCCAACCTGTTGTTGCGTCGCCAGTGGTTTGAGCAGGTCGGGGGGTTCGACGAAACCCTGCGCACGGGCGAAGACAAGGATTTTTCCCTGCGCCTGCGCAACGCCGGGGCGCAGTTGCTGCTGGTCAATGAAAACGTGGCCCTGCATTGGGGTTACGAAGGCAGTTGGCGGGAGTGGATGAGCAAGGAACTGTGGCGCCAGGGCAGCCATTTGCAGTTGCTGCGCAGCCATGGGCCGAGTCTGCGCCTGCTGCGTTTTCCGGCGCTGTCCATCGGTGCCTGGGGCCTGGACTTTCTGGCGTTGGTCGCTCTGTTCCAGGGCCAGCCGCGCATCGCGCTGATGCTGCTGTTGCTGACCTCTCTGCCCGCGTTGTTCCTCAGTCTGCGTCAAAGCGGGCGTGACCTGCGCCTGACGCTGCAACTGTGGGCCTTGCACGGGGTGCGCTTGCACCTGACCGGCGCCGCATTGCTTCTCAACCTATGTCATTGGAACGTCAGGAGACCTGCCCGTGGCTGAATTTCTTTACTGGTCGTGCCTGTTGCTGCCGGTGTACGCCTACCTCGGTTATCCGTTGATGCTGAGCCTGCTGGCGCCACTTTTTCCGCTCCGGCGCTACGGGCCGGCGTTGCCGATGGACGTCAGCATTGTCATTGCCGCCCACAACGAGGCACGGCACATCGAAGAGAAACTGCGCACCTTGCTGGCCCAGGACTACCCGGCGCGCTCGCTGCAAATCATCCTGGCCAGCGACGGCTCCACCGACGACACAGTGGCCTGCGCTCGGCGGGTCATCGACCCGCGCATCACCGTGCTCGACCTGCCGCGCCAGGGCAAGGCCGCCGCCCTGAATACCGGCGTGGCCCACAGCACTGGAGAGATCCTGGTGTTCACCGACGCCGACAACCAATGGGCCGCCGATACCCTTGGCCACCTGTTGGCCCCGCTGGGCGATCCGCAAGTCGGCGCCTGTGCCGGGCATATGGAAATCCCCGTGCCGGGCAAGGGCCTGAGCCTGGGCGATAGCCTGTATCGGCACTACGAAGGCTGGCTGCGTCAGGTAGAGAGCCGCACAGGTTGCATGGTCTCGGCCGACGGCGCCTTGCTGGCCCTGCGGCGCGAACTGTTTGAACCCATACCGGCGCAGGTCAACGACGACTTCTTCCTCAGCACCTGTGCGCCGGCGGCGGGCAAGTCCATCGTGTATGCGCCACTGGCCCGGGTCACCGACCAGGGCGTGGACGAAGCCGACAAACAGTTTCGCCGTCGCCAGCGGGTCACCGTTGGCGGCCTGCAAAGCCTGGCCCAGCGTCGGCAGTTGCTCAACCCTCTTCGTCACGGGCTCTACGCCATCGGCCTGATCAGTCACAAACTGATCCGCCGTCTGGCGCCGGTGTTGCTATTGCCGCTGCTGCTGAGCAACGCCTGGCTGTGGAATGAACATCTGTTCTATCGCCTGAGCCTGGTGGCGCAACTGCTCGGCTACGCCATTGCAATGATCGGCTTACTGGACGTAGGCCACCGATTGCCCAGGCCCTTTCGCCTGGCGGCGTTCGTGCTGGTGACGCTGGCGGGCATGAGCATCGGGCTGTGGCAGTTTCTGCGAGGTCATCGTTATAGCCAATGGAACCCCGAGCAGAACCGCTAAGGAGACGGCCCATGTCCATCAAACAAGTCTGCAAGCGCACCGGCGGCTGGCTGTACCTGAACACGTCCCTGGGCCGTGGTCCGTTGCGTGGCGCCGGCGTGATTCTGATGCTGCACCGGGTCCTTAACAATGACCGCGCCGCCGAGCTGCCCCATCGCAACGAATTGTGCGTGGGACCTGAGGCTTTCGAGCGCTTGCTGATCTGGCTGCAACGCTATTTCGAATGCGTGCCCTTGATGAGCCTGCTACTGGCCGATCCTGAAAGCGTCCCAAATCGCCCGCGAGTGGCGCTGACCTTCGACGACGGCTGGCGCGACAACGCGATGAATGCCTTTCCTTTGCTGCGCCAATACCAGGTGCCGGCGAGTATTTTCCTGTCCACCGACTTCATCGGCAGCCGCCAGCACTTCTGGTGGGAAAGCATCGGCGAAACCCTGTGGGGCAGCCATGGCCAAGTGGCGCGACACTCGTTGATCGAGCATTTGCAGCACGCCGGCCGGCCATTGCCGGTGATGCTCGATGACTTGGATGAGCAGCGCCGCAGCCTGTCGCTGATGCACTATCTGCAGAGCCTCAAGAGCCTTGACCCGCAGGTCTTGAACGACCTCACCGACGCCTGTCCCACGGGCGCCCAGCCCCAGGCCCTGGACTGGTTCCAGGTACGAATGCTGGAAGATTCCGGGCTCATCCGCTTCGGCCCCCACGGTGCCAGCCACGCGATTCTCACCGCGCTGGATGATCAGCGTCTGCACGAAGAGCTGAGCCGCAGTCGGGCTGCCCTGGAGAACGGTTGCGCCCAGCCGCTGCCGGTGTATTGCTACCCCAACGGCGATCACGATGAGCGCGTGCGTCAACAGGTGGCAGCCCACGGTTTCCCATTTGCCCTGGGCACCGAAACCGGCTTGTATCGCACCGACGGCGATCCATTGAACCTGCCACGCTTCGGCGTCAGCCAACGCAATGCCCAGCACCCTGAATTGCTGGCCTGGCGCATTCGCCGGGGGACACGCCCATGAGCCGCGGCCACTACCTCAAGCACTTGGCGCTGAGCATGGGCACGCGCCTGGCGATGATCGGCCTGCGCCTGCTGCGCAATGTGCTGCTGGCGCGGATCCTGGGGCCCAGTGAACGCGGGCTGTTCGCCCTGCTAAGCACCCTGCCGGACCTGATCAGCGCCGTCACCAGTGGCGGCTTGAATTCGGCCGTGGGCTATCAAGCGGCTCAACAACGCTCGATGGGCCTGCTGCTCAGCCAGGTGCTGGTCTTCGGCTGCCTGTTGGCCGGGTTATTGACGGTGCTGGTGGTGGCACTGGTGCGCGAATTCGGCGGCGAACTGGACATCACCACACAGTTGGGACTGTTGGCGTGGCTGCTGCTGTTGGCCGTGCCGTTGACCGTGCTCAAGAGCGGCCTGCTGACACTGCACAATGCGTCCGGCGGCGTTGGCGCCTTCAATGCCCTGCGGCTGATGGAATCCCTGGCGCCGCTGTTGCTGTTTCTGGCGCTGTTCTGGATGTGGAAAGACACCGCCCTGGAGGCCGCACTGATCAGTTGGCTGGCGGGTCTGAGCCTGGTGGTATTGGCCGGTTGGGTCTGGCTGCGGCGGGACCACAGGTTCACCCTGCAATGGGATCGCTCCAACCAGAAGGAGCTGTTGCGCTACGGTGCCCGCAGCCACCCCGATTTACTGTTCCAGCAAGTGGTACTGCGCTCGGACTACCTGTTCATCGGCGCCCTGCTGGGCAGCACTGCCCTGGGCCATTACGCCATGGCCAGCGCCGCCGCCGAACTGCTGCTGATTGTGCCTGAGGCGGTCACCACGCCGCTGATGAAGCGTTTGTTGCAGCAGGACTCCGACATGAAACGCCTGACGCCTCTGGCCCTGCGCCTGACCGCCACGGTCATGCTCGGCGCCTGCCTGGGCATGGCACTGATTGGTGAATGGCTGATCGTCACGCTGTTCGGCGCGGCCTACCAACCAGCCTATCCCGCCTTGCTGGCGCTGCTGCCGGGGCTGTTCGGATTGTGCTACGCGAGCATCCTGCGCCTGGATCTGCTGGGCAAGAACCGGCCCGGCACGGTTTCACTGCTGATGGGTGTGGGAGCGTTATTGAACCTGGCATTGAACCTGATCCTGATTCCGCGTTACGGCATCGTCGGGGCCGCCGCGGCGTCTTCGATCGCCTATATGGCCGTGACCGTCGCGCTACTGACGATGTACTGCCGCCTCAGTGGCGTGGCGCTATGGCAGACGCTGATCATCCTGCCCAGTGACCTGCTGCCAATGCGGCAGATGCTGATGGGGAAATCCGCATGAACGCCGTCGTCAGGCAGATCGTCATCGCGAGCAGGCTCGCTCCCACAGTGGCTCGCCGCCGAACACAAGAGCTGCGGCCGCTACACCTCCAATGTGGGAGCGAGCCTGCTCGCGATGGGGTCGGCCCGGAGCTTATGCAAACCCCTCAGATCGGGTATCTCCTGCCCGGGGACACCCTGTTTTGCCATGGACTGGAACACACCTCGTTTCTCCCACCACGCCACCCGTCAGGAGGCACCATGAAGTCCCTGCAAAAATTGCGTGATCGCATCCAGAAGAAAGGCCTGCGCGCTGTGCTCAAACAGCTGTTCAGGCGCTACGCGTATTTCCACTCCCGACTGGTGTGGCTGGAGCACGATGTGCGGACCCCGCTTCCCCCGCATAACCTCAAACCCTACCCACCAATGCGCCTGGAGTTCATCACGGTCAGCAATGCCGACGCGTTTGCCCGGCACTTCGGCGACCGCGTCAAAACCATGCGCGAGCTGGCGGCGGAGGGCTACACAGGCTTGATGTACCTGGATGCTCAAGGCGACACCGTGGGTTTCGCCTGGGGCAGTACGCGAGACTATTTCGACCGCCATTTCTATCGCTGCAACTTCCCGATCCAGCCTGGCGAGTACTTTCAGTTCGGTGGCGAGATGATCCGTGCCTACTGGGGTTCCAGGATGTCGGCGGACATGCAGTTGGAAATTTGGAAGATCATGGCTGACAAAGGTTGCGACACGATGGTCGATGTCTGCGACTTGCAAAACATCCCGGCGATCAAGATGCACCTGCGCATGGGCTTCCAGGAGCGCGGCAAGATCACCCACGTGTATCGCCTGTTCGGTCACTGGCGGTTTTTCCGCGACACGTTTTACCGCGGCTCGGCACTGGGCGCTTTTCAAAAACCGGATCAGCCGGTTGCATCGACTGCGGCGGCCTGATGTCCATGGCGATCCGGCTCAAATGGTGTCGCTCCTTGCCGTCCCAGCGGTGTGGCGCCGTGGCAGACACAGATCATCCTGCCCAGCGACTGGCTGCCGATGCGCCGGAGGCTGATGGGGACATCAGCATGAGTGCGCTCGTCAGCCAAAACCCCATCGCGAGCCAGCTCGCGATGGGGGCCATTTCCCAACCCGCCACCCGTCAGGAGGCACTATGAACGTTCTGCAAAAATTGCGTGATCGCATTCAGAAGAAAGGCCTGCGCACCGTGCTCAAAAAGCTGTGCAGACGCTACGTGTTTTTTCACTCCCAACTGATATGGATGGAGCGGGATCTGGTCAGTCCTGTGCGGCCTTGCAAACTTAAGCCTTATCCACTTTTGCGCAGGGAAGTCATCACTACCAGCAACGCCGACGCTTTCGCCACTCACTTCGGCGACCGTGTCGAGACCATGCGTGAGCTGGCAGCCGAAGGCCACACCGGCTTGATGTATCTGGACGACAAGGGCAACACCGTCGCTTTCATCTGGGGCAGTCAACGCGACTATTTCGACCGCCATTTCTATGGTTGCTGGTTCCCGGTCAAGCCGGGCGAGTTCTTCGAGTTCGGCGGTGAAATGATCCGCGCCTATTGGGGCAGTCAGCTATCGGTGGATGTGCAATTGGATCTCTGGAAGACCATGGCCGACAAAGGCAGCGACAAAGTAGTCGACGTCTGCGATCTGGAGAACATTCCAGCCGTAAAACTGCACCTGCGCATGGACTATCAGGAGCGCGGACAAATCACCCACGTGTATTGCCTGTTTGGCCGCTGGCGTTTTTTCCGCGACACGTTCTATAGCGGCTCACTACTGGACCCGTTTCGCAAACCGGCCCAGCCGTCCGCCACCACTGCGGCGGCCTGATGTCCATGGCGATCAGGTTCCAATGGTGCCGTTCCTTGGGCGCGGCGCAGTTCCCTGCAACAGCTTATGAACAGCTGCGAACCCTGGTGCCCGACACTACACCGTTCAACACATTGGCCTGGCTGCAAGCGGCGGAATTTGCGCTGCTGCCAGATCAGCAGCTCAACATACTGCTTGGCTGGCAGGATCAGACACTGTGCCTGTGTCTGCCGCTCATTTCGGGGCGCGAACGTATCTGTGGGCTGCGTTTCCGGGTATTGCGTCACTTGGGCTATCCATTGGCTGACCGCATCGCGCCGCTGATACGTCTGGAAGCCGAGGGTATGGCAGAGGCGCTGATGCAGATCCGCCAACATCTGCCCCATGCGTTACTACAGTTGAATGAAGTGACCGAACCGGTGGGTGAAGGAAGCGTCCTCAGTGCCTGGATGGCCCTGAGCTCGACCGGGGAACGGCGACTCAGTTGCCGGGTGCCGGTGCATTTGATCAGCGACAGCGACCGCCAGGAGATATCCGGTGATCCGCGCTACAAGTTACGCCGGGCGCGCAAGCGGATCGCCGCATGCGGTGCCCAAATCCGCCGGGTGACACCCGATGCCATCAGCATGGGGCTGCTGCTGCACGACCTTGCCGAAGTCGAGGCAGCCAGTTGGAAAGGAGAAGAAGGTGTCGGCATTTTCGCCGACCCCAGCCGTCGGCAATGGATGAATCACGCCTTCACTGCGCTCGCCGCCGAGGGCATGGTGCGGGTGGTGATACTGGAACTGGACGGTCGCTGCATCAGTTATCGCCTCGGCCTGCTGGATCAGGGACGACTGTACGACTACAACCTGGCGTTCCTGCCACAGCATGCCGACCTGGGCAGTGGTCGGGTTCTGCTCGAGGAGTGGATTCGCTGGGGGCTGGATGACAACTGGCGCTGGATCGATGCCTCGCGGGTCAGCCTGGAGAACTCGAGCCATCAACTGCATGAACGCATGACCGGACAACTGGAGCACTGGCGTTGGAGTTTTTATTCATGGCAGCCCGATGGCCTGGTACTGGGGCTCGCCTTGCGGTTATGGAAAAGCCTGAAACCGTTACTGCGCAAGCGCCCGACCGGGCAAAGCGCGACAGCGACTTCGTCATCTACCCCCAAGCGCCAGGAGAATGTGAATGCCACGCCAAGTGATCGTCAACGCTGACGACTTCGGACTCGATCTCAACGAAAACTCCCTGATTCTGCGGGCCTTCGAGGCTGGCGTGATCAGTTCGGCCACGGCCATGGCCAACATGCCGGCTTTCGAGCAAGCTTGTGAAATGGCCCGCAAACCGCTACTCGACGGCCGAATCGGCCTGCATTTCAATCTCAGCTTCGGCCGCCCGCTGAGCCAGACCATTGCTTCGCGACCGGCGTTTTGCGACACGAACGGCGAGTTCGACCTGAACCTCTCGCGCTACTGCCTGCGCCTTGGTTCAAAGGACCTCCGCGCGGTACAGGAAGAGCTTGATGCCCAATGGCAACGCTGCCTGGACCACGGCCTGCGGCCTAGCCACCTCGATTCTCATCAACACGTACATAACATCTGGCCCATTGGAGAGCTGGTGGCCCGCTTTGCCGCCCGACACGGCGTGCCGATTCGGTTGGCGCGTAACCTGGGGGCGAATCTCAACCTGCCCAAGCGCCTGTTCAAGACCATGCTCAACCGTCGCCTGCGCAGCCTGTGCGGCGCGACAGCCGACTACGTCTGCACACCCGCCGACCTGCACCACGCCGCGCCGCCAGGTCACGGCTCGCTTGAGGTAATCGTTCATCCACTGCACCTGGATGAAGACTTTGGCGACGCGAGCCTGATGCCAGGGGACTCACTGACCCAAGTGTTGCATAAACGCCTGTCGGGCGTACCTAGGGTGGCGTACGGCGCGGCGGTGAAGGCTTTGATATTGACCCAATATGGGGATGTGCAGTGATTTAGGATACGCGACAACAAGCCATCCGAAATCCCTCCACCCTTCCAGCGAATCTGATAAAAAGCACCTTCATGCCTTGAGTAGCGAATCGCATCGATGTCTTCGTCTCTTATCTCCCGTCTTGGGCGACGCTGGCTGGCTTTGCTGTGCATGAGCGCGATGGTGGTCGGGCTGCCGGTGGGCTGTGGCGTGTTGCAGCACAAGGAACGTGAACTGGTGTTTCGGATCGAGCCAGGTACGGCAACCTGGTTCAGCGGCTTGCCGGGCGACGTGCAGGAGTTCGACCTCAAGCCCAAGAGCTTCAAGGCCGGGGAAAATATCCACGGCTGGTGGTGGCCGGCCGAACGCAAGAACGCGCCGGCGATTCTGTACCTGCACGGGGTGCGCTGGAACCTGACCGGTCAGTTGTTTCGTATTCGGCAGTTAAGGGCCCTGGGCTTTTCGGTGCTGGCCATCGATTACCGTGGTTTCGGCAAAAGCCAGGGCGATCTGCCGTCGGAAGCCAGCGTCTATGAAGATGCGCGCATTGCCTGGCAGCGTCTTGAAGTGCTGCAACCGGACCCGGCCCTGCGGCTGATCTACGGCCATTCACTGGGTGGCGCCGTGGCGGTAGACCTCGCCGCGGAGCTTGGCCAGAAGGCAGCGAAAGACGGTAGCCTCGTGCCCGCCCGAGGTCTGGTCATCGAATCCACGTTCACCTCCCTGGGCGATGTCGCCACCGCCATGGCGAACACCTCCCTGCCGGTGCGCTGGCTGCTGTCGCAGAAGTTCGACTCCATCGACAAGATCCGCGAGATCAACATGCCCTTGCTGGTGGTGCACGGCGCCGCCGACCGCTACGTCCCGCCACGCTTGAGCGAACAATTATTCAACGCCGCCCTGGAGCCAAAGCGTCTGTTGCTGGTGCCAGGCGCAACCCACAACAACAGCATGAACCTGGCGGGCAGCACCTACCGCCAAGCATTGGAGGCCCTGATGAAAGCCGGGCCATCGCCCGTGGCCGGACACCCTCCTACCAGCCCGGCCAAGGCGGGCTGATTCAAATCCGCCGCCCAATCCCCCTGTGGGAGCGAGCCTGCTCGCGATGGCGGTGGGTCAGTTGGCATTAATGCGGGATGTGCCACCGCCATCGCGGCAAGCCTTGCTCCCACCGTTTTGCGCGTCGAGGGGCCGGGCACAAAAAAACGGCACCTTACGGTGCCGTTCATTCATTGCAGGTCCAGCTTATTTACGCGCCGCCTCCCATGATTTCAGCAGCTCGGCGTAGCTCACGGTTTCACCCTTAGGCTTCTCGTTGGCCAGTTTCGGCTTCGGAGCGCCCGGTTGGTCGAACCAGTATTGCGCGTCGCGCTCAGGGTTCATTTTCGGGGCGCAGGTGGCCTGGGCCTTGGAGCGTTCCAGACGGGTCATGATTGCGTCCTGATCCTTGGCCAACCCGTCGAGTGCCTGTTGCGGAGTCTTCTCGCCGCTGGCGGCTTCGGCGATGTGGCTCCACCACAGCTGAGCCAGGCGTGGATAGTCCGGCACGTTGGTCCCGGTCGGAGTCCATTGCACACGGGCCGGGCTGCGATAGAACTCAACCAGCCCACCGAGTTTCGGCGCCAGATCGGTCAAGGCCTGAGAGTTGATGTCCGACTCACGAATCGGCGTCAAACCTACAATGGTTTTCTTCAGCGATACGGTCTTGGACGTCACGAACTGCGCATAGAGCCAGGCGGCCAGCCTCTGCTTCTCAGGCGTGGACTTGAGGAACGTCCAGGAGCCCACGTCCTGATAGCCCAGCTTCATGCCCTCTTCCCAATACGGTCCGCGCGGCGACGGCGCCATGCGCCATTTCGGCGTGCCATCGGCGTTCATCACCGGCAGGCCCGGTTTGGTCATGTCGGCCGTAAAAGCGGTGTACCAGAAGATCTGCTGGGCGATGTTGCCTTGCGACGGCACCGGGCCGGATTCGGAGAAGGTCATGCCCGCCGCTTCCGGTGGCGCGTACTTCTTCATCCAGTCCACGTATTTGGTGGTGGCGAACACAGCCGCGGGGCCGTTGGTGTCGCCGCCACGGGTCACGCTGGAGCCGACCGGATGGCAATTCTCGACGCGAATCCCCCACTCGTCCACCGGCAAGCCGTTGGGCAGGCCCTTGTCGCCGCCACCGGCCATGGAGAACCAGGCATCGGTAAAGCGCCAGCCCAGGGACGGATCCTTCTTGCCGTAATCCATATGACCGTAGACGCGCTTACCGTCGATTTCCTTGACGTCTTCAGTGAAGAACTTGGCAATGTCTTCATAAGCCGACCAGTTCACCGGTACACCCAGCTCGTAGCCGTACTTTTCCTTGAACTTGGCCTTCAGGTCGGCCCGCTCGAACCAGTCGGCGCGGAACCAGTACAGGTTGGCGAACTGCTGGTCCGGCAGTTGATAGAGCTTGCCGTCCGGCGCGGTGGTGAACGAAGTGCCGATGAAGTCCTTGAGATCCAGGGTCGGCGAGGTGTAGGCCTTGCCTTCGTTGGCCATCATATCGGTGATCGATGCGGTCTTGCCGTAGCGAAAGTGCGTGCCGATCAGGTCCGAGTCATTGACCCAACCGTCGTAGATGTTCTTGTCCGACTGCATCTGGGTCTGCAGCTTCTCCACCACGTCGCCTTCCTGCAACAGGTCGTGGGTCAGCTCGATCCCGGTAATGTCCCTGAAGGCCTTGGCCAGCACCTTGGATTCATATTCGTGGGTGGCGATGGTTTCCGACACCACGTTGATTTTCATGCCGCGAAATGGCTCGGACGCCTTGATGAACCACTTGAGCTCTTCGAGCTGCTGTTCGGCTGTCAGGGTAGACGGCTTGAATTCACTGCCAATCCATTTTTTCGCCGCGTCTTCATAGGCGTCGGCCCAGGCCGCAGCGCTCAACCCGCTGAGTGCCAGCACGGCTGCCAATGAAACGCTATGTCGCAGCTTATTGTTTTTATCGAACATAGAGACCTCCTGTTTGGGTTTAAGAGCCTGATCGTCGAACCTTCGACTAGCCCCACCGCATCACTGCCAACAGCCACACCAAAGACAACGCGAACGCTATCCAGATGCTCCAGTCGGTGGCGCCGATCACCAGCAGATGCAGGTAGGCGCTACCGAGAAGACCGATAAACAACCGATCGCCACGGGTGGTGGCAATCGGCAGGAAACCGCGCCGAGGGATACTCGGCGAACGCAGTTCCCACGTAGTCATGCCTGCCAGCAGCAAGGCGATGACACCAAAGAAGGCCGCCGTCGGGCCGGTCCAGTTCATCCATTCCATCATCGTCTCCTCAGACCCGGCCCAGGGCAAAGCCCTTGGCCACATGGTTGCGTACGAACCAGATCACCAGCATGCCTGGCAGGATAGTCAACACCCCCGCCGCCGCCAGCACGCCCCAGTCGATACCCGATGCCGAGACCGTGCGGGTCATGACCGCCGCGATCGGCTTGGCATTCACCGAGGTGAGGGTGCGCGCCAGCAACAGTTCGACCCAGGAAAACATGAAGCAGAAAAACGCCGTGACGCCGATGCCGGAGCCGATCAACGGGATGAAGATCTTCGCGAAGAACTTGGGGAAACTGTAGCCGTCAATGTAGGCAGTCTCGTCAATTTCTTTCGGCACCCCGGACATGAACCCTTCGAGGATCCACACCGCCAGCGGCACGTTGAACAGGCAATGGGCCAAGGCCACAGCGATATGAGTGTCGAACAGCCCGATGGACGAGTACAGCTGGAAGAACGGCAGCAGGAACACCGCTGGCGGCGCCATGCGGTTGGTCAGCAGCCAGAAGAACAGGTGTTTGTCCCCCAGGAACCGGTAGCGGGAAAACGCATAGGCCGCCGGCAACGCCACAGCCAGGGAAATCACCGTGTTCAGGCTGACGTAGTACAGCGAGTTCAGGTAACCGGTGTACCAGCTCGGGTCGGTGAAGATCACCTTGTAGTTCTGGAAGGTGAAATCCTGGGGCCACAGCGTCAGGGTGCCGAGGATCTCGGTGTTGCTCTTGAACGACATGTTCAGCAGCCAGTAGATGGGCACCAGCAGGAACAGGATGTAGATCAGCAACGGAATCAGCTTTCTCTTGCTCATGGCGCGGGCCTCAACGGTTGGCGTCGGAATGAGTCATGGCGGTATAGAACAGCCACGACACCAACAGAATGATCAGGAAGTACACCAGGGAAAACGCAGCCGCCGGGCCCAGGTCGAATTGACCGATGGCCATCTGAGTCAGGGTCTGGCTCAGGAACGTGGTGGCGTTACCCGGCCCGCCGCCGGTGAGCACGAACGGCTCGGTATAGATCATGAAGCTGTCCATGAAGCGGAGCATCACCGCGATCAGCAGCACGCTCTTCATTTTCGGCAACTGAATATGCCGGAACACCGCCCAGTTGGAGGCCCGGTCAATTCGCGCGGCCTGGTAATACACGTCCGGAATCGCCCGCAACCCGGAATAGCAGAGCAGCGCCACCAGGGACGTCCAATGCCAGACGTCCATCACCAATACCGTGACCCAGGCGTCCATGGTGTTGGCCGCATAGTTGTAGTTGATGCCCATGGCGTTGAGCGTGGAGCCCATCAGGCCGATGTCGGCGCGGCCGAAAATCTGCCAGATGGTGCCCACCACGTTCCATGGAATCAGCAGCGGGATCGCCAGGATGATCAACACCAGGGACGACCATTTGCCCTTGGTCGGCATGGTCAGGGCGATGGCGATGCCCAACGGAATCTCGATCAGCAGTACGCACGCCGAATAGATGAACTGGCGCAGCAACGAGTCGTGCAGCCGCGGATCGAGCAGCACCTGCCTGTACCAATCGGCACCGACGAAATAGCGGCTGGACTGGTCGAAGATGTCCTGCACCGAATAGTTGACCACGGTCATCATCGGGATCACCGCACTGAACGCCACCAGCAGGAACACCGGCAACACCAGCCACCAGGCCTTGTTGTTCTGCACCTTGTTCATGGCTGCACCTCACTCAACGGTTCCAGCAAGTATTCATCGGCATACACCATCAGCCATTGGCCCGGGAAACTGATGTACGCGGTGCCTTCGGGCACCGGTTTGTCTTCGGCCAGGCGCACCTTGATCGGCGCGCCATCGAGGTTGAGGGTGAGGATCTTGTAGGTGCCCAGGTCCTCGACGTGGACCACATCGGCCCGCATCGCATCGTCGTAAGGCCCGTCCCAGACATGGACAAATTCAGGACGAATACCGACCTTCAGGCTTTTGCCTTCGGCCTGGGCAATACCGCGTTGCAACGTTTCGGACAGCGGAAAGTGGGTGGAAGCGAAACCGACGCCGCCGGGTTGTGCCGTGACCTCGATCAGGTTCATCCCCGGGCTGCCGATGAAATAGCCGACAAAGGTGTGGCTCGGACGCTCGAACAACTCCCGAGGCGTACCGAACTGCACGATCTGACCGCCATACATCACCGCGATCTTGTCGGCGAAGGTAGAAGCTTCCAACTGGTCGTGAGTGACGTAGACCATGGTGATATTGAACTGCTCGTGGATCTGCTTGAGCTTGCGCCGCAGTTTCCATTTCAGGTGCGGGTCGATCACCGTCAGCGGTTCATCGAAGAGGATCGCCGACACATCGTCGCGCACCAGCCCGCGCCCCATGGAGACCTTCTGTTTTTCGTCGGCGGTGAGGTTGCGGGCCTTTTTGTCCAGCAGGTTCTGCAGGTCCAGGACCTCGGCGATTTCCTGCACCTTGGTGTGGATTTTCGCCTCGGCCATGCCCTGGTTACGCAGCGGGAAGGCCAAGTTGTCGAACACCGTCATGGTGTCGTACACCACCGGAAACTGGAACACCTGGGCAATGTTGCGACGCTCCGGGGTCAGGTCGTTGACGACTTTGCTGTCGAACATCACTTGGCCTTCAGAGGGGCTCAGCAGTCCGGAAATGATATTGAGCAAGGTGGATTTGCCGCAGCCCGATGGACCGAGCAACGCATAGGCGCCGCCCTGCTCCCAGATGTGGTTCATCTCGCGGATCGCGTAATCCTCTGGGCCCGCTGGGGTGCTGGTGTAGCTGTGGGCGAGGTTCTGCAAACGAATTTCAGCCATCAGGCAACCCTCGCAATACGCTGGCCTGGGGCTTGGACCAGCTTGCCCTGGGCATCGAAGACAAACAGTTTGTGGGTCGGAATGTAGATGCGGATCGGCTCATCCACGTCGTATTCATGGACGCCGGACAAGTGCAGCACCAGCAGGAAATGCTCGTTGCGCACGTGCAGGAATGTCTCCGAACCGCTGATCTCGGCCACCTCGACGGTCACCGCCAGTTCCAGGTCGTCGTCGTTGCTCGGCACCAGGGAAATATGACTGGGCCGCACACCGAAGCGGAACTCACCCTCGCCCACCGGCCGCAGATCGACGTTCAGCGGAAAGTGCACGAAATTGGCGAAACTTACTTCATTGCCGGCGATGCGGCCCGGCATGAGATTGATCGGTGGCTCGGAGAACAGCTCGGCGGCCAGTACGGTTTGCGGCTGGTGATACACCGAGGCCGACTTGCCGCTCTGGATCACCCGCCCCTCATGCAGAATCGTCGTGGTGCCGCCCAAAGCCAGGGCTTCGTTGGGTTCGGTGGTGGCGTAGACGGCGATGGTGTGGCGGGCCTGGAACAGTTCGCGCATTTCCTGGCGAAGTTCCTCACGCAGCTTGTAGTCCAGGTTCACCAGAGGCTCGTCGAACAGGATCAGTTCGGCGTCCTTGACCAGCGCCCGGGCCATGGCGGTGCGCTGCTGTTGGCCACCGGACAGCTCCAGCGGGTGACGCTGCAGGAACTTCTCAATGCGCAGCATCTTCGCGGTTTCCAGCACCTTGCTCTGGATCACCTCGTTGGACACACCGGCCTGGCGCAGCGGCGAGGCGATGTTTTCGAACACCGTCATGGTCGGGTAGTTGATGAACTGTTGATAGACCATCGACACGTTGCGCAGGCGCACCGGGCGCTGGGTGACATCAACGCCGTTCATCAGGATGCGACCGCTGTCGGGCTTGTCCAGACCGGCCATCAGGCGCATGAGGCTGGTCTTGCCGGACAGCGTGCGGCCCAGCAGAACGTTGAACGATCCGGGTTCGAAACTCAGGTTGGCATCGTCGATCCAGGTCTGGCCTTCGACGGTGCGACAAATGTGCTCAAGCGTTAATGACATGGCTCGGCCTTTTTATTATTTGGAGTCAAGCGACCCGAGTCTAAAAGCGAAAGCCGTGCCAGAAATCACAAGCTCATGATCCTGTTGATTTTTTCTCTTATCCTTCAGAAAAGAACGTTCGTTGATGAACGAAAATGAACAACCTGACTGAACAACTGAACAGATTGCTGGTTGACAATGAACAATTTTGAACAACACTGAATAGAGGTTTTCGGCCAGCCTGACTTCGATCCTGTGGGAGCGAGCCTGCTCGCGATAGCTTTGTGTCAGGCACATCAATGCTACTGATCAGACGCTATCGCGAGCAGGCTCGCTCCCACAGGTTTCGTATATCAAGTGACATTCAGGCATGCCCCAGCACAAGGAGGATGTGCGAGACTTATCACAACAATAAAAACAACATCTGCGAGAGTGCCCCATGGCCGCACCTGCTCCAGCCTTGTCCCACGAAGCCATCATCCAGGCCTCCTGGTCCCGCTGCCGCGCCTTTGGCCTGAATCACCAGAGTGTGCCTGCCTTCGATCAATTGCCCGCCGAAGGCATTGCCCAGTTGCTGGAAAGCCAGCATTCGCTGGTGCAGACCACCCACCAGGAAGTCCTGCCGTATTACGAGAATATCCTGAGCAACTCCAATTGCCTGATCATGCTGGCAGACAACCAGGGCCAGGTGCTGACCTCGTGGGGGACCCAGCGCTTTATCGAACCGAAACTGGCCCATGGTTTCAGCGCCGGGGCGAGCTGGATGGAGCGCTGCAGCGGCACCAATGCCATCGGCACGGCACTGGCCTGTGAACAGGCGGTGCACATTGAACACGATGAACACTTCCTCAAGGCCAACCGCTTCATGACCGGCTCCGCCGCGCCGATCTTCGACGCCGAGCGCAAGGTCATCGCAGTGCTGGACGTTTCCAGCGACAGCTACCTGCCGCCCTCCCACACCCTGGGCATGGTCAAGATGATGAGCCAGACCGTGGAAAACCGGCTGATCCTCAACCTGTTTCGCGGTGAACACTTCCAACTGACCTTCAACACCGGCTTGAACAACCTCGACAGCCAATGGGCCGGGCTGCTGATTTTCGATGAAACCGGCCAGGTGCTCTCCGCCAACCGCCGCGCCGACAATCTGCTGGGCCTGCGCCTGTCACGGGTGAGCATCGAAAGCCTGTTCAAGGTTTCGCTGCTGGAGCTGCTGAACCAGCCCGACGGCCTGCCGTTCGCCCTGCAAGCGTCGGGGAGCAATCGCTTCCAGTGTTTGCTCAGACGCCCGCAACAGGTGACGGTCAAGGCCCGGGTCTTCAGCGAGCCAGCGCCCTCGTCCGCCCCCGCCGCGAACGTGATCAGCCTCAATACCCTGCACTTCGGCGACAGCCGCGTGGAAAAAGCCGTACGCCAGGCCGAGCGCTTGCTGGAGAAGGACATTCCACTGCTGATCCACGGCGAAACCGGGGTCGGCAAGGAAGTGTTCGTCAAAGCCCTTCACCAGGCCAGCTCCCGCAGCAAGCAGCCGTTCATTGCGGTCAACTGCGCGGCGATCCCCGCCGAGCTGGTGGAATCGGAACTGTTCGGATATGAAAAAGGCGCCTTCACCGGCGCCAATCAAAAAGGCAGTATCGGCCTGATCCGCAAGGCCGACCGCGGCACCCTGTTCCTCGATGAGATCGGTGACATGCCCCTCCCGACTCAGGCCCGATTGCTGCGAGTATTGCAAGAGCGTTGCGTGCAACCGGTGGGCAGCGCCGAGCTGTTTGCGGTGGACATTCGTATCATCTCCGCCACCAACCGCTCGTTGCGCGAACAGGTGCAACTGGGCCGGTTCCGCGAAGACCTGTACTACCGCATCGGCGGCCTGACCCTGGAACTGCCGCCCCTGCGCGAACGCAATGACAAACAGGCCCTGTTCAAACGTCTTTGGGAACACCACCGCGAACCCACACAATGGGCCGGCCTGAGCCGCGAAGTGCTGGATCTGTTCGAACGCCATCCATGGCCAGGCAACCTGCGCCAGGTCAGCAGCGTGCTGCAAGTGGCCCTGGCGATGGCCGAAGAGCAGCCGATCCGCCCGGAACATCTGCCAGACGACTTCTTCATTGATCTTGAAATGGAGCCGGTGGAAACACCGGAGCCGCTGACGGTCGACCTGAACGATGTCGAGGACCTGAACCGTCAGTTGCAGGCGGTGGGCGGGAACATTTCGCACCTGGCGCGGCGGCTGGGGGTCAGCCGCAACACCTTGTACAAGCGCCTGCGACAACTTGAAAGCTGATGCAAAACCTGTGGGAGCGGGCTTGCTCACTCCCACAGGCGTTTCGCTTAACTGACTGGCATCACTTCGAATGAGGCTGCTATTTATTCCATTGGCGCTTTAGTCGAACGCACCGTTAAGCACTTCATAGATGATGCCGGTGGCAATCGCCACCAGAATCAGGTCCGTGCCCACCTGCTGCCATTCGTACCCGTCATAGTGCGGCAGGCGCCCCAACAAACGCCCATCCAGCTTCTTGGCAATGCCCGGTGGCAACGGCTTGCCTCGGGCGAGGTTTTTCTGGATACCCGGCGGCAGTGGCGGACCGGGGCTCCAATAATCACGGTGACCGCTCACCAGGCCGAGAATGCCGCCGCGGTCGATGCTGGGGCCGTTGTGCCAATCGCCACCACCACCCGATGGATTGCCCTTGCCGCCCTGGTTACCTTTGCCGCCCTGATTGCTACCTGGGTTGCCTTGACCGCCCTTGTTGCCCTGCCCGCCTTTGTTTCCTTGTCCTTGACCCTGGCCTTGATCGAATTTGGCGTTCCCCTTGTCGTTACCCGGGTTCGCCACTACAGCGGTAGAACCCGCCACGAGGGCGAAGCAGGTAACCGCAACAATCAACGAGCGCGATTTGAACATGGTGGTTCTCACTGAAAAGGGAACATCCCTGTGAATATAGAGGCTAACAGTGATATTAGTTCCATATCATACTGCGCGCTGACAGCAAGGCCCGATACCGTACAACGACGTTCCCAAGGAGCTCCATGCGCAAGGATTACCTGGCCTTTTTCGTTTCAATGTTCCTCTCACGGCTGGCCGACCAGATACTGCTGTTCATCGTCCCGCTGATTGTTTTCCAGACCACCCAAAGCGTCTCCTGGGCGGGCCTGGCTTTCTTCGTCGAATCCCTGCCACGCTTTCTGTCGTTCCCGATCTGCGGGGCGCTGTGCGACAAGTTCTCGCCCATTCGAATCCTGCACATCAGCCAGGTTTATCGCGCCGTGATGTGCATCGCCGCCGTGGTGCTCTTCATGATTTTTGGCGGCATTTATTGGATCGTCGCCCTCTCGGCGGTCTGCGGTGTATTGACCACCCAGGGCATCATGGCTCGCGAGGTGGTGATGCCCTACATCTTCAAGCATTACACCTACACCAAGACCTTGTCGTACTCGCAGATCGCCGACCAGACCGGGCTGGTGCTGGGCCCGCTGATCGCCGCGCTGATGCTGGAGGTATGGGCCTGGCACTGGGTGGTGCTGGCGATTGCCGTACTGTTCCTGCTGGCGGACCTGGCGATGCTGTTCTGGCAGCGGACCAGCGCGGTGACGCTGGAAACCTTCGAACAACATCACGACGTCTGGCTGAACCCGCTGCGCATTGCCTTCGGTCACATCCGCAACCTGGCCGAGCTGAAAAAAATCATCGGCCTGGCCGTAGGGGTCAACCTGATCATCGGCGTCACCCTCGCCACCTCGGCGGCCATGGTGATCGGCGAGTACAGCGCCGGCAAGGACTACTACGCCTGGTTACAGGCAGCCGGGGCCGTGACCACCATCATCATTCTGTTCTTCCTGGCGCGGGTGACCTTGCCCTTGAGAGTCTTGGGCAGCGTGTCTTACACGCTGATCGCCGCCGGCGCCTTCATCACAGCACTCAGCCCGACGGTATGGGGTTACATCGTCGGATTTCTGCTGATCGTCGGCTTCGACAAGATGTTCAACGTCTACATACGCAGCATTCGCCAGCAGGTCATTCCAGCCAGGGATTTTGGCAAGACTGTCGGCGTCATTACCCTGCTCAACAACCTGTCACAGCCCTTGGCGGGGCTGTTGGTCGCGCTGCTGGCAGCGCCCGTCGGAACGCAGCAGGTGATCCTGCTGCTGGCGCTTGCCACCAGCCTGATCGGCATCACCGTGGTCGCGTTCTTCAGCAAGACGGCAGGCATGCCGGCCGGCTATGGCGCCGACACAGACGCTTGAGAAGTCGCCCGCGTCTTTAAATATTCATCTGTGGGCGGTTAGAGTTTCCCGGTGCCCACCATTCGTCGCTAATGGAAGGTGACGCGCATTTCGCCGCCACGTCTGGCTCAGGGTTTGCACCGACTTGTCATGGCAGCCCCAGGGCGACGTAACCCTGACGCGGCGGCCGTCTTATCACTGCTGGTCAGTCACCGGAGATGTACCGTGTCAACTCTCAATGAAATCGCAGCGAACCACGCGAGAATGGCAAAGGCAAAGGCAAAGGAAGAAGAGTCGATACGGCTACGTGCACTTCACAGTCAAATAGTCGGTAGTTTTGACATTGCGCCGGTCGAGGCGAAACAGAAGATGCCACTGCACTTCATGGCCGGCGTTCAGGACCACTCGTTTGGGGAGGCATTGGCCCTGAACTTCTGACCTGTGTTACTTGGAATTCATCGCCCGCTTGTGAGCGGGCGACATGGTTTCAGAACTGCCTGACCAAAGCGGCTGCAAGTATCCCGGCCGCAATCGCCGGCAGAGGTTTCTTCACGATCACCATGATGATTGCGGTGCTCAGCAAAGCCAGGCGCGCGCCGTTGTCACCCTCGATCGCCAACGGGGCAAGCACGGCCACCAATACCGAGCCGGACATTGCCGTGATGAATTGCTGCACCCGATAGTTGATCGGCACGAACGACATCACGAAAACACCGCCCCAGCGGGTCGCCAACGTCACGATGGCCATGATCAGGATGATGATCAGGGTGCCATGGCCCGCCGTGTCGATATTCATTGTTTTTTCTCCATCCACAACGCGCCCAGAATACCTCCCGCCAAAGCCCCCACCACGACATGACTGTTAGCCGGCAGATACCAGTAGGCCAACAGCGATGAACAGGCCGCCACCGTCCAGATGATGAGCATGCGCAGGTTCTTCTTCCCGCCCACGACCATCGCCAACAGGAAACACCCCATCACCATGTCGAGCCCGAAACTGACCGGGTCTTCAATGGCGCTGCCAAAGTGCAGCCCCAGCCAACTGCCCAGGATCCAGGCAACCCAGAGCGCGATGCCACCGCCAAATAAAAGCCCCAGCCCAGGTTTTCCACGGCTGAACGCTTGCATCGCCATGGCCCAGTTGGCGTCCGAGACCACCAGCATCACACCATAGCGCTTGGCAACCGGCAGCTCCCGTAGCCATGGGTAGAGCGTGGCGCCCATCAACAGGTGCCGGGCGTTGATGGCAAAGACGGTGATCATCAACGGAACGACCGGGACCTGTTGGCCCCACAGATCCAGCGCAGCAAATTGAGAAGCGCCGGCGAATACCAGCGTGCTCATGAGCACGGCTGAAACATCACTCAACCCCGACTGCGCTGCGGCCAGGCCAAAGGCGACGCCGAATACAACGACGAACAGAGAAATGGGGAGCAGCTGTTTGAAGCCGTCGTAGATGTGATGGAGCTTTAGTTCATGCAGACGAGATTCTACGTTCGACAAGAGATGGCCTCTTAAAATATTTGCTGCGTCACTTGAACAACCCAGGGCCGCAAGACAGGAACCGTGTCAGCAAAGAAGTCATGGGGAGCCCTACGATTCAATGTAGGGCTTCCTTTAGCCATTCTCGTCAGTTATCACTGCGAGCGCACTGAACTGCTGACTTACTCAACCGCCGACCGGCTGTTACGCCAGAACAGATACGCCAGCCCCACCGGCGCTATGAAAATCGCCAACGACCAGCACATCGCCATGGTGAAAACCTTCACTATCAGCATGAACAGCGCATTCACGAAGAAAACGTTGTTACCCATGATGTAGCCAACAACGCTTTCGTAGACGAACCGAGAATACGGATAGAGCAATGAGTTGATGACCGCCAACACAATCAGCCCAGGCTTGGCACCGATTCCTCCAGGGCCATTGGCCGCCAAAGAGATGATCATCACAGCGAACACCAGCCCAAAAAGGAACTGACGGATGTAATAGCTGGTAGTAAGACCCCCAAAGGTCTTGGCGAAAAATGAGTGCATAGAAGATCCCTCTTGAACGCTGATTTAAACGAGGCGCCACCATACCAGCATCATTTTTTCGCGCAAGATCAAGCAGATCCCCGGATTGATGTCAGCGCAAGCGGTAGACAATCGGACCGAGTCCTTGCTTTTAGAAACTGAGACCTACAAAAAGCGGGCGACTCATAAGTCGCCCGCTTTTTACATAAATCAGCAAGGACAAAAGCTAAGCGTCGGGATGCTCACTGGCCACCGAATCGGCGGCCTCCACATCAGACATATCCTCCTCGACAGGAGCCTCATCATCCGCCGGCAATGGAACCTCGGGGCCGTCCTTCTTGGGATCGTGGCCTGTTTCATTATCCGTGCCACGGGTTACGTCCTGCTGGGATTTGTTCCCAGGGGCATTCTCGTCGATTTCCATGTTGGCTCTCCGTTCTGACGCGAGGGATTTCCACGCTTAAACATCAGAGATGTCTGGGCAACTGCAAGTGCCGGGCAATGGATGAACGGCAGGTACAGAAAAAACGGAGTTTGAATCGGTGGATTCAGGGGATGTTGGCGCTGGACACGGAGTTCTGAGTGGACTGCGCCGCGCGCCGACGTTACTCACGGGACAGGAATCGGTCGATGATCATCGAGACCGCTTGCACCGGAGAGACCAAGGCTGTGTCTATGCAAAACGAAGCTTCATCCCATGGCTCATATTCATGATCCAGTACCGATTGCCAGGTTGGTGGAGTCAGCCCTGGAACATCAACCATCCTTGTTTCGACCCGGCGTCGATGTTCATCTTTATCGGAACAGACCACTTGGATATTTGCTAATAGGACACCAGCGTGTGAGGCGATTTCGCTCCACGCGATTCGGCTTTCGAGGACGGGATTGACACAATCAACAATGACCGTGCGGCCCAAACGAAGATTACTCCGCGCAAGCTCATTGGCGACCATGTAACCACTGCGCCCCACATCTTGCGCAAGAGCGCCCGAGTTTCGAATCACCTGCTCAATAGTATCGATCCGCAGGTACATGGCGCCTGTTGTCGCGGCGAGATCATTGGCGATAGTCGTTTTTCCGGTGCCGGGAAGGCCGCTGAAGACGATGAGCATTCCATATCCTTCGATGAGTGAGTTAATCCAGTGTAGGCAGTAGCCTTATGGCTCGTCCTTGATATGCACGCAGGCAGACGTGGAGGTCGTTCATATGCCCTAGCGTGGAAAGCGGAAACCGCAATAACGATCAAATACTGTCCCCATTCATTTGATAACGTCGCTTCAGCATTCATCGAGATTCGTCATGCTGAGTATCGAAAGGGCCTTGTGGTACATCGAGCTGGAACTGGGATCCCAACTCGATCTGGGACGTGTCGCGCGCCATTGCAACATGTCTCCCTTTGCCCTGGCCCGTTTGTTTGCAGTGTCGACGGGTTGGTCGGTGATGCGTTACATCCGTGCACGGCGTTTGAGCCAAGCGGCACTGACCTTGCGTCGAGGCGCACCGGATATCCTGCAAGTAGCGCTGGATGCTGGCTATGGCTCCCATGAAGCTTTTACGCGCGCCTTCTGCGATCTGTTTGGGTTCACTCCGAAGCAGGTGCGTGGGCACGAGGATGCACATCTCTCGCTGGTGGAGCCATTACGTATGAAAGAAAGGAAACTTGTAACACTCTCCAAACCCCGTTTTGAAACCAGAGCAGCGTTTTTCATAGCGGGTCTTGGGGATCGTTTTACCTTCGATAGGAACGAAGGCATCGTCGGCCTATGGCAAGCGTTCTCCCCCTACCTGGGACAGGTTCTAGATCAGGTAAACAGCTGGAGCTATGGCCTGTGTTGTAATCCTGAACTGGACGGTAGTTTTGAGTACATTGCCGGCACAGAGGTGTCCTGCGTTGACGGTCTTCCTTCGGCTTTTCGGTATTTCAGGGTGCCGCGGCAAGACTATGTGGTTTTTCGACACCAAGGCCACATCTCGACGATCCATCAGACGTTCTTCACGATTTTCAATCACTGGCTGCCTGAATCCGAATACGAGCTTGCCGACGCGCCTGAGTTCGAGCAGTACAGTCCGGATTTCGAACCCTCCCGAGAGAAGGGTTACGTGGACGTGTGGATACCGCTTGCAAGACGCCAAGCATCCCATGCCATGAACTCACAAATTAGACCACTCAGCATGGAGCCAGCGCCCATGAGTTTTAATTGGCACAGTGATCAGCTCACAAGAGATACGCCAGTTTGCAAGAATTACCGAAACACACAGAACGTCCGTAGATTCATGGTGGAGCACTGCGGCGCGAAGTTTAAATTTGATAAAGGCTTTATGGCCTGGATACGTGATGGCGTACCTAAAACGCTTGGAGAGGTCGTCGATGAGTGGCTGCAGCGCAATCGTGATACCCATTGAACGAGCAGGCGTCATGTAAAACTCTAAATGCTCAATGAAGAACCCTGCGGCTCTCTCCAATCCTGATCCTGTCGAGCGCCCTGTTTAAAGCATCCAAGGCATCGAGCAGGGCTTTCGCCTCAGCCTCCCGACCATCGCCCCAGAGGCGTTCAGCCACTTTGTTCAGTGCCTGGATGGAGCGCTCAATTTCAGCAGCCGTCGCTGTCTTGCTTTCCTGAAGTTTCTTGGGCATTGATTATTCGTCCTCGGGCGTGTTGTTTCATCAGTTTCGACGCGAATACATCGCACGGCAGAACGCTATGCAGGGTTCCACCCATTCCACCGCCGATGCCCCCAATCGGCGATAAAGCTAGCCCAAGACCACTTCGAAAGAGATCAAATGTACGGGCCCGTTCCAGCAAAAATTTCAAAGTTTCACGCCTTTCCAGCTCAGCATCCGCCACAAGCAGTTCTGCTACAAGTTTCGCGAGTGTTGACCTGGACTAGTTCATCTTCGCCGTTCAGGTCGCCATACGCGCTATCTCGTCGGGAGCTTGCACATACAGAATTGCTACAACTAAACCCTGTGGCAAACCGGCATTCTTGGCAGCGGCGATCAAGTAGGCGGCGCAACTCACCACGGAATAACCCACCGGCGGCGAGTTGACTTGAGCTTGACGCTTATCGTCGCCATAACCCTCTCCAGTGCCGCGACACAATTTGCTGATGCGCGAAAGGTGTCGAAACCTATGAACTGAGAATTCGCGATTCCACCCACTCGTCTACAATCCAAAATTCTTCTAAAGGACTTGAATCAATGAATTTCAGGTGCATTCTGTTGGTGCTCGCGGTCGCTTCAGCGTCGGGATGCGGGACGATCAATACGACCTTTCGGGATGATGCTGTGGCTAGCGGTAAACTGGCTCGCTGGCATTCCCACTGTGACTCGGTTCCACGAATCTATAGCGGTGCAGTTTTTGATTACTGCACACTGGATGCGGAACCACGGCAAAACACTGGCTTCGATGGACACCCCGCCCCAGCACTTATTGTACTCGACATGGGCCTCTCAGCTGTCGCGGACACTCTCTTATTGCCTTACTCCGTCTATCTGCAAAACAAGCACGGCGATATCAGGAAAGCGAGTTTCGAATAGCAAGGCAAGCTGATCACGGGCGGACCATTTGCAGCTGTCCCGGCTTCGCATATTCAGAAGCGCACCCCGACTTACTTGGGTCGGCGTTCGACCCCGCCGGGCGCCTTGTCACACCGCATGCAATGCTCACAGTTCAGATGTCGGCAGATCCAGGCTTTTACCCGCTGCCAGTAGGTGACCATGAACAGGTGATGGATGCCGGCCAGAGCCAGGGCGATGTGCAGCGTCAGCCCGGCAGTGGTCGGGCCGAACAGAAAGCTGTCATGCCGGGTAGTGACCACGTACGCGCTGATGGCGATAGCCGAGTAGATCAGCTTCCCGAGGATGCCGTCCCTCACCTTGCCACTTACCACGCACCAGAATGCCCACAAGGCGATCATGCCGCAGGCGATGAAGTTGATCAGTTCAAGATTCATGGTGGATTGCCTCCCCCGAACCGCTGGCGAATAAACGCCCAGAGGTCAGCGGCTTTGATGGCCCGGGTGATGGCGGCGACGAGTGAACCACCGAAGGTGCCCAAGAGGAAACCAACACCGGAAAAGCTGCGCGGCTCCACCATCCCGAAATAGGAACTAATCACGCCCCTCAGGTAATGGGGACAGACCGCACCCGAGAAAATGAAGATGGCCCAGGCCTTTCGGTCTACCAAGTCATCACGGTGCCAGAAACTGGTGGCAATCGCGCCAATCAATCCGGCCAGTGCCCAGTGAAGCTTGTCGAGCAGGCGATGCAGGAATTCCATGCGCTCAACTCCGTAGGTATGACTGAATTTGAATCAGCTCCAGCAGCACTCCCAGCTCAGAGCCATGGGTGTAGTGGAGCCGAAAACGAAAACGCCTCGGCAAATGCCGAGGCTCATAAATATGTGGAGATATCTTTAAGCTGAGGCCACGACCCCCGCAGTGAGCAAAACAATTCCCAAATACCAACCCCAGAGGAACACCTTCGCTTGTGAGTCTTTCTTCGCATAGACGTACACGTAAAAAGGTATGACTAAGCAGAGCATGGCTTGGGGTAACGAATTTTTTATGGCAACGCAGAAAATGACCAGCTGCATAGCAACCATTAAGCCGAGCCCCGACAGGAGCAAGTAGATGACCATCCGATTACATCCATTTGAAATGAGTGGTGAATGTATCGGCGGCCCAATCAGAAACTAAAAGCCCGATAATGCCGGCTCTTTCTCTTTCCATATACGCACAAAAAAGCCCGACGCAATGGCCGGGCTTTCTCTGTGGTTTCGCGCTTGAAAAGCTGAACACGGTGCTATGAAAACAGAGCTAACTCTTTTTTCAAGCTGCCTCCCTCATCCGCTCCAAGACGCAATCCACCCAGGCAACGCCGGCCTTGATCAGCTCCCGGGCCTTGCCTTCGCTCATGCCGTATTGGCGGCCGACTCGCACCGCGACCCACTTAGCGCCGTAGTACAGCCAGATGGAAAAGGGGACAGATTTATTTCTAGCCGTCAGTTGCTCCAAGCGAATCCATTCGATGAAAACTCTCAGCGCAGCGAAGCAAAAAACAAATCTGTCCCCTGTCTCCTTTTGGGTCAGATTAACGCAGCAATTAGGGGGACGAGTGAAGCGCTTAGGGGATGATCGGAGTATCTATCCGCTCACCAGTTTCCATATCATCAATCCTAAAGTCCCACCAGTCTTCACTTGGCACAGCCTTAAGACCGTACTCCCGCCCGGCCTTCAGATTAACGTCCCGAAAAATCGATCTAGTCGCGCGCGTTCCCGTCCACTTCTTTACTTCCAGGCGATGGTTTCCTGGGGACAAGCGATATTCGGTCCGCTGCGTATACAAAGCATATAGGGTATCTGCTCCATCTACGCTGGCAATAGTGAGCGTCTTCTCTATCGCCCGAATACCTGCTGTATGGGAGTTTGGCAACCCCTCCGCCGCTTTCTCAGTGTAAGACTTACAACCAGCCGCCATAGCTATAACCATAGCGAAACCGAGGATCTTGAACCCGCGCTTGAACTGCATAAACCGACCCGTACTCCATTCGTGGATTGCGCTATTCAACCCCACCCACCACAAAATTGCCAGCATGGCGCCATCACCACGGAGCCAGTGATCAGTCGGCTCACCGACGCGCGAATTACTTCAACGCAGCTACCACGGCATCGAAGAACACCATCGGGTCGATCGGCTCTTTGTCAACCGGCTTGGGCTGGGCACCGAAGGTGACAATCACCACGTTATTGGCAGGGTTGACGTAGATGTTCTGGCCCTGGATACCGACCGCCGAATAGGCGCCGTCTTTCACCGATGGCTCGGTCCACGCCGTCCACCACATGTAACCGTAATCCAGGGACTTACCGCCTTTGAGGCTGGTCGGCAGCGTCGCCTCCTTGACCCAGCCTTCGGGCAGAATCGACGTGCCATTGATCTTGCCGCCGTTCATGAAAAACAGCCCGAAGCGTCCATAATCGCGCAGCGTGGCGCTGATACCGCTGCCACCGATTTCCACGCCATCAGGCGAATCGAGCCACCACCGGGCATCACTCTCCATACCGAACGGCTGCCAGATCTTCTGCGATAGATAATCGGCCAGCGGCATCTTCACAGCGCCACGGACGATCTCGCCGAGTACCTGCGTTTCGCCAGTACTGTAAGTGTTGGCCGTGCCGGGCTCGGCCGCTCGCGGCAAACTTGCCATCAAGGCCATGGCCGAACGCGGTTTCTGCGATATCTGCGCTTTGAGTAGCGCGCGACGATCGGACGCCGGATCGGTGTAGGTCTCGTTCCACTTCACGCCCGAAGACATCATCAGCACGTTGCGCACGGTCACACCTTCATAGGCGCTGCCCTTGAGCTCGGGAACGTAATCCACCACTTGCGCATCAAGACCCTTGATAAGGCCGTCTTTGATCGCTGCAGCCGCCAGCGTGGAGGTGATGGACTTGGCTATCGACATCGACATCCATCGGGTTTTCTCGGTGTTGCCACGCTGGTAGGTCTCGAACACGATCTTGCCGTCCTTGAGCACGAGCATCGCCGTAATGCTGTCCAGTGCGACGAAGTCATACAGGTCGTACTTTTTGTCCCCGACAGTGAAGCGAACGTTGGGCAACTGTTTGTCTGATTTCGGCAGCGCATACGGGTGATCGCCGGCTTTAATCCTGTGGGTGGGGAACAGCCGGTCGATGTTGCGGTAGGTACTGACCGCCAGATCGGGGAGCATTGCGCCGTCATAGATCTGCTCCACGGTGCCAATCGGTTCCTGGGCGTGGGGATAATCCTCAGCCCATGCGCCCGAGGTGATACCCGCAGCGAGCAGACCGAGCGAGAGAAGCAGCGAGCGACCAGGCGAAGCCGCACGAAAAATAGCGGATGAGTGCATAACCTATCCTTTTTTTGCTTTGCTATTCACGCACGTTAAGGCACGCGCCCGCTTGAACCATAGCCTACTCATTGGAATCGCGCCCGAGCTGAAGGACGATGCTGTTTGCGTCTCGTCAGGGATAAAGAATTGCGTGCAACTCAACGTCAACTACAGACAGACACGAGTTCTGGCATAGGGGCTAAAAGAGGACAGATTTACTTTCTAGCCGGCTGCCAGTTGATCCAAGCGAATCCATTCGATGAAAACTCTCAGCGCAGCGAAGTAAAAATAAATCTGCCCCTTTTCTACAGATCTTGCGTGAGAGGTAGCGATGATGGCTGACATGATTTCTCCGAGCATAAAAAAAACGCCCTGAGGCGGCTTGATGTTGTTGTTCGCTTTACAGGCAGCTTTTCACCGCCAGTTCCATATCGCTACGCCCATAACCTGGCGCCCAAGCCATACGCTGGTACAGCTGTACCGAGCTGCCTTTCGGTGTCTTTCTGACGCTCAGTAACTCGTCCGTCAGATTGTTGCTAGCCGCGATCAGCCGATAGCCATGCTCCGTCTCGGACATAGAAACATCGCTGCGGGCGTCCTGCCACCGTGGAAATACGCACAGCGCATAACGCTTAGGGTCTTTATCGGTACTGGCCAAAATGCTCGGAGCTTTCAACTCAAGGTCGCCGGGGGATACACACCCCACCAACATCGATACCGCCAGCACTCCTAGGATAAATTTCATGCAAGTCACACCTGTGGGAACGGATGCAGAATATCACTGGGAACGAAAAAGCCGGCGCCGGACTAGACGGTGCAGTCCAAATACCCCAACTATTTTGATTTACGAGCCTTGTATTCTATTATCACCTCAGTTTGCTCAAGGTCTATGCAAGAATCCACCGTAAAAACGACCAGATACACTTAGGTATCGATTTGTCGCCCATCGCCAACAAACGTTGCATCTATTATGTACTGGTACAGCTGCTTAGGGATTTCGAGCTGAAACGCAGACTGATAAAGCTTTTTATTACGCTGGTAGTTCTCTTGTTCCTTTCCAGCGGTCAAAACTTTAGGGTTTGCCCAGTGCCCGGAGTTATTATACTCCCGTTTCTCAGCATTTCTTCCAATGCTAGCCTTTAGATGTCCAAGCTGCATCGCGTCACCAAGATTCTTAAATTCCGCCTTGTGCCCCTGAGAAATGGAATCATCGATTGATTTAAAGTACAGGTCGCGCATTTGCTTTCTTATCACATCCTTTTCCGTCGGGTTATTTACACTGGGATCCGGCGAATCAGCAATTGAAACAGCAATAACTTCAGGCACTATATCAACCCCATTATAATTTACTCTTAAGCCGAAGTCCTTGAACAGACTCTCCGTATCCCTTTTTAGCGCATACAACCCGCTACCAGAGTCATTGAAATCCAAAATAACGATCGTATTGAACAGCTTTTGCGGATTTTTTTGGATCTTACTCTTCAGGTACTGAATAAATTGGGACTGAGGAGCCACGAACTTAAAATGAAATTTCCGGCCTCCATCTTCAATCACCTTATCCCCCTTATCAAGTTTGCTGTCCGCTGTTAAAATAGAGACTCGATACGGCTCCACCCCACTTACGTCAACAGTTACAACATTGCAGTTCAACCTCAGCAATGCCCATTTGAGAATTTTTGGCGAGGCACCGGGGACTACAAACTTACTTGTTGGGTATTTTATTTTTAGAAGATTTGCCAGCTCGTACGCCTCCCTAAAATAACTGAATGTCGCAACTCTAAACTTCGCCCCTAACGCAATCCTTTCTCCTTTACTCAGCTCACCATCTTCTATGTGTACCCAAGCAGTTCCAGAATCGAGTTGAACTGGAAACCTATTTAGCTTAGAGATTGATTTAGCCAAGCGAAACTCTGAACGCGCCACATTATAAACGATGAATTTCATAGATCACGCTCCATATTGATCCTACTGAGACCACCAACAAAAACAGTTATCACGATTAAAAGTCATAAATCTTCTTTGAACAACACCATGCTGTGCCGTCTAATTATTTATTTCCATTTCTTAAATCTAGCTAATCATCTTGGCACCTGCACTGCTGACAAGAGTAGTCGGTCCTAGTTGACGTTCAAGGCAAACGCATCAATTAGCTTTAACTCTGAGTCATTGATTTTTTTAGCATTAAGAGCCAGATACTGACGACTTCATGGCTCCAGGGCTTCCCGGCACGAAACGCTGATTGGTCCGCACGCCCACAGCCCTGTCGGATCACGTGGCTAATTCGTTTGGCTGTGCCGGAGTATCAGTCGTGTTCGGTCAAGCCATGGCCCGCCGAAGACGATGATTTCGCTCGGGCGCCCATACAGGTGGTGCAACATAAAAGACCCGGGGCCGAAGGCCTCGGCGTCTTCGCCAGGCAGCCCCGGGTCAGCACCGAGGAAAATCCCGGCATGGTTCGGGTGAGCCGTCCGGCCAACCTCCATCACGATCATGTCGCCGCGCTGTGGCTGGTCGACGCGGTAGAAGCCGGCGGCCTCGTAGTTCACCTCGTACAGGCTGGTGTTGTCCTTGCTCTCCCACCAGCCGTCGGCGCGCTTGAAAGCTTCGAACTCAAGCCCCCACTCGCGCTTGTACCAGTCGGCGCAGACCTGCCAGCAGTCCCAGGAACCGTGGACGAAGGGGCGCTTCAGCAATGGCGTCTCGCCGGCGGGTACCACCGTCCGCAAGTCGCCCTGCGGCCAGCTCAGGATGTGCCAGGACATGACCGTCGCCTCGCACATTGCCAGGTCGCGCGGTGACGGTCGGCTTGTGGCGTCCGGGAAAAAGGGGACAGATTTATTTTCTAGCCGGCTGCCAGTTGATCCAAGCGAATCCATTCGATGAAAACTCTCAGCGCAGCGAAGTAAAAATAAATCTGTCCCCTTTTCTACTGCGGATTGATGTCAGCGCAAGCGGTAGACAATCGGACCGAGTCCTTGCTTTTAGAAACTGAGACCTACAAAAAGCGGGCGACTCATAAGTCGCCCGCTTTTGACATAAATCAGCAAGGATGAAAACTAAGCGTCGGGATGCTCACTGGTGAAGAAGGTAGCGGAGCAAATACGCCAGCGGCATACGCACGACGGACTGATCGATGCCCCGTGGTTTGACTGGACTTGGGCCTCGCATGGAGATTCTGGGCAGTGGTCACTCCAGAATAAAAAGACCAGAATAAAGACCTATTCAGGAGTCATATCCATGCAAAATATTCTTGCCGATGTGGCCGTCAGCGTATCTGAACTCATGAAGAACCCATCTTCCGCCTTGAGCAGCACCAATGGCTTACCTGTGGCCGTGCTGAACCACAACCGCGTTGTGGGCTACATGGTCCCGGCGAATGTCTATGAGGCGATGGTCGAGCGCCTGGACGAACTGGAACTCGTACACCTGGTCAAGGCACGTCTCGACGCCAACGAAACACCTGTTCGACTATCTCTCGACGATCTGATTGGCGAGGCCGAAGCAGATATCGCCAATGGCCGTTGAGTAGCGAAAAAGCCCGCGTATCGGCTATCAGTGGCTTCCACTATAACAAGCCTCCCCAAACCCCAGACGCAAAAAAGGGCCAACCTCTCGGTTGACCCTTCTAGACCGCCCAGCAGAGCGGATTTTGTTTGGTAGGCGCGATTGGACTCGAACCAACGACCCCCACCATGTCAAGAGCCACCATGCTAGGCGTAGAGCTACGAAGCTCAAGGCCCTAAGAGAACGCCCATTCACATTATGAGGCGTCAACCATGGCTAACATTCGCTCCCTTCCCTCCGGTAACTGGAACGCTCAGGTACGCCTGAAAGGGAAACCTGCCCAGTCTAAAACCTTCCCCACTCAAGCGTTGGCCCAAGCATGGGCTGACCAGCTTGAAGCCGTCACCAAAGAACACCAGACCCATACGCTTTACACCTTGGGCATGACCTACTGTGAAACCTTGCTCAAGGGTAAGGGTAGCTATGACCATGCAATCAAGATCGTTGACCAGCTCTTTGCTGCGTTCCCTCAGTCAATCCATGACATCACCCCTCAGCTAGTCAATGACTTCAAGCTGAAGCGTCTACAGACGGTCAAGCCTGCTACCTGTCGTATTCAGTTAGCATTCATGTCCCGTTTCTTCAGGTTCGCTAAGCGTGGCCTGCTAATCGACATACACAACCCCGTAAGTGACATAGCCCTACCCAAGCCAGACAAATCTAGCGACAAGGTAATCAGCGCTGGCGAGCTTAGACAGTTGCTCAGCAAGCTATCCCCTACCATGGCGCTCATCGTAGAGCTTGCCTATGAAACCGCTATGAGACGCTCAGAAATACTCAAGCTCACGACTCACTGTCTTCACCTGGATGAACGTATTGCGGATGTAGTGGACGGTAAGAATGGCACTAGGTCTGTGCCCCTCACGTTGCGTGCTATAGAGCTATTGAAAGAGGCCCAGCGGCTCGCTTTAGCAAACAAGGCACACAGAGGACGACTGTTTATTGTGACGCCTCATGCAGTGTCACAGGCGGTTAGGTTGGCAAGGAACAAGGCGGGTCTTGATAATAGCGTCAGGCTTCACCAGTTGAGGCATACGCGCATCACCAACGTTGCCAAGAAGGGATTTAACAACGCTCAGATAATGATTGTGTCGGGGCATAGGGACACAAGGTCTGTAGCTAGGTACTCACATTTAAATGCTAAGGATGTACTTCACCTAATTGATTAAGCCGCCTGTAAGCACACAGGGACGACGTTAGGCAATCAACTGCCTCCATGTTGCCATGTAAGACTGTAGCCCCCCACAGGGGCTTACAGTGGCAGCGAGTAAAGGGATGTGTGTGACTGAGAGTTACGGACAGACATTAATTTTGAGAATCCGTGTCGAGTACTCTTTCAGATTTAAGTATATACGTATAGAAACTACAATTATTTTCACAATCGCTGTCCCCGTTTCTCTCAAAAAAGAGTATGAGATATAGGACATGAAAATATTTACGCCACGCCTTGTAGACCTTTACCCCGAAAAACCAGTATAGCTTATACCAGTATAAAGATTGCTTCCTCACACTGCTAACTCAGAGTCAGTAGGTAGCGGTCTTTTTTATTGCCTAAATGGTGAGACCCCATATATTGGGCATTGGAGAGTAACAATAAAAAGAGAACGCAATGGACATAGATAAAATTATAGAAAGCAAGATCATGCGCCTAAACACTACTGAACGTAAGCTCGTGTGGCTGATGATCAGGAACAAGAGTAACGATGGCTTACGCTGGTGTGAAATCCCCATTGATGAGTTCTGCTCAGCGACAGGTAAATCTTCTAGCTCGTGTAGCAGAACCATTCAATACCTAGTAGAACACGAACTCATTGCCTTACGAAAGGTAAGGCTCGGGTCCTCATACCGTAACCAGTTTAAATTAATTCCTTTGGAGTAAGACAAATGAAAACAATTACTATGACAGATGTTAACGAACTTGCTCGACGTACAGGCAATACTCCTATGGGTGTCCTCACGGAATTGATTGAACAGGGCTATCAATTAACAGATGAATCATCTCAGCCAAAGGGTAAACCTCTGAGCTCTGCCAAGGACGCTCTCTCACTATGGAAAGAATCTAAGCAGCGTGTAGCTGAGGAAATGTACAAAGGTGATCCTTTAGTGCGACAACTGATGGACGCTGACAACGCATCTAAAAGCTTCGCTCCTCAATCTCCGAAAACCATCCTTGAGCGAGATGAACAAGGCAAGGTTACAGGTACATCTAAGAGCATGCTCACAGGTGCCACCATGAAAGAACAGGCTGAGCTAATGGCTGCTATACGTGCCACTTACAAACAAGGAGAAAACTAATGGGTAATACCTATCTGACAGAGGCAGAGCAACGAGCACTACAAGAACGACGTTCTGAGCTAGGCGCAATGGATTGCAGTATCGAACAGAAAAACCGTCTTATCACAGGTATTCGTGACTACAAATTTGTGGAATATGGGATGAGCCAGTACGGTTACTATCAAGTCCTGAACATCAAGGGGAACAAAATACCTCACGAGCTAACAGGTAACTTCACTCATCCGAGCTACATTATCAAGCTAGTAGACAGCCTACTTAAAGAAGGAAAACTGATTGATCCCAAGTGACTCAAGGATTATATACGTAGCAGAAGCTACACCGGGTACAGGCAAGACAGAACAATTCATCAAAGAGCTAGATTCTGACCCTTATAAACGCTACCTGTATGCCGTACCTACCAAGGTGCTGTCAAAGGATGTCGTTAAGCGTATCCAGGCCATTGGAATAAATCACATTTGCGTAATCAATAGTGACACCCACAAGAATGTCACTGACACCGTAGAATGCACGCTGCTTGAAGATGAACCTAAGGTCCTTATCATCACGCATAAGACCTTACTAGACCTTGATCCTTGCTACCTGCAAGATTGGATTGTGGTCATTGATGAAGTTCCATCGGTCGCTAACAATCTCACCCGAGATATTGGCGATCACGCCTACACTAACTTCCTAGAGAAATTCATTGAGATTGATAACGTCTCGACCAAAGCGTCTATCAAACTAGGAATGACCAAGGAAGCAAGAGCAATCTATTCAGATGTAATAGATGACAAGGGGATGTCAACCATTACTACTTGCCTAGGGGCACTACTCAGGGGCAAAGCAGATGTATTCATCAAGGAGTATCTCAGCAAGAAGGAAAGTAAATGGAAATGGCAAGTTAGGGTGATTGACTACTTTGACTTAAGCGGGATCTATGAGCACGCCTCTGAAACACATATCCTTGGAGCCAACGTCACAGGCACCCTTGCCTATCAGCATGCCCTCACCAAGGGCTATACCACTGCAGCGTCAAAATTCACACCGGAATACAGACGCTATAAATTCGAGAGTTACATCTATCCATTGATTGGTGGTAGTAAGGTTAGCAAGACCATGCTTCTTACGCTTCCTGATGGTGCTGTAGCTGAAGAGTGGAGCGATAAGGTATATGGGCATTCGCTGTTACGTGACGCTATAGAATTCGTACAAGGTGAACCCCTCCTTGTACAGGCTCATGAATGGTGTAAGTATCCTTTCGAGGATCACCCTAATGTAATACGTATCCCCTTTGATGCGAGGGGATTGAATGGATACTCAGACGTACACAATACGCTGTCACTAATCCACGGCAACCCTAATCCTATTGACGACCAGAACAACTCTGAGATGCTAGAGAAAATGGCTATCTCTTCAGCAATAGGCAAGCAAGCCCTGCGCAATGAACGCTATAGAGAACTAATATTTCAAGCCGCAACACGCAGCAGTATTAGGACATTTAGCAATGATAGACCTACTGTTCACTTTGTACCTACAGAGGAATCAGCACGCCATCTAGCATTCGATCTTAGGGGCAATCACCTAATCCTAAAAGACCTTACTCGACCAGCACCTAACACTCGCTCCCGAAGCAAGCTAGAAGAAAACATTCTCACTGCTAAAGCACTATCCTCTGAAGGTCTTTCTCTCAGGAAGATTGCATCAGTCATGAATGTTAGCAAAAGTATCGTATCCAAATGGCTTCAAACTGCTAACTGACAGCTCGAACTGTCCACTTTCTCTTAGAGTATCTTTAAGGGATTGTGGACACTTTACACTTAACAATAAAATCAAAATCAAAAGCAAAAGCAACGTCGGCACAGCCGACAAAGAGCACGCATTAAAGAGAGAATCAAAAGCAGAGCACCTACTAGCAATCCGCTCTTGATCTTTCTTATTTGCGTATGCCACTACGTGGCGTGCTCTTGCTCTTGCTTCTGTCACGTAGTGACGTTAAGACTACACCCATCAATGGATAACCATATGTTAGATACAGACACCATTAGAATACCTAGCGTTACTTCATTCACCTTCAAAAATATAATTCTTCGCAGGGGCTTAGCTAAGGAGATTATTGCTAAGCGCAATGACCATCAAGCGTTATACAACCTATCTCTTACTCATCGCATCACCCTACAAGCCGTAGGCTATATATCCCGATGCAGACTTAAGGATATTGAGGAAGCACCTGCTATTAGACCGTGATCTACCTCCTAACTCTCCTGCTATGCCTTCAGTACACTCAGCTATTAATCTTACAGATAATGCAGAACTACAGCGTTCTAGCCATAGCCCTAAATATCATCTGCTATTCACTCACTCTAGCAATCACAATCCAACATACAAGACCGAGAGCACCATGAACCTTACAGATAAAGATAAGACCGAATACATTGAGACCAATTCACACTGCGACCTGGCTAAACGCTTAGGCGTAACCATGCTCACCTTAGACATTTACGCTGAAGAACAAGGATGGAAGGAGGAACACCGTATCTACTGGCATGATAAGTCCATTGAGATATTGAAACAGGAGTTAGTCAACGGAAACATAGCAGCGGTTAAGGAGATGCTTAAGGTAACTGGTAGCGTAAGACCAGTAGGACGCCCAAGGAAAGCAGATGTAGAGCGTGAAGTGGCGATTAGCAAGCGCATTGCTGACGAATACGAAGCTGACGTACAGAGACTCAGCCTTGTAGGCGGCAAATAGAATAATTATTTATTAAGACAGATGAGGTGTATTGGTGCCTCACGCCACCGACCAGACTAGCGATACTTTCTAGCTAGGTAGAATCTTAGTAACGACATAATAGACAAGCGAATTAGCGACGCTACAACAACAAAAATTACAGCCACTATGATCTTACCTTTGAACAATGCCATATACATCGTTGCAATTAAAACAGAAACCATAAATATATTACATAGGAACCCAATGGGGTGACGAGACGCCGTTAGTTTTATTACTGCGGCCAAGCGTGACTGTTCGCTATCCATTGCAGCCATCCATTTTGATATAGCTATGACATAGAAAGCATTACGCTCGGTTCTAGGTGGTTACCTAGTGCCCCTTAGGGGTGCTCAATGCGTTACCACACTGGCCGTTCTTCACAGGGGCTAACGCCTGCTGTGCCCGATAGTTCAGCTACCAGTAACCTGCCCTCCTAACAACGCCAGAAGGGGTAAGCGTTCCACCTCTGAGGGTGGCACCTCGGCCTGTCTACGAACCGCCGGCTCGGTCTTCAGAGCGTTCACACCATCACTACACCATCGAAAGGTTCGCTATGGCGCTACTGACATTAAAGCGCCTCACTCTCTGAGACGTACGGTTCAGCGTGTACTAGGCCCGTTTGCCTGCATTCGATATAGCTCTTTGCCACCCTTTTGTCAATCAGACTCAATATTTACGAGCAAGCAAGAGATCAACCAGTCTCTCACTCATTCGATACATTGGTGCGTTACCAGGAGTAATGTCTATAATGAGGCCCTGGTCCAAGAGAAACTGTATGGCCGCCGATAAGTCCAAATGTTTATCTGTATGCAACTCAAAGTAAGGCTCACTAGCGAAACCTATCATGGAGTAGCTGCTTTTTACGAAAAATACTCGAACGCCACTGCCCCCTTCAGCTCTAAGATCACGCTCCATTTCTTCAATAACTGCGGGAAATCTACTTTTAATTTCCCGCCATAGCTTCTTTGACTTCTTCTCTGCTTCCTTCTCCCTACGGGCATCCGAGTACTTATCGGCAAGATAATTTCCCGCCGCTGCTGTAAATGCTCCTGTAAGAAAACCCACCGCCAGTGAAAATAAATCCATTAGATACCTCCCGTAATATCTTCTTTTAGATATACATAGCAGGACGCCGTATTTTCCGCTAGAAATAGATGAGCCGCATTGCATACATAAGCACCCTCCCCCTAACCCCCTTCCCACCCCTACCAAGCAAACGCTCACATAATCCCTATAGCGTCGCCTATGGCGTTCATAATTCAACACAGAGCGTTGGGATGTAGAGCGTGGCCGATAGGCGTCTGCCGCCTCACAGCAGGCACGTAGCTCAGTTGGTTAGAAGCCTGCCCTTGTGAGGTACGAACAACGGGCAAGGGAGTGAGCTTGCGAACGTACCACCACCTAGACAAGAAAGGGCTCAGGCCATACATCTCAATAGGTTAAGTGGGTTCATTCACAATTCTGAGTGTGAACAGAGGGAGGTAGGAATCTACGTTCACATTGCCTTGTGTGAACGAAGCCTATAATTTGTGAACGTTTTCTTAGGCAAAGAAAAAGGGGAACCCTTTCGGATTCCCCCTCTAGACCGCCCAGCAGAGCGGATTTTGTTTGGTAGGCGCGATTGGACTCGAACCAACGACCCCCACCATGTCAAGGTGGTGCTCTAACCAACTGAGCTACGTGCCTGCTGTGAGGCGGCATTCTACGGAATTCCGAAGGGGTGTCAATACCTTTTTTTCACCTAACCCTATGAATATGCAAAATATTTAATTTCACCAAACGCGTCGAAGATTGGCGGTGGCTGGCGGCTGATTTTTATCTCGGGTAGGATCGGCGCATTCGTAAAAAATATAAAACAGAGGTTGCAGAATGGCGAACACACCGTATCCAGAATCTTATTACGCCGCGTCGGCCAATCCGGTTCCAGCTCGCCCTGCCCTGCAGGATGATGTCGAAACGGATGTTTGCGTGATCGGCGCTGGTTACACCGGCCTGTCCTCTGCGCTGTTTCTGCTGGAGAACGGTTTCAAGGTCACGGTCCTTGAGGCGGCAAAGGTTGGCTTTGGCGCTTCAGGTCGTAATGGCGGGCAGATCGTTAACAGTTACAGCCGCGACATCGACGTGATCGAGCGCAGTGTCGGGCCTCAGCAGGCGCAGTTGCTGGGCAATATGGCGTTCGAGGGCGGTCGGATCATTCGCGAGCGGGTGGCGAAGTATCAGATTCAGTGTGATTTGAAGGATGGCGGAGTATTCGCTGCCCTTACCGCCAAGCAAATGGGCCATTTGGAGTCGCAGAAGCGTTTGTGGGAGCGTTTCGGGCATACCCAGCTTGAGTTGCTCGATCAGCGGCGTATTCGCGAGGTGGTGGCCTGCGAGGAGTATGTGGGCGGGATGCTGGACATGAGCGGTGGGCATATTCATCCGCTGAACCTGGCCCTCGGTGAGGCGGCGGCGGTGGAGTCTCTTGGCGGGGTGATTTATGAGCAGTCGCCGGCGGTGCGCATCGAGCGTGGCGCCAGCCCGGTTGTGCATACACCGCAGGGCAAGGTCAGGGCCAAGTTCATCATCGTGGCGGGCAATGCTTATCTGGGCAATTTGGTGCCCGAACTGGCAGCCAAATCCATGCCTTGCGGCACCCAGGTTATTGCCACCGAGCCGCTGGGCGATGAGCTGGCTCGCAGCCTGCTGCCTCAGGACTATTGCGTTGAAGACTGCAACTACTTGCTCGATTACTACCGACTCACGGGCGACAAGCGTCTGATTTTCGGCGGCGGCGTGGTGTATGGCGCGAGGGATCCGGCGAATATTGAAGCGATCATTCGTCCGAAGATGCTCAAGGCATTCCCGCAGCTCAAGGACGTGAAGATCGACTACGCCTGGACCGGAAACTTCCTGCTGACGCTATCGCGCCTTCCGCAGGTCGGGCGCCTGGGGGACAACATTTATTATTCCCAGGGCTGCAGCGGCCATGGCGTGACGTATACGCACCTGGCGGGCAAGGTCCTGGCCGAGGCGCTGCGTGGTCAGGCTGAGCGTTTCGATGCGTTTGCCGATCTGCCGCACTACCCTTTCCCCGGCGGTCAGTTGTTGCGTACGCCGTTTGCGGCGATGGGGGCTTGGTATTACGGGCTGCGGGATAGGCTTGGATTCTGACACGTCGGACGACTTCATAGAAAAGGGCTGCTGCGCAGCCCAGCGGGAGCAAGCTCCCTCGCCACAGGCGTGTTCCAACCTTTCAGTGTCATTATCCCGAAAACAAAAAACCCCGGTCTTTCGACCAGGGTCTTTGCTATCGACTAGAAGTAGCTTTTCAGCTTTCTTCTTAGCTTCAAGGCGTTCAGTGGGCCTCGAAGCAGATATGGCGCAGCGGACGGGACTCGAACCCGCGACCCCCGGCGTGACAGGCCGGTATTCTAACCGACTGAACTACCGCTGCGTATCGCTATGGACTTGCGTCCAGTTAACTCGTCTGATCCAACCCCTTGGGCTTGGATCTCGAACCAGGCGAACCTGCTTCGGAAAATATGGCGCAGCGGACGGGACTCGAACCCGCGACCCCCGGCGTGACAGGCCGGTATTCTAACCGACTGAACTACCGCTGCGCGTCGGTGGAGGCTTTTGACAGCTTCCGTCTTGCTTTCGCAAAACTCTCGTAAAACATGGTGGGTGATGACGGGATCGAACCGCCGACATTCTGCTTGTAAGGCAGACGCTCTCCCAGCTGAGCTAATCACCCTTTGCTTCGTTGAGGCCGCGAAATTTACGCAGGTACCGAAGCTAAGTCAATAGCAGGGTTGAAGTTTTTTCAAAACAGTTCAAGCGGCACGCACAACCGCTCTCACTCATAAATCATTTTCTTGGTCATGCCACCGTCCACCACGAACTCCTGGCCCGTGACAAAACCGGCATTGCGCGACAACAGCCACGCCACCATCGCCGCTACATCCTCTACCGTGCCTACCCTGCCTGCCGGATGCTGAGCATGATCGGCATCGGTGAGCGGCTGCGCGCGACGCTGGGACGGGTCCCGTGCGTCGATCCAGCCGGGGCTGACAGCATTGACCCGGATCTCCGGCCCAAGGCTGATCGCCAAGGCATGGGTCAGGGCGAGCAAGCCGCCCTTGCTCGCCGCATAGGCTTCGGTGTCGGGTTCTGATTGTGCGGCACGGGTCGAGGCCAGGTTGACGATGGCGCCATTGTGGGCACGCAGGTAAGGCGCACAATGCTTGGCCAGCAGCATGGGACCACCCAGGTTCACCGCCAGGACCCGATTCCAGTAGGCCAGATCCAGGCTTTCCAGGGTGATGTTGTGGGGATCGGCGATGGCCGCGTTGCACACCAGCGCGTCAAGCCGTCCAAACTGGCCCAACACCTCGGCGATTCCCGTGGCGACTTGCGTCTCATCCGCCACATCCATGGTGATGAACCAGGCGTTCTCCCCCAGCGTCTTGGCGACCTTGGAGCCGCGCTCACGATCCAGGTCAGTCAGCACCACCTGCCAGCCCTCACAGATCAGCCAGGTAGCAATCCCCAGGCCGATACCCCGCGCGGCGCCTGTCACCAGAGCTACCCGGCCATGAGTGCCGCCGTGCGGCGTTGCCAGCTCGATCACAAGGCGGCCAACCCACGGGCCAGATCGGCTTGCAGGTCAGCCACGTCCTCCAGACCCACCGCGACGCGGATCAGGCTGTCGCGGATGCCCGCTGCTTCACGCTCCTGGGGCGTCAGGCGACCGTGGGAGGTGGTGCTTGGGTGAGTGATGGTGGTTTTGCTGTCACCCAGGTTGGCGGTGATGGAAATCAACCGGGTGGCGTCGATGAAGCGCCAGGCGCCCTCCTTGCCCCCTTTGACCTCGAAGCTCACCACCGCACCGAAACCGCGCTGCTGACGCGCGGCCAGGTCATGTTGCGGATGGCTCTTGAGGCCGGCGTAGTGCACTTTCTCGATGCCATCCTGCTGCTCCAGCCACTCAGCCAGCAGTTGGGCGTTGGCGCAATGGGCTTTCATACGCAGGCCCAGGGTTTCCAGGCCTTTGAGGAAGATCCAGGCGTTGAACGGACTCAAGGTCGGCCCGGCGGTGCGCAGGAAGCCCACCACTTCTTTCATCTGCTCGCCACGACCGGCCACCACGCCGCCCATGCAACGACCCTGGCCGTCGATGAACTTGGTCGCCGAATGCACCACCACGTCGGCACCCAGCTTCAGTGGCTGTTGCAACGCCGGCGTGCAGAAGCAGTTATCGACCACCAGCATGGCGCCCTTGGCGTGGGCGATTTCCGCCAACGCGGCGATGTCCACCAGCTCGGCCAGGGGGTTGGACGGCGATTCGACAAACAGCATCTTGGTATTGGGCTTGATTGCCGCATCCCAACCGGACAAGTCCGCCAGGGGCACGTAATCGACTTCCACGCCGAAACGCTTGAAGTACTTTTCGAACAGGCTGATGGTCGAGCCGAAGACACTGCGCGACACCAGCACGTGGTCGCCAGCGCTGCAAAAGCTCATGACCACGGCCATGATCGCCGCCATGCCGGTGGCGGTGGCCACAGCCTGCTCGGCACCTTCCAGAGCAGCGAGGCGCTCTTCGAAAGCCCGCACGGTGGGGTTGGTGTAGCGCGAGTAGACGTTGCCCGGCACCTCGCCGGCAAACCGGGCCGCCGCATCGGCAGCGGTACGGAACACGTAGCTGGACGTGAAGAACATCGGATCGCCATGCTCGGCTTCCGGCGTGCGGTGCTGACCGGCGCGGACCGCCAGGGTATCGAACGCTACACCCTCAAGGTCGCTGTCCAGCCGACCGGCATCCCAATCCTGACTCATGCTGTCGCTCCTGTAGTCATTAAACGCAAACCGGCCCCTCAGGGCCGGCTTGTCACTCAGTTGTTGTACAGATCGATGATCGCGCTGACCGCCTGGGTCTTGGCCTTGGACGCATCGTTACGAGCGTTCTCGATCTTGTTCAGGTAGGCCTCATCGACGTCACCGGTGACGTACTTGCCGTCAAACACTGCGCAGTCGAACTGCTCGATCTTGATCTTGCCACCACCCACCGCTTCTATCAGGTCCGGCAGGTCCTGATAGATCAGCCAGTCGGCGCCGATCAGGTCGGCCACTTCCTGGGTAGTGCGATTGTGGGCGATCAGCTCGTGGGCGCTCGGCATGTCGATGCCGTAGACGTTCGGATAACGCACGGCCGGCGCCGCCGAGCAGAAGTATACGTTCTTGGCACCGGCTTCACGGGCCATCTGGATGATCTGCTTGCACGTGGTTCCGCGCACGATGGAGTCATCCACCAGCATCACGTTCTTGCCGCGAAATTCCAGTTCGATGGCGTTGAGCTTCTGGCGTACCGATTTTTTCCGCGCGGCCTGGCCGGGCATGATGAAGGTACGGCCGATGTAACGGTTCTTCACGAAGCCTTCGCGGAACTTGACGCCCAGGTGGTTCGCCAGCTCCAGGGCCGCGGTGCGGCTGGTGTCCGGGATCGGGATGACCACGTCGATGTCGTGGTCCGGCCGCTCGCGCAAGATCTTGTCGGCCAGTTTCTCGCCCATGCGCAGGCGGGCCTTATAGACCGAGATGCCGTCGATGATCGAGTCCGGGCGCGCCAGGTAGACGTGCTCGAAGATGCACGGAGTCAGGCTCGGGTTGGTCGCGCACTGACGGGTGAACAACTTGCCGTCTTCGGTGATGTAGACCGCTTCGCCCGGGGCCAGGTCGCGAATCAGGGTGAAGCCCAGCACGTCCAGGGACACGCTTTCCGAGGCAATCATGTACTCGACGCCTTCGTCGGTGTGACGCTGGCCGAACACGATCGGGCGGATGCCATGGGGGTCGCGGAAACCGACGATGCCGTAACCGGTGATCATCGCCACGACCGAGTAGCCGCCGACGCAGCGGTTATGCACGTCGGTCACAGCGGCGAACACATCTTCTTCGGTAGGCTGCAGCTTGCCGCGCTGGGCCAGTTCATGGGCGAAGACGTTGAGCATCACTTCCGAGTCGGAGTTGGTATTGACGTGGCGCAGGTCCGATTCGTAGATCTCCTTGGCCAACTGCTCGACGTTGGTCAGGTTGCCGTTGTGCGCCAACGTGATGCCGTACGGCGAGTTGACGTAGAACGGCTGGGCTTCGGCCGAAGTCGAGCTGCCCGCTGTTGGGTAGCGCACATGGCCAATGCCCATGTGACCGACCAGGCGCTGCATGTGACGCTGATGGAACACGTCACGCACCAGCCCGTTGTCCTTGCGCAGGAATAACCGGCCGTCATGGCTGGTCACGATACCGGCAGCGTCCTGGCCGCGGTGCTGGAGCACGGTTAGCGCGTCATACAGCGCCTGATTGACGTTCGACTTACCGACGATACCGACGATGCCACACATGCGACACAACCCCTACTTAATGGATCTGAACTGAACAACACTCACTGCGGCGTTTTGGCCATCGGCAAGAGTTGTTCCTTGAACGGTATTTCAGCGGGTACGCTGATACCGCTGGCAAGCCACTGACTGCTCCAACCCAGGATCAGGTTCTTGGACCAGTCTGCGACCAATAGAAATTGTGGCACGAGCCGGGACTCCTGCCACCACGTATCCTGCTGTACCGGCCCCAGGCTCAATAGCCCGACAGCCACGACCACCAGCAACGCGCCACGCGCCGCGCCGAAGGCCATGCCCAGGAACCGGTCCGTCCCGGAAAGCCCGGTGACGCGAATCAGTTCGCCGATCAGGTAGTTGATCATTGCGCCGACCAGCAAGGTGGCGATAAACAAGATGGCACAGCCCGCGATCACGCGGGCCGACGGAGTTTCAATGTATCCGGCGAGGTACTGGGACAACGAACCACCAAACATCCAGGCTACGACCCCCGCGATGATCCAGGTCAGCAGCGAGAGGGCTTCCTTGACGAAGCCGCGGCTCAGACTGATCAATGCGGAGATGGCGACGATTGCAACGATCGCCCAGTCAACCCAGGTAAATGGCACGGTGCAGCCTACAGACGGATAAGGCGGCGCATTTTAGCAGAGGCCAGAGCTGTCGGTAAGCTGCGATTGTCAGTGTGATTCAAATCAGGCAAACCGCCGTCAACCGCGCTCAGGCTGAAAACGCACCACAAAACCCTTGAGGTTCTGCTGGCGGCTGAGCAGGTCCCGCAGCCGATCAGCCTCGGCACGCTCGATCAGCGGCCCCACAAATACGCGATTCTTGCCATCGGCGGTGCGGATATAGGCGTTGTAGCCCTGGCTGCGCAGGGTTTTCTGCAGTTTTTCGGCACTCTCACGATTGCTCAGGCTGGCCAACTGAACGGACCAACTGACCGACAGACCGTTGGCGTCCACGCGGCTTTGCGTGGTATCCGGCTTGGCCGGGGCTGGGGTAATCGGTTGGGTCGGGGCCGGCTTGGCCACCGGTGCTGCCGGGGCTGGAGCGACTGCCGGCTTGCTCGGAGCCGGCGCTGCCGTGGCGGGCGCCGCCGGCGCAGGCTCGATCGGCAGGGAAGGCGCAGGTTGCTCGGCCAGTTCCTCGTCGCTCGGAACGGGTTCCTGGGGTAGCGCTTCAGGTTCAGGCACCAGCACCGGCTCGACCTGCACGGGCGCGACAGACGGCGCCTGGGGGGCAGCCGGAGCGTCGACCGTAACCTGGCGCTGCTCATCCTGACGAGAAAACAGCATCGGCAGGAAAATCACCGCCAAGGCCACCAATACCAGGGCCCCGACCATGCGCTGCTTGTACGCCTTATCCAGCAATGCCATCTGCAGCTTCCTCCGTGGAGCGCCGGGCCAGCCATTGAAGGGCCTCGGCAACACAAAAAAATGATCCGAACAGCAGGATCTCATCGTCGACCGTCGCCAGGGCGCACTGCCCTTCCAGCGCCGCGGCCACGCTGTCATAAGTCTCTACGCAAGCGCCGCGACGCTGCAAGGCTTCCCGTAGTTCGGCAGCCGGGCGCGAGCGCGGAGAATCCAGCGGTGCTACCGCCCAATGCTGGACACTAGCACCCAACGCATCGACAACGCCATCCAGATCCTTGTCGCCAAGCAGCCCGAACACCGCCAGGCGGCGCCCGGCTACCGGCCGCCGCGCCAGGCGCTCAGCCAGATACTGCGCCGCATGAGGGTTGTGGCCGACATCAAGCAGCAGATTCAGGCGCTTGCCGTGCCAATCGAACTGGCGACGATCGAGACGACCGACGACGCGAGTCGCTTGCAACGCTTCGATAATTTGCCCGGCATGCCATGGCAGGTCCAGCAACAGGTAGGCCTGGAGCGCCAGCGCGGCGTTTTCCATCGGCAGCTCCAGCAGCGGCAAATCGTGCAGTTCCACCTGATTGCCCCGGGCGTCACTGCCCCGCCATTGCCAATGCTGCTCAGTCATTGCCAGGTCGAAATCCCGCCCGCGCAGGAAGAACGGGCAGCTCAACTCGCGGACCTTGTCCAGCAACGGTTGAGGGGGATTGAGGTCACCACAGAGCGCAGGCGCACCCGGGCGGAAGATGCCGGCTTTCTCGAAGGCGACGGACTCACGGGTGTCACCCAGGTAATCGGTATGGTCCACACCGATGCTGGTGACCAGCGCAACGTCCGCATCCACCAGATTGACAGCATCGAGCCGGCCACCCAGGCCGACTTCAAGCACCACGGCATCAAGACCGGCACCCGCGAACAGCCAGAACGCCGCCAGGGTGCCCATCTCGAAATAGGTAAGGGAAATCTCGCCCCGCCCGGCTTCCACCGCAGCAAAGGCTTCGCACAACTCGGCGTCAGAGGCTTCGACGCCGTTGATCTGTACCCGCTCGTTGTAGCGCAACAGGTGCGGCGAACTGTAGACACCTACGCTCAACCCCTGGGCCCGCAACAGCGAGGCCACGAAGGCGCAGGTCGAACCCTTGCCATTGGTGCCGGTAACGGTGATGACCCGGGGCGCCGGCTTGGCCAGTCCCATGCGGGACATTACCGCTTGCGAGCGCTCCAGCCCCATGTCGATGGCTGACGGATGCAACTGCTCAAGGTAGGCAAGCCAATCGCCCAGGGTACGTTGGGTCATATATTCGCTGGCACCGGCGGAACCACGATCGGCTCGATGGGGGCGGCGACGAATTTCGGGGTCGGCAGGCCCATCAGTTGCGCCAGCAGATTGCCCAGACGCGGACGCAACTCCTGGCGGTGGATGATCATGTCGATGGCGCCGTGCTCAAGCAGGAACTCACTGCGCTGGAAGCCTTCCGGCAATTTTTCGCGCACGGTCTGCTCGATAACGCGCGGGCCGGCAAAACCGATCAGCGCCTTCGGCTCGCCAACGATCACATCGCCCAGCATCGCCAGGCTGGCGGAAACGCCGCCGTAGACCGGGTCGGTCAACACCGAGATGAACGGAATGCCTTCTTCACGCAGACGCGCCAGCACCGCGGAGGTCTTGGCCATTTGCATCAGGGAGATCAGCGCTTCCTGCATACGTGCACCGCCGGAAGCGGCAAAGCAGATCATCGGGCAACGGTTTTCCAGGGCATGGTTGGCGGCACGCACAAAGCGCTCACCGACGATGGCCCCCATGGAGCCGCCCATGAAGGAGAACTCGAAGGCCGAAACCACCACCGGCATGCCCAGCAGGGTGCCGCTCATGGACACCAGGGCGTCTTTTTCGCCGGTCTGCTTCTGGGCCGCGGTCAGGCGATCCTTGTACTTCTTGCCGTCGCGGAATTTCAGGCGGTCCACCGGCTCCAGGTCGGCACCCAGCTCAACACGGCCTTCGGCGTCCAGGAAGATGTCGATACGGGCACGCGCACCGATGCGCATGTGATGGTTGCACTTGGGGCAAACGTCCAGGGTCTTTTCCAGCTCGGGGCGGTACAGCACCGCTTCGCAGGATGGACATTTGTGCCACAGACCTTCAGGCACCGAGCTTTTTTTCACCTCGGAACGCATGATCGAAGGGATCAGTTTGTCTACCAACCAGTTGCTCATGCTTTCTTTCTCCAGTACCGGTGACCCGAACGCTCTGGTTCGCGGTCCCGCGTATGCCCTTGAGCTAAATTCATTGTGCGGCGAGGGTCGAGGGACCACCACGATCAGCGCGAAGCATGACCTGCGTGCAGCCCAACCTCCTCAGCCATCCCGGCAACCGCGGCACCGCGGCTACCACTACGCTATCGGCCCACCCGGAGGCGGCGCCTGCCTGCTTTGTACAGTGCTGGTATGGACGGCGGCAGTCTGCCAGCCGTCACATTGACTACTGGCTGCTGCGTACAGCGGCCATGAACGCACGAATCCTCGCCGGATCCTTGATGCCCTTGCTTTGCTCTACCCCACCGCTGACATCGACCGCGTAAGGGCGAACCTGACGGATGGCTTCGGCCACGTTTTGCGCCGTCAACCCACCGGCGAGGATAATCGGTTTGCTCAGGCCCTGGGGCACGAGCGACCAGTCGAATGCTTCACCGGTCCCACCGGGAACGCCTTCCACATAGGTGTCCAGCAGTATGCCACTGGCACCGGCAAAGGCATCGCAACTGGCCGCGATGTCATCACCAGCCTTGACCCGCAACGCCTTGATGTACGGACGATGCCAGCCCTCGCAATCGGCCGGCGCCTCGTCCCCGTGAAACTGCAACAGGGCCAACGGCACCGCATCGAGTATCTCGCCCAGCTCACAACGACTGGCGTTGACGAACAGGCCGACGGGGGTCACGAACGGAGGCAAGGCCCGGATGATCGCCCTCGCCTGCTGCACCGTCACCGCGCGCGGGCTCTTGGCATAAAACACCAGCCCGATGGCATCGGCACCAGCCTCCACCGCCGCCAGCGCGTCCTCGACGCGGGTGATCCCGCAAATCTTGCTGCGAACGGCCGGCATGTCGTCAAAACCTCAGGCAAATCCGTGAAAGTCCCGGATGGTAGCAAATGCTGCGCAGGGCGTCAGCCGTCGAGTTCCGAGAAGCCCGTGAGGAAATGTGGCCCGATGTAACGCTGCGGCAGCTCGAATTCATCGTGGTATTCGACCTGTACCAGGTACAGGCCAAACGGGTGCGCCGTCACGCCACCGGAACGCCGGATGCGGCTTTCGAGCACTTCCTTGATCCACTCCACCGGCCGCTCACCGGCACCGATGGTCATCAGCACGCCCGCGATGTTGCGCACCATGTGATGCAGGAAGGCGCTGGCGCGGATATCGAGCACGATCATTTTGCCGTGGCGGGTCACCCGCAGGTGATGCAGCTCTTTGATCGGTGACTTGGCCTGGCACTGGCCGGCGCGAAAGGCACTGAAATCATGAACACCGACCAGGTACTGCGCGGCTTCAGCCATGCGCTCGACGTCCAGCGGACGGTGGTTCCAGGTGATTTCTTCGTTCAGATGCGCGGGGCGGATCTGGTCGTTGTAGATCACGTAGCGATAACGCCGGGCGATGGCCTTGAAGCGTGCATGGAAATGCGCCGGCATTGCCTTGGCCCAGCTGACACTGACGTCGTGAGGCAAGTTGATGTTGGCCCCCATGACCCAGGCCTTCATCGAACGCTCGACCTGGGTGTCGAAATGCACCACCTGGCCGCAGGCGTGCACGCCGGCATCGGTACGGCCGGCACAATGCAGCGACACGGGCGAATCAGCGACTTTGGACAGTGCGTTTTCGAGGGTTTCCTGCACCGTCGCCACACCGGAGGCCTGGCGCTGCCAGCCGCGATAGCGCGAGCCTTTATATTCAACGCCCAGGGCGATCCGGAAAAAGCCGTCGGCCGCCATTTCGGCGGCCGGGTTGTCTATGTTTGCCAAGGAATTACAGCCTGCTGAAGTACGCAAAGGCGGGCATTATAAGGCCGGCGGGATGGGATGCCAGTCCAACCGGTGGTCATGTGTTGAATGTACTGGCGCCATCGCGAGCAGGCTCGCTCCCACAAGGGATTTGTGCTGGGCGCAGGATTTGTGAATACCCGAGAACCTCTGTGGGAGCGAGCCTGCTCGCGATGAGGCCCGCCAGCCAACCTAAACTCCAGCCCAAACAAAAACGGCAGCCTCACCGGCTGCCGCTTTTGTTTACCCGATCACCTCAGGCCAGGCGCGACAACATTTCCTGCGCCTCGCTCTTCTGCGTGGCATCGCCTTCGCTGAGGACTTCGCCGAGGATATCCCGGGCACCATCGTTGTCACCCATGTCGATGTAGGCCTGGGCCAGATCGAGCTTGGTCGCCACTTCATCGGTACCGCTGAGGAAGTCGAAATCCGGCTCATCGTCGGCACTGGCCAACGCGTCTTCAGCAGTGAAAGTCGGCTGAGCGAGGCTGTCGGACAGGCGCTCAAGCTCGGCATTGACATCGTCCAGTTCGGACTCGAAGGCGTCCTTGGGTTTGTCCTGCACATCCATTTCATCGGCCAGGGACAGGTCGAAATCTTCCGGCAGCTCAAGGTCGTCAGACGGGGTGTCGGCCACCGCAGGGGTTTGGACGGCAGGCTCATCCAGGCCCTTGAGGTCGTCATCCAGGTCCAGCAGGAAGTCTTCGTCGGCCAGGGCCGGCGTCGGCGCCGGGGTGTCGGCACCCAGGTCAAGGTCGAACTCCGACAGGTCATCCAGGCTTTCATTGGCCTCGGTCTGCTGCTTGAGCAACGATTCGAAGTCCAGGTCATCATCGGACGGGAATGCATCCAGCTCGACGACAGGCTCTGGCTCAGGCGTTGCCGGTGCGGCTTCCAGATCCTCAAGGCTCAGGTCGAAGGCGCTGTCGAGCTCCTCATCGGTGGGCGGCGTATCTTCCAGCAAATCCTTGACGTACTGGGCGTCCAGCTCGGCAGCGACTGCCGCGGCGGCCAGACCGGCAGTGGTGGCGACCACCATGGCCGGGAAACGGCTTTTGAGCTGTTCGACCTGGGCATAGTTTTCGCCGTTGGCCACCAGTTGGCGCTCTTGGGCAACAAAGGCGTCGCGGTCGCCCTGCTGACCGTAGACTTCCATCAGTTTCAGGCGCAGGTCGCTGCGCTGAGGCTCGGCCTTGATGCCTTGCTCAAGCAGATCGGCCGCCTGATTCAAACGACCACGATCAATGTGGGACTGGGCCTGCCCCAGCACATCGTCGGAACGCTCGGCAGCCGGAGCCACCAATGGCGCGGCGATCGGCGGCGTGACGATCACGGGCGCAATCACCGGGGCTGGCTTGGGCGCTGGCGCGGGAGCGGGTTTTGGTTCGAGCTTTACGCTTGGCGGTGGAACTTCAATGCCCTCGAAGCTGCTCGGGGGCAGATCGAGCTCCGGGGAGAAATCAGCCTCCTCCTCGAGGGCTCGGGCCATGCGCAAGTGCTTCTCGGCTTCCTGTTGCGCCTTGCGGCGACGGGCCAGCAACAGCAGCAACAACAGCAGGATCAACGCGCCACCGCCAACCAGACCCAACAGGATCGGATTGGTCAGCAGATCGTTGTACTTTTGTTCGCTGGACGCTGCCGGGGCTGGCTCCACGGGAGTCGCGGGCGGCGTCGCTTCAGGCGCGGGTGCAGGAGCTTGCGCCGTTGGGTCCGGCGTCAATTCTGCCGACATCGCCGGGGCCGACTCATCGAGCGGCGGTACGGCGACACCATCAGCCTGCATTTTGGCCAGCTGATTGTTCTTCAGCTCGATCAGGCGCTGCAGCTTGTCCAGTTGGCTCTGTAGATCCGCCATGCGGCTTTTGAGCTCTTCATTGTCGCGGCGAGCCGAATCGAGGCTTTCCTGGGTGACCGCGAGCTGGTTGCTCAGGGCTTGGGCATCGCCGGCAGCGCCTTTGGCGCCGGCCTTCGCAGCCTCGGCGGAGACCAGACTCAGATTATCGCGACCGGCCGCCTGGGCCGGTGCAGCTTGACTGCCACCACGCTTGGTACCGTCCAACTGCTGCTGGCCGGAACGCGCAACGCCCCGCCGCCCCTGACGCCAGGCGGCATTCTGCGCAGCCACTTCAGCGATAGCCTGGGGCTGCGGCAACGCGGTGCTTTGCACCGGGTCCGGCAGACGCAATACCTTGCCGGTCTTGAGCAAATTGATGTTGCCGTTGATGAATGCGTCCGGGTTCAACGCCTGGATCGCCAGCATGGTTTGCTGGATCGATCCGCCGTTGCGCACCTTGGCGGCAATTTCCCAAAGTGTATCGCGCGGCGTGGTGGTGTATTGGGAAGGCTTGGTGGCGCCCGTCACCGGCGTGGAGACGACCTGGGACGGCTTCGTCCGGGCGGCGTCAGCCGCCTGGGGGGAGAATTTGGAAGGGTCGATCAACACGCTGTAGTCGCGCAGCAGACGGCCATTGGGCCACATCACCTGCACCAGAAACTTGACCATCGGCTCCGACAGCGGCTGGCTGGAAGTCACCCGCAAGACGCTCTTGCCATTGGCATTGATTACCGGGGTGAAGGTCAGGTCATTGAGAAACGCCTGGCGGTCGATTCCGGCCTTGGCAAACTCCTCGGGCGAGGCCAGGCTCGGCACGACTTCGGCGGCGGTCAATTGCTGGACGTCGAGCAGCTCGATCTCGGCGACCAGAGGCTGGTTCGGCGGCGACTTCAGGGTCAATTCCCCGAGCCCGAGTGCTTGCGCCATACCGGAGGACAGCGCCGAGGCGGCCGCTATTGCTAACACCAGTTTGCGAACTTGAACCATAGCCTCTTCCTTTGTTTGAACATTCCTCGGCCAGCGAGAAGGTGTTGATGCCGCTGCCGTAAGGCATTGCGCGCCCCCCGAAGCAACGGCGCGCGCGATCGTTTCACTCATGCTCGGGGAAAGCCCCGAGAGGGAGGTTCGCCTTCAGCACTCTGGCCAAGCATAGCGCCCAGCTAGAATCATTCGACAAATTGTTGCCAAGTATCTTTTACAGCAGGTCTTTTATCAACAACTCAGCCACTTGCACAGCATTGAGCGCCGCGCCCTTGCGTACGTTATCTGACGTCAGCCACATATTTAGTTCCGCCGGGTCATCGATCCCCCCGCGCACACGTCCAACGTAGACTACATCCTGCCCTACCGCATCGCCCACCGGGGTCGGGTAATCGCCCGCCTCCACCAGCTCGATGCCGGGTGCCGCCTCCAAGGCTGCGTTGACTTTCGCCAGGTCGACGGCGCCGGCTGCCTGCACAGTCACGCTAAAGCTATCGCCAAAAAACACCGGGGCTTGAATGCAAGTGACGGAAATCTTTAACGAAGGCTGTTCCAGCACCTGACGCAATTCACGCACCAGACGCTTTTCCAGCAGCGTGTGACCCTGCTCGTCCGGGGTACCCACCTGAGCCAGCAGGTTGAACGCCATTTGCCGATCGAAAAATTTCGGCTCAAGGGGACGTGCATTGAGCAACTCGGCAGTCTGACGGGCCAGCTCACTGACGGCGGCGCGGCCCTGAGCGGACACAGCGAGACTGGCGGTCAGGCTGATACGCTGCAACGCCAGGCATTGGCGCAGCGGCGCCAGCACCACGGCCAGCGCGGTCGCCGACGCACTGGGACTGCTGACTTGAAACGGCTTGCTCAGACCCGCCAGCAGCCCGGCGTTGGCTTCCGGCACGATCTGCGGCGCCTGCTCAGGCGGCAGGGCGCCGGACAGGTCAATCAACGCGCAACCGGCCGCCGTGGCACGCGGGGCGAAGCTCAGGGTCACCGCCGGGCCGGCGGCAAAAAACACCAGTTGGACTTTGCCGAAATCAAATTCGTCGACTTCGCGCACCCGCACATTTTTGCCGCGAAACATCACCGAGCTTCCCGCCGACTCGCTGCTGGCCAGCAGGTGCAGGTTGCCGATCGGGAAGTCACGCTCTTCGAGAATCTGGACAAGGGTTTCGCCGACAGTACCGGTGGCGCCGATCACGGCAATATCAAAGGACTGGCTCATGGGTCTACCTCAGGTAAAACGTGGGGAGCGGCACTTTACCGGGTGGGGGGTATGCAGGCAATTGGCAGGGGAGTTTGCAGTGGTTGTACTGGCCCCATCGCGAGCAAGCTCGCTCCCACAGTTGTTGTGGCCACTGAAGATCCACTGTGGGAGCGAGCTTGCTCGCGATGGCGATGTCACGGACGACACCGTTCCCATAAAAAAACCCGCACCTCTCACAAGGCACGGGTTCTTTCACAGCAGTGACCGATCAACGCTCGAGCAGAATCCGCAGCATGCGACGCAGCGGTTCGGCCGCGCCCCACAGCAACTGGTCGCCGACGGTGAAGGCACCGACGAATTGCGAGCCCATGTTCAACTTGCGCAGACGACCCACTGGTACGTTCAAGGTGCCGGTGACCTTGGTCGGGCTCAGCTCCTGCATGCTGATTTCGCGGTTGTTCGGCACCAGCTTGACCCAAGGGTTGTGCTGGCTGATCAGCCCTTCGATGTCGGCGATCGGCACGTCTTTGTTCAACTTGATGGTCAGCGCCTGGCTGTGGCAGCGCATGGCGCCGATACGCACGCAGATGCCATCCACCGGGATCGGGCTCTTGAAGCGACCGAGGATCTTGTTGGTTTCGGCCTGGGCCTTCCACTCTTCACGGCTCTGGCCGTTCGGCAGTTCCTTGTCGATCCACGGGATCAGGCTGCCGGCCAACGGCACGCCAAAGTTCTCGGTCGGGTACGCATCGCTGCGCATCGCCTCGGCGACCTTGCGATCGATGTCCAGGATGGCACTGGCCGGGTTGGCCAGGTCATCGGCGACAGCGGCGTGGGTCGCACCCATCTGCTTGATCAGTTCACGCATGTTCTGCGCGCCGGCCCCGGAGGCCGCCTGATAGGTCATGGCACTCATCCACTCCACCAGACCGGCCTCGAACAGGCCGCCCAGGCCCATCAGCATCAGGCTGACGGTGCAGTTGCCGCCAATGTAGTTCTTGGTGCCCGCGTCCAGTTGCTGGTCGATGACCTTGCGGTTCACCGGGTCGAGAATGATCACGGCGTCGTCCTGCATGCGCAGGCTGGAGGCGGCGTCGATCCAGTAACCCTGCCAGCCGGCTTCACGCAGTTTCGGGAAGACTTCGCTGGTGTAGTCGCCACCCTGACAGGTCAGGATCACGTCGAGGGTCTTGAGCTCGTCAATGCTGTAGGCATCCTTGAGCGCACCGGTGTCCTTGCCCACGGACGGGCCCTGGCCACCGACATTGGAGGTGGTGAAAAACACCGGTTCAATGAGATCGAAATCCTGCTCTTCCAGCATTCGCTGCATGAGCACGGAACCGACCATGCCGCGCCAACCGATCAGACCTACACGTTTCATCGCAACTACACCTATACAAAAGTGGGCCACCGTCGAAGCGGTGGGCCGCAAAGATTACAGATTACGCAACGCGGCGACTACTGCATCGCCCATTTGCTGCGTACCGACTTTGGTACAACCGGTCGACCAGATGTCGCCCGTGCGCAAACCTTGATCCAATACCACACTGACCGCCTTCTCGATGGCATCAGCCGCGTCATTGAGACTGAAGCTGTAGCGCAGCATCATCGACACCGACAGGATGGTTGCCAACGGGTTGGCAATGCCCTGCCCGGCAATGTCCGGCGCCGAACCGTGGCATGGCTCGTACATGCCTTTGTTGTTGGCATCCAGGGAGGCCGACGGCAGCATGCCGATGGAGCCGGTGAGCATCGAGGCTTCATCGGACAGGATGTCACCGAACATATTGTCGGTGACGATCACGTCGAACTGCTTGGGCGCGCGCACCAGTTGCATGGCAGCGTTATCGACGTACATGTGGCTCAGTTCGATGTCCGGGTAATCCTTGGCCACCTGCTCGACCACTTCGCGCCACAGTTGGCTGGAAGCCAGGACGTTGGCCTTGTCCACCGAGCACAGTTTTTTGCCGCGCACCCGCGCCATATCAAAACCGACCCGGGCGATACGGCGGATTTCGCTCTCGCTGTACGGCAAGGTGTCGTAGGCCTGACGCTCGCCATTATCCAGCTCACGGGTACCGCGCGGGGCGCCGAAGTAGATACCGCCGGTCAGTTCACGGACGATGAGGATGTCCAGGCCCGAAACGATTTCCGGCTTCAGGCTCGAAGCGTCGGCCAGTTGCGGGTAGAGGATTGCCGGACGCAGATTGCCGAACAGGCCCAGTTGCGCACGGATCTTCAGCAGGCCGCGCTCAGGACGGATGTCGCGTTCGATCTTGTCCCATTTCGGGCCGCCCACGGCGCCCAGCAGTACGGCATCGGCGGCACGCGCGCGATCCAGGGTTTCATCGGCCAGGGGGACGCCATGCTTGTCGATCGCAGCGCCGCCGATCACATCGTGGCTGAGTTCAAAGCCCAGGCCGTACTTGTCGTTCGCCAGCTCTAGGACCTTGACCGCTTCGGCCATGATTTCCGGGCCAATACCGTCGCCTGGGAGAATCAGAATCTGCTTGCTCATGTTTTCCTCGTTTGCTCTGTCGGCCCGCGCTTGGACTGGCCGGAAAAAGTGCTATCGCTCGGCCCACAGCACCAGTACGTCTGTACTGAACGAACCATCGGCCTCAATCTCAAAATATTCACGCACCTCAACACCCATCGATCGCTGCAGCTCACGGATCGCCCCACGCATCACTTCGGGGGTGCGCATGCGCTCGACCCACGACTGGTACTCCAGGCGCAGACGCTGGCGCGTGGTGCTGCGGGTATGCAACCCCGCCTCGCTGACCTGGCGCAACCACTCGCCGGCCGAATAATCGCGAACATGGCTGGTGTCACGCAGCACCTCAACGCTTTGCAGGTACGTGTCCAACAACGGCATGCCGGGTGACAGGACATCAATGAACGCCGCCACTCCACCCGGCTTGAGCACCCGGCGCACTTCCCGCAGCGCCAAGCCCAGGTCGCTCCAATGATGCGCCGAATAGCGGCTGAACACGAAGTCGAACTCAGCGTCAGCGAACGGCAGGCGTTCGGCGGCGCCGCACACCGTGGTGATGTTACTCAGGCCACGATCCGCTGCCGCCGTAGCTACAACGTCAAGCATTGGCTGGGACAGGTCGTAGGCCACCACTTCACCGGCCAGCGGCGCCACATGGAAACTCACGTGCCCAGCGCCGCAGCCCAGGTCCAGCACACGGGCCTCGCCGCGCCCGGCAAGCTCAGCCTGCAGCAGGGCGAACTCAGTGCCCTGGGCGTGCACAGCACTGCTCAGATAGGCCGAAGCCTGTTCACCGAATTGCTTTTGTACGACCTGACTGTGGGCGGTGCTGGTCATGGGATGTCCTTATGGTTTTTTATTGCCTGGGCGGACCCCATCGCGAGCAAGCTCGCTCCCACAGGGGATTTATGGTGTTCACAAAACACCTGTGGGAGCGAGCTTGCTCGCGAAGGGGCCAGCACTGACGACATCAATCTCAGATCAATCAAGCATCCCGAAACAACCAAGGCTGGCTCGCCCGGTGCTTGGCCTCGAACGTGGCAATCGCCTCGCCGTCCTGCAAGGTCAGGCCGATGTCGTCCAGACCGTTGAGCAGGCAGTGCTTACGGAATGCATCGATCTCGAAACGCAACACCTTGCCGTCAGGACGGGTCACGGTCTGGGCCGCCAGGTCGATCTGCAGTTGATAGCCGGGGTTGGCCTCGACCTGCTGGAACAACTCATCGACTTCAGCGTCGCTCAGGATGATCGGCAACAAGCCGTTCTTGAAGCTGTTGTTGAAGAAGATGTCGGCGTAGCTCGGCGCAATGATGCTGCGAAAGCCGTACTCTTCAAGGGCCCATGGCGCGTGTTCGCGACTGGAGCCGCAGCCGAAGTTTTCGCGGGCCAGCAACACGCTGGCGCCTTGGTAACGTTCGGCGTTGAGGACGAAATCCTTGTTCAACGGGCGCTTGGAGTTGTCCTGGTACGGCTGGCCCACATCCAGGTAGCGCCACTCGTCAAACAGGTTCGGGCCGAAACCGGTGCGCTTGATCGACTTCAAAAACTGCTTGGGGATGATCTGGTCGGTGTCGACGTTGGCACGATCCAGAGGCGCGACAAGACCAGTGTGCTGGGTAAAAGCTTTCATGCTGCGCTCCTTCAGATCAATTCACGGACGTCGACGAAACGGCCGTTGACGGCGGCGGCGGCGGCCATGGCCGGGCTGACCAGATGCGTACGGCCACCGGCGCCCTGACGGCCTTCGAAGTTACGGTTGGAGGTGGAGGCGCAATGCTCGCCCGACTCCAAACGGTCCGGGTTCATCGCCAGGCACATCGAGCACCCAGGCTCACGCCATTCGAAACCGGCCTCGAGGAAAATCTTGTCCAGACCTTCGGCTTCCGCCTGGGCCTTCACCAGGCCCGAGCCCGGCACCACAATGGCCTGCTTGATGGTCGAGGCGACTTTGCGGCCCTTGGCGATCACCGCCGCTGCGCGCAGGTCTTCGATCCGCGAGTTGGTGCAGGAGCCAATGAACACACGGTCCAGCTGAATGTCGGTGATCGCCTGGTTGGCGCTCAAACCCATGTATTTCAGGGCGCGGACGATGGAGTCTCGCTTGACCAGATCCATCTCCTTGGCAGGATCGGGCACGTTCTGGTCCACGGCCAGGACCATTTCCGGGGAAGTGCCCCAGCTGACTTGCGGCTTGATTTGCGTCGCGTCGAGTTCGACCACGGTGTCGAACTGCGCGTCGGCATCGGAAACCAGGTCTTTCCAGGCTTGCACCGCCATGTCCCACTCGGCGCCCTTGGGGGCGAACGGACGGCCCTTGACGTACTCCACGGTTTTTTCATCGGCGGCCACCAGCCCGACACGAGCGCCGGCTTCGATGGACATGTTGCAGATGGTCATGCGCCCTTCCACGGACAAATCGCGGATGGCGCTGCCGGCGAACTCGATGGCATGGCCGTTACCACCGGCGGTGCCGATCTTGCCGATCACGGCCAGGACGATGTCCTTGGCAGTCACGCCAAACGGCAGCTTGCCCTCGACACGCACCAGCATGTTTTTCATTTTCTTGGCGACCAGGCACTGGGTAGCGAGCACGTGCTCGACCTCGGAGGTGCCGATGCCGTGGGCCAAGGCGCCAAACGCACCATGGGTGGAGGTGTGGGAGTCGCCGCAGACCACGGTCATGCCGGGCAAGGTCGCGCCCTGCTCCGGGCCAATGACGTGGACGATACCCTGGCGCACGTCATTCATCTTGAATTCAACGATGCCGTATTCGTCACAGTTATCGTCAAGGGTCTGCACCTGCAAGCGCGACACCTGATCGGCAATGGCTTCGATGCCGCCCTTGCGCTCCGGCGTGGTCGGCACGTTGTGGTCCGGGGTCGCGATATTGGCATCGATGCGCCACGGCTTGCGCCCGGCCAGACGCAGGCCTTCGAAGGCTTGCGGCGAAGTCACTTCGTGGATGATGTGACGGTCGATGTAGATCAGCGCCGAACCATCGTCGCGCTGCTTGACCAAATGCGAATCCCAGAGCTTGTCGTAGAGCGTTTTGCCGGCCATCAGACGGTTCCTCATCAGCTTGTTTCTATGCCCTGGGTCTTGGTGAATCAATAACCCCTTGGCTTGTGAGGCTGATCTTATGAGGCTACATTAAATAACTCAAATTCATATTTTTTATGCTTTGCATAACCATTTGGAATTCGACCAGGACGACCATGGACCTCGCCAGCCTCAACGCCTTTATCGCCATCGCCGAGACCGGCAGTTTCTCCGGCGCCGGTGAACGCCTGCACCTGACCCAGCCGGCCATCAGCAAGCGTATCGCCGGGCTGGAGCAACAGCTCAAAGTGCGCCTGTTCGATCGGCTCGGTCGAGAAGTCGGCCTGACCGAGGCTGGCCGAGCCCTTCTGCCACGGGCCTATCAGATTCTTAACGTGCTGGATGACACCCGCCGCGCCCTGACCAACCTGACCGGTGAAGTGACCGGACGCCTGACGCTCGCCACCAGCCACCACATCGGCCTGCATCGGCTGCCACCTCTATTGAGGGAGTTCACCCGACGCTACCCTGAGGTGGCGCTGGATATTCAGTTCCTCGATTCGGAAGTGGCCTACGAAGAAATTCTCCACGGCCGGGCGGAGCTGGCGGTCATCACCCTGGCCCCGGAACCGCACACGCTGGTACGCGCCACGCCGGTGTGGGACGACCCCCTGGATTTCGTGGTGGCGCCGGAACACGCGCTGTTGGACAACGGCCCGGTCAGCCTGGCAGACATCGCCTTGCATCCGGCGGTGTTCCCCGGCGGCAATACCTTTACCCACCACATTGTTCAACGCCTGTTCGAAGCCCAGGGCCTGACGCCGAACATCGCCATGAGCACGAATTATCTGGAAACCATAAAAATGATGGTCTCCATCGGCCTAGCCTGGAGCGTCCTGCCGCGCACCATGCTCGATGAACAGGTGGCACGCATTCCTTTGCCGGGCATACAGCTCAGTCGCCAGCTAGGCTATATCTTGCACACCGAACGGACGCTGTCGAATGCTGCACGGGCTTTCATGTCCTTACTGGACGCACAAATCGATCTGCCAGGGAAAAGGGCATAGGTTGTGCTACTCCTATAGAGCCGAAACGCCTGCGCCCAACGCCCCAAATTGCCCAAGGCTCGCGAGATAATGCCCAAATCCGCTGACCAATTCCCGCCCCTGCCGCGCATTCAGGCGCTAGACCCGAAACGGTCCGAGCAAAGCTGGGACAGCGCCCCCCAGTTGCTGGCCGCCTTGAACGGCGCGCGCCTGGGAGCCTGGTCGTGGGACATTGACACCGGGCGGATCAGTTGGTCACGGGGCACCCAGGCGCTGTTCGGCTTCGATCCGCGCCAGCCATTGCCGGCGGATGTGGACTATCTGGACCTGTTGCTCCCCCAAGACCGAGCAAAGGCCATCCGCGCCTTTCATGCGGCTGTGGCCGGTGCGCCGCTGGAACAGGCCATGCACCATCGCATCGTCTGGCCCGACGGCAGCCTGCACTGGCTGGAAATCAACGGCAGCGTATTACCCGACAAACACGGCCGCCCGCGGATGATCGGAGTAATCCGGGAGATCACGCACCAGCGCGAACGGGAGCAGGCACTGCGCAACTCGGAAAAACGCTTCGCCACGCTCTTTCACCTATGTCCGAATATGGTGCTGCTGACCCGCCAGGAAGACGGGCTGATCATCGAGGCCAACCAGTATTTCGAAAGTCTGTTTGGCTGGCCGCTGCACGACATCATCGGCCGCACGACGCTGGAACTGGGCCTATGGGTCGACCCCGGACAGCGGGCAAAACTGGTTGAGATCATCAAGGCCAACGGCGAAATGGCGAGCATGGAGGTGGAACTGCAGGCCAGCAATGGTCAGATCCACAGCGGCCTGCTCAGCGCCCAGAAGGTCGAGCTGGAAGGCCAACCTTATCTGCTGAGCACCTTCCTCGATACCACCGAACGCAAACTCGCCGAACAGGCCCTCAAGGACAGCCAGGAACGCCTTGATCTGGCCCTCGATTCGGCGCAACTGGGCACCTGGGACTGGCATATTCCCAGCGGCATGCTCTACGGCTCGGCCCGGGCGGCGCAGTTGCATGGCCTGGAGCCCAAGCCGTTCCACGAGTCGTTCGATGCGTTTTTCGAAGGGGTGCCCGATGACGAGCGCAACAACATGCGCAACGCCTACCGCAGCCTGCGGGAAGGCCCGGCGGGGAATTATCAACTGACCTACCGCGTACAAATGCCGGACGGCAGCGCCCGATACCTGGAAAGCCGCGCACGTCTCTATCGCAATGACGACGGCAGCCCGCTGCGCATGGCCGGTACCTTGCTGGACATCACTGACCAGGTAGAACGCGAACAGAGCCTGGCGGCGTCGGAAGAAAAATTCGCCACCCTGTTCCAGGTCAGCCCCGACCCGATCTGCGTAACTCATCAGGATAGTGGCCGGTTCCTCGAAATCAATTCCAGCTTCACCCAGACCTTCGGCTGGTCAGCCACCGACGTGATCGGCCTGAGCGCCGACGAAATCGGCCTGTGGGACGCCTCGGGGAGCAGCCTGCAACGCATCGAAAGGGTGATACGCGAGCGCTCCCTGAACAACGTGGCCGTCGTCGTCCACCATAAAAACGGCCAGCCGCTGACATGCGTGATTTCCAGTCGCCAGATCAACGTCGGCAACCAGCCCTGCATCGTCACCACCCTGCGGGATATCTCCCAGCAGCAGCGCTCCGAGGCGGCCCTCAAGGCCAGCGAGGAGAAATTCGCCAAGGCTTTCCATTCCAGCCCTGACGCGATCACCATCACCGAACGCGACAGCGGCCGCTACCTCGAAGTCAATGATGGCTTCTGCCGCCTGACCGGCTACCGCGCCGACGAAGTGATCGGGCATACGGTCTACGAGGTCGGTATCTGGGCCGAAGAAAAACAACGCATGGCATTGCTGGCCGAACTGGAGCTCAAGGGCCGGGTGCATCACCAGGAAATGCTCGGGCGCAATAAACGCGGAGAGATCCTCACGGTGGAGGTCTCGGTCGAACCGATCATGCTCAATGAGACGGCCTGCCTGCTGCTGACCGCCCGGGACGTGAGCCTGTTGCGCAATGCCGAAGCACAGATCCGCCACCTGGCCTATCACGATCCGCTGACCAACCTGCCCAACCGCGCCTTACTGATGGATCGGCTGAGCCAGCAGATCGCCTTGCTCAAGCGCCATAACCTGCGGGGCGCCCTGCTGTTTCTGGACCTGGACCACTTCAAGCACATCAACGACTCCCTGGGCCACCCGGTGGGCGACACGGTGCTGAAAATCATCACCGCACGCCTGGAAGCCAGCGTGCGCCTGGAAGACACCGTGGCGAGGCTGGGCGGCGACGAATTCGTGGTGCTGCTCAGCGGCTTGGAAGGCACCCGCAGCGCAGTCAGCCAACAGGTACAGAACCTGGCCGACACTCTGCGCGAATTACTGTCGGAGCCGATGTTTCTCGATGGCCAACGGTTGCAGGTCACGCCGAGCATCGGCATGGCGCTGATTCCCGACCATGGCTCCACCCCCACCGACCTGCTCAAGCGCGCCGACATTGCGCTGTACCGCGCCAAGGATTCGGGGCGCAACACCTCGCAGATGTTCCACACCACCATGCAAAAAGCCGCCAGCGAACGGCTGCGCATGGAAACCGACCTGCGCCAGGCCTTGGCTCGCGGGGAGTTCAGCGTACATTTCCAACCTCAGGTCGACGCCCGGGACAACCGCATCATCGGCGCCGAAACGCTGGTGCGCTGGCATCACCCCGAATTGGGCGCCCAATCACCGAATGAATTCATCAAAGTGCTGGAGGACAGCGGGCTGATCCTGGAAGTTGGCACCTGGATTCTCGATGAAGCCTGCAACGGCTTCAAACAACTGATCGCCAAGGGCAAGATCGATCCGCTGCAATTCAGCCTGTGCGTGAATATCAGCCCACGGCAGTTCCGCCAGAGCGACTTCGTCGAGCGCATCGAAAGCTGCCTCGCCACCTATGGCCTGCCTTACGCCATGCTCAAGCTGGAAATCACCGAGGGCATCGTGATCCAGAACCTGGACGACACCATCGCCAAGATGCGTCGCCTGAAAAAATTGGGAGTGAGCTTCGCCATGGACGATTTCGGGACCGGTTATTCGTCGCTGACCTACCTCAAACGTCTGCCGGTGGACACCTTGAAAATCGATCAGTCATTCGTGCGCGACGCCACCAGCGACCCCAACGATACCGAAATCATCCGCGCCATCGTCGCCATGGCCCGCAGCCTTGAGCTGGAGGTGATCGCCGAAGGTGTCGAAACCCCGGAACAACTGAGTTTCCTGCAGGGGCTGGGTTGCCATTTGTACCAGGGCTACCTGCACAGTCGGCCGTTGCCGCTAGACGCGTTTGAGCGACTGTTGCCCTGACAAAGGAGCCCGCAATGAGGGCTCCACAAATGAAAAAGGGCGCCAATGGCGCCCTTCTTCATTAGTTGCGATGCATCAGTTTTGCAGCGCGGGTTGTTGCTGCGCCCCGTTGATCGGGATGCGCTTGGCTTTCGCCTCTTCCGGGATCACTCGCAACAGGTCGATGCTCAACAGACCGTTGCTCAGGCCGGCGGATTTGATCTCGATATGATCGGCCAACCGGAAGGACAGCTTGAACGCACGCTGGGCGATACCCTGGTGCAGGTAGGTCACGCTGTCGTTGCTCGCTTCGCGCTTACCACCGCTGATGGTCAGCACACCTTTTTCCACTTGCAGGTCCAGGTCGTCTTCCTGGAACCCGGCGGCGGCAACCACGATGCGATACTCGTCATCGCCATGTTTTTCCACGTTGTAGGGTGGATAGCTACTGCCCGGTTCGTTGCGCAAGGCGGTTTCGAACAGGTCGTTGAAACGGTCGAAGCCCACCGAGGAACGGAACAGAGGGGCCAGGGAAAATGCAGTACTCATGATTCAAATCTCCTGAAAAGTTCAGCAAGGTTTTTTGTCTCCGCGACCCGAATTCGGCATCGCGTAATCCCTATCTAGGGACCGCCAAAAACTTTTCAAGAGGTTGTTTTGAAATTTTTTTCAGGCCGCTTCGGTGCGCTGCACGCCGAGCAAATGGCCTACCGCGTCCAGGTCGGTTTCCCGGCGCAGGGCGGTAAACAGCTCCACCGCTTCGGGATAATTGCGAGTCAGCATCGCCAGCCACTGCTTCAACCGGCCGGGCGCCTGGCGTGGGGTCAATTGCTCGACCACCTGCACCCAGAAGTCCTGGAGCATCGGTTGCAACTCGGCCCAGGACAGCTCGATCACCTCTTCACCGGCCCTGGCCGCAGCGATCTGCCGGGCCAAATCAGGACGGGAAACGAGTCCGCGGCCGAGCATGATGTCTTCCACACCACTGATCTCGCGGCACCGGCGCCAGTCTTCAACGCTCCAGATATCGCCGTTGGCGAATACCGGGACCTTGACCACCTCCTGAACCCGTGGGATCCACTCCCAGTGGGCCGGTGGTTTATAGCCGTCGGTCTTGGTCCGCGCATGCACCACAATGTGCGCCGCGCCACCTTCGGCCAATGCCGTGGCACAGACCAACGCCCCATCCGGGCTGTCGAAACCCAGGCGCATCTTGGCGGTAACGGGAATGTGCCTGGGCACCGCGCGGCGCACGTGCTCGACAATTTCGTTGAGCAGCTCCGGCTCTTTGAGCAACACCGCCCCACCCCGTGATTTATTCACAGTCTTGGCCGGGCAGCCGAAGTTCAGGTCGATAACCTGCGAACCCAGCTCGCAGGCCAATGCGGCGTTCTCCGCCAGGCACACCGGATCGGAACCCAGCAATTGCACCCGCAGCGGTACGCCGGCAGCGGTCCGGGCACCGGTCAGCAGCTCAGGGGCAAGCTTGTGGAAATAGGCCGGTGTGAGCAGACGGTCATTGATGCGAATGAACTCGGTCACGCACCAGTCGATACCGCCAACACGGGTCAGAACGTCCCGCAGGATGTTGTCAACCAACCCCTCCATGGGCGCCAGGGCAATTTGCATGGAAAAACACACTCAACGAAAAACGTGCGGCAGTTTACCGGATTTTGCCCACAACATCGGAATTCACCACCAATCCCCTGTGGGAGTTGAGCTTGCTCGCGATAGCGCTGGGTCAGCTTGCATTGATACCGAATGTGCGGCCGTCATCGCGAGCAAGCTCGGCTCCCACACTGGATCCCGCGTGTTCACAGATTCTGCATCCACCACAGATCCCTGTGGGAGCGAGCTTGCTCGCGATAGCGCTGGGTCAGTCTATGAGAATGCCGGATGTCATCAGCGCAGGACCATAACCCTCGATGAACTCCGGCGGCATGCGCTTGGGCCTGCCAGTGGACAGTTCGATGCAAACAAAGGTGGTCTGGGCGCGCAGCAACGTGGTGTTGTCGCTGGGGCGAATCAGCTGGAAATGCCGATTCATCTTCAATCGCTGATCCCAGTCGACGATCCAGGTAGCCAGTTGCAGCTCGTCACCTTCGTAGGCCGCCGCCAGGTAATCGATCTCATGACGCACAACCGCCATGGCCCGGTCCAGCCGCCGATACTCCACCAGATCCAGCCCCAGGCGCTGGGAATGGCGCCAGGCACAGCGCTCAAGCCAGGTGACGTATACCGCGTTATTGGCGTGGCCCAGCCCGTCGATGTCTTCAGCATTTACTTGAAGATCAATAATGAACGGCGTTGCCCGATCCCAGCCCATGCCCCTCTCCCAGTCGAATTTGGTGGGGGCCAGTGTAACGGATCCGAGCTTGACCGCCATCGCGGCCAAGCCTTGCTCCCACAGATCAAGCCGATTGCCGTGCTTGCAGACTGCGCCCGGCCAGCAGGGATAACACGCCATCAATGACGCGAGGATCGGCCAGCACCCGCTGGTGGCCGCCCTGCGGCAAGCGCAGCAAGCGGCTGTCGAACCAGGCTTCGTGAATCAGTTGCGATTCCTTGACCGAAACGAAGGTGTCGTCCTCGGCATGGACAATCAGCCCGGGCACGTCCAGTTGGTAATGGGCGACATCCATCCTCGAAGCCGGCATGCCCACATCGTTTTCCACTTGGCGAATGAAGGCCGATCGCGCCTTGGGCGGCAGCCCCATCATCCGGGCGAACCCACGCAGCACGCCAAGAATGCGCGCAGGCGCCGCAATGCTGACCAGAGTCTCGGTCCGCAACCCCAGCTGAACCGCGAGCATGGCACTGGCACCACCCATGGAATGCCCAACCACGGCTTGCAGAGGTGGTAACTCCGCCGCGGCTTCGAGCATGGCCCTGGCAAACAGCAGGACATTGGCCTCGCGCCCAGGTGAGCGGCCATGGGCCGGGCCGTCCAACGCCACCACCGTGTAGCCGGCACCTACCAGCGCCGTGATCAGCGCGGCAAATTGCGTGGGTCGCCCTTCCCAGCCATGCATCAACAAGACGGTCGGACCTTTGCCCCAACGCAAGGCGGACAGACCGAAGCGTAAGGTGATGCGCTCGGAGGTCGCCAGCAATGGCAGCTCCCAATCCCTTGGCGGCAAGTCCCGGGGACGCATGAACAGCGATCGCATCTTCTTCGCCACCAGGCCCGGAGCCACCCATCCCAGCGTGCCATTGACGCCACGAATCCAGCTAAACCTGTTCATCGCTCATCTCCAGGGCTTGCGCCTTAGCTCATCGCACCGCCGACTTGGCAGCGCGCAGCAACCGATCCGATAACTCTCCCGGGCCCAACGCTCGCGCCAAGGCTAGGCCGCCGACCATCAGGGCAATGTCAGCCAAGGCCTTGTCGGCGTCTTCCGGGCTGGCCGCCAACTGCGCAACCATCAGCTCAATATGCTCATTGAGCACCTCACGAAACTCATCCGGCAGCCGCCCGAGCTCGCCGACCGATGCCGGGATCGGGCAGGCCAGATCGGTGGTATCACGGTGCTTGCGCGACAGGTAGAACGCGGCTGCCAGGGTTCGCCGCTCCTCACCGCTCAGCTCGGCATCCATGTCAGCGATCAAGCCACGACGCTGGCTGAGCAGTTGCTTGAATGCCTCGAGCATCAAGGCATCCTTGCTTTCGAAGTGGGCATAGAAGCCGCCCACTGTCAGCCCGGCGGCGCCCATCACTTCGCCGACACTCGGCTCGGCCGGACCCCGCTGAATCAGCGCAGCACTGGCGGCCTTGAGTATGCGTTCGCGGGTTTGCGCTTTTTTATCGCTCATCGTTACCTCCGAATATTACGACTGAAATATTATCCATGTAATAATTTTCCGCAAGCGGAAATTTTGACCGCTGGTCAGAAGCATCGTTAAAGGAATTGAAGATTGGCCGAACGCCAGACAAACAAAAGGGCCATTCAAGAATTGAATGACCCTTATAAAATCCCGCAGAGCGGGTAATCGTGGCGTCCCCTAGGGGACTCGAACCCCTGTTACCGCCGTGAAAGGGCGGTGTCCTAGGCCACTAGACGAAGGGGACACAAACCTTCTAACTTGATCAGCGCTGAGAACTGATCGATTCAAGGTCGGTGTGGCCAAACCTTGAACCTGTAATTGGTGGAGCTAGACGGGATCGAACCGTCGACCTCTTGCATGCCATGCAAGCGCTCTCCCAGCTGAGCTATAGCCCCGGATTTTTCGCCTCGCGGCGGAGCGACGTCTTGCAACATCGCTTCTGTAAAACTGGCGTCCCCTAGGGGACTCGAACCCCTGTTACCGCCGTGAAAGGGCGGTGTCCTAGGCCACTAGACGAAGGGGACGCAAACCCTTCTATACAACTGATCAACGCTGAGTGTTGATCGCTTCAAGACCGGTGTGGCCAGGCCTTGAAGTGTAAATTGGTGGAGCTAGACGGGATCGAACCGTCGACCTCTTGCATGCCATGCAAGCGCTCTCCCAGCTGAGCTATAGCCCCTCATCGCTGAGGACGGGGCGAATCTTAAGGGCGTATCCGAGGGCTGTCAAATTTATTTTCAACAAATTTGAAAGTTTTTTGCCGGGATAACAATCACTTACCGACAAACCCCGGAAAACCGGGGTATGTCCTGCCTCATCGAGCACTCAGGCAATCGCGCCCAGCAGTTTTTCCCACTCCTTGTTCTCCTTCTTCGACACACCACCGAGCAGATCGATGGCCTGGCGCAGACGGAAACGGGTCAGGTCCGGGCCAAGGATCTCCATGGCATCGAGCACCGACACCGAGCTGGCCTGGCCAGTAATGGCGGCGAACATCAGCGGCATGGCATCACGCAGTTTCAGCTCCAGCGATTCGACCACGGCCTGGATGGTCGCGGTGATGCTGTCCTTTTCCCACTGACGCAGACTTTCGAGCTTCCACAGGATCAGTTGCATCAATTGGCGCACCTGATCACCGGAAAGCTTCTTGGACTCGAACAGCTTCGCATCCGGGGTCACGCCGCCGGCAAAGAAGAAGCCGGCCAGGGGTGCGATCTGGCTGAACGTCTCCACCCTGCCCTGCACATGGGGAGCGATTTTCATCATGTACTCAGGGTTGAATGCCCACTTCTGTACACGCGCAGCAAACTCCTCCACCGGCAGGTCACGCAACCACTGACCGTTGAGCCAGGAGAGTTTCTCGACATCGAAGATCGGACCACCCAGCGACACCCGCGACAGGTCGAAGTGCTCGACCATTTCCTGCAGCGAGAACTTCTCGCGCTCGTCCGGCATCGACCAGCCCATGCGCCCCAGGTAGTTGAGCATCGCCTCAGGCATGAAGCCCATGCGCTCGTAGAAGGTCACCGACGTCGGGTTCTTGCGCTTGGACAGCTTGCTCTTGTCAGGGTTACGCAGCAGTGGCATGTAGCACAGCTGCGGTTGTTCCCAGCCGAAGTATTCGTAGAGCAGGATCAGTTTCGGCGCCGACGGCAGCCACTCTTCACCGCGCAAGACGTGGGTGATGCCCATCAGGTGATCGTCGACCACGTTCGCCAGGAAATACGTCGGCAGGCCGTCGGTCTTCATCAGCACTTGCATGTCCATGCGATCCCACGGGATCTCGACATCGCCGCGCAGCATGTCCGGCACCACGCAGACGCCTTCGGTCGGCACCTTCATGCGGATCACATGGGGCTCACCGGCGGCCAGACGACGGGCGACTTCTTCCTTGGACAGCAGCAGCGCGCGGCCGTCGTAGCGTGGGGTCTCGCCGCGAGCGATCTGCTCGGCGCGCATCTGGTCCAGCTCTTCGGCGGTACAGAAGCACGGGAAGGCGTGCCCCATGTCTACCAGTTGCTGGCAGTACTGCTGATAGATGTCACCGCGCTCGCTCTGGCGGTAAGGACCGTGCGGGCCGCCAACGTCCGGACCTTCGCTCCAGTCGATGCCCAGCCAGCGCAGGGCGTCGAAGATCTGCTGTTCGGACTCGCGGGTCGAACGCAGCTGGTCGGTGTCCTCAATCCGCAGGATGAACTCACCGCCGTGCTGCTTGGCAAAGCAATAGTTGAACAAAGCGATGTAAGCGGTGCCGACATGGGGATCGCCAGTGGGCGAAGGCGCGATGCGGGTGCGGACGGTGGTCATGGCATGTCTCGGAAAGAATATAAAAGCGAAGATGAAACAGGGGGCGAATGGTAACAGGCGATGGTGGGCGGGCTCCAGTGAGAGGGGGATTTGTGTGGCACCTGTCAGACCGAGGCACCTTCAATCGCGAGCAGGCTCGCTCCCACAGGGAACCAAGTTGTCCGGACTGGACGCGGTCCATTGTGGGGGCGAGCCTGCTCGCGATAAGGCCATTACCGTGGCCACACAACCTCAGACAGTCAGCAACCGCTCGCGCAGCTTGCCAATCTCGTCACGCAACTGCGCAGCCGCTTCGAACTCCAGGTCCCGGGCCAGCTGGTACATTTTTTCTTCCAACTGACGGATACGTTTGCTGATTTCGCTCGGCGAGCGCAGTTCGGCTTCGTAACGGGCGCTCTCTTCGGCGGCCTTGGCCATGCCCTTGCGCTTCTTGCTGCGCGAGCCGGGCACAGTGGCGCCTTCCATGATGTCGGCGACGTCCTTGAACACCCCTTTCGGCGTGATGCCGTTGGCCAGGTTGAAGGCAATCTGTTTATCGCGACGACGCTCGGTCTCGCCGATAGCCCGTTCCATGGAACCGGTGATGCGATCGGCATAAAGAATCGCCCGGCCGTTGAGGTTACGCGCCGCCCGACCGATGGTCTGGATCAACGAACGCTCGGAGCGCAGGAAACCTTCCTTGTCGGCGTCCAGAATCGCCACCAGTGACACCTCCGGCATGTCCAGGCCTTCGCGCAGCAGGTTGATCCCCACCAACACGTCGAACGTACCCAGGCGCAGGTCGCGGATGATCTCGACCCGCTCCACCGTGTCGATGTCCGAGTGCAGGTAGCGCACCCGCACACCGTGGTCGGCCAGATAATCAGTCAGGTCTTCGGCCATGCGCTTGGTCAGCGTGGTGACCAGCACCCGCTCCTCCACCGCCACACGCTTGGAGATTTCCGAGAGCAGATCATCGACCTGAGTCAGCGCCGGGCGCACTTCAACCTGCGGATCGACCAGCCCGGTGGGTCGCACCACCTGCTCGACCACCCGGCCGGCATGCTCGGCCTCGTAGTTGCCGGGGGTGGCGGAGACGAAAATCGTCTGCGGACTCACACTTTCCCATTCGTCAAAACGCATCGGCCGGTTATCCAGGGCCGAAGGCAGACGGAAGCCGTATTCCACCAGGGTTTCCTTGCGAGACCGGTCGCCTTTGTACATGGCGCCGACCTGGGGCACGCTGACGTGGGATTCGTCGATCACCAGCAAGGCATCGGCCGGCAGATAGTCATACAACGTAGGCGGTGGCGCGCCCGCCGGGCGACCCGACAGGTAGCGCGAGTAGTTTTCGATGCCGTTGCAGTAACCCAGCTCCAGGATCATCTCCAGGTCGAATCGGGTCCGCTGCTCCAGCCGCTGGGCTTCCACCAGTTTGTTGTTCGACCGCAAGTATTCCAGGCGCTCCTGCAATTCAACCTTGATCCCCTCGATAGCGCCCAGCAGGGTTTCCCGGGGCGTAACGTAGTGGCTCTTGGGGTAGAAGGTGAAGCGCGGCAGCTTGCGGATCACCTCGCCGGTCAGCGGATCGAACGCCGAAAGACTCTCCACTTCGTCATCGAACAGCTCGATGCGGATCGCCTCCAGGTCCGATTCCGCCGGGTAGATGTCGATCACGTCGCCACGGACCCGGAACGTTGCCCGGGCGAAATCCATGTCGTTGCGGGTGTACTGCAGGTCCGCCAGGCGACGCAGCAAGGCTCGCTGGTCGAGCTTGTCGCCGCGATCAACGTGCAAGACCATCTTCAGGTACGTTTCCGGGCTACCCAGACCATAGATGCACGATACCGTGGTGACGATGATCGCGTCCTTGCGTTCGAGCAATGCCTTGGTGGCCGAGAGCCGCATCTGTTCGATGTGATCGTTGATCGAAGCATCCTTCTCGATGAAGGTGTCCGAAGACGGTACGTAGGCTTCGGGTTGGTAGTAGTCGTAATAGGAGACGAAGTACTCCACCGCGTTATTGGGGAAAAACGCCTTGAACTCGCCATACAGCTGCGCCGCCAGGGTCTTGTTCGGTGCCAGCACCAGGGTCGGGCGCTGCACCTGGGCAATCACGTTGGCGATGCTGAAAGTCTTGCCCGAGCCTGTCACACCGAGCAGCGTCTGGTGCGCCAGTCCGGCCTCGATGCCTTCGACCATCTGGCGAATGGCTTCCGGCTGGTCGCCGGCGGGCTGGAATCGGGTGACTAGCTGGAATTCAGACATAACATAACCTCTGGGTTCACCCCTGTCGGCCAGCCAACAGGAACGAGAAAGACCGAAACGACTGATGTCGCCCGAGGAAAAAACTGGGATGCATACAATGTGGAGGTGAATGCCTTCGCTTTCAAGACGAACGTCCTACACGCCTTGAAGTCTTTGACGCCGCCAGGGGACTAACGGTCGAAAAAAAACGAAAATACTTACCTTAAAAACCGAATCGCCTGTCGCCGCGCCCGGTGATGGCCTCTATACTAGCTCCCCGTTTGTGCACCGCTCTAGTGCATTCGGCTGGAGCGCTACACGTCCCCTCACACTCCATTCAGAGCCGCGCAATAATGAGCCTGTTTTCCGCTGTCGAATTGGCACCACGCGACCCCATCCTGGGCCTCAACGAAGCATTCAACGCCGACACCCGTACCAATAAGGTCAACTTGGGCGTGGGTGTTTACTGCAACGAGGAGGGGCGCATTCCACTTCTGCGCGCCGTTGTCGAAGCCGAGACGATCCGCGTGGCCCAACACGTTTCCCGTGGTTACCTGCCGATCGACGGCATTGCCGCCTACGACCAGGCGGTCCAGACCCTGCTGTTCGGCAAGGACTCGCCGTTGATCGCCTCCGGCCGCGTCATCACCACCCAGGCCGTGGGCGGCACTGGCGCACTGAAGATCGGCGCCGACTTCCTCAAGCAACTGCTGCCTGACGCCGTCGTGGCCATCAGCGATCCAAGCTGGGAAAACCACCGCGCGCTGTTCGAAACCGCCGGTTTCCCGGTGCAGAACTACCGCTACTACGACGCCGCCACCCATGACGTGAACCGCAGCGGCCTGCTGGAAGACCTCAACGCCCTGCCCGACCGCTCGATCGTCGTGCTGCACGCCTGCTGCCATAACCCCACCGGCGTGGACCTGAGCCCGCAAGACTGGAAAAACGTACTGGACGTGGTCAAGGCCAAGAACCACGTTCCATTTTTGGACATGGCTTATCAGGGCTTTGGCGACGGTATCGACGAAGACGCCGCCGCCGTGCGCCTGTTCGCCGAGTCGGGCCTGACTTTCTTTGCGTCCAGCTCGTTCTCCAAATCGTTCTCGCTGTACGGCGAGCGCGTTGGCGCCCTGTCGATCGTCAGCGAATCGAAAGAGGAAAGTGCCCGGGTACTGTCCCAGGTCAAGCGTGTGATCCGCACCAACTACTCCAACCCGCCGACCCACGGCGCCAGTATTGTCGCAGCCGTGCTCAACAGCCCGGAACTGCGGGCCCAATGGGAAGCGGAACTGGCCGAAATGCGTCTGCGGATTCGCGGCATGCGCAACCAGATGGTGGATATGCTGGCTAAAGCCGCTCCGCAGCGGGATTTCAGCTTCGTCGCACGCCAGCGCGGGATGTTTTCCTACTCCGGCCTGACCGTTGAACAGGTGACGCGCCTGCGCAACGAGTTCGGCATCTATGCCCTGGACACCGGCCGCATCTGCGTGGCCGCGCTGAACCAGAACAACATCGATGCAGTGACCAAGGCGATTGTTCAGGTGATCTGAAGGTCGCCGGGATGAAAAAAGGGAAGCCAAGGCTTCCCTTTTTTTGCGTTCACGCTGACCCCGTGGCGAGGGAGCTTGCTCCCTCGCCACAAAAGCAACTCGTCGAAATTACAGCTCCGTCGCCCGCTGACTCGCGGCATCGTCGTAGATCACATACAACGACTCGGCAATCTGACTCTTGATGGCCTTGGTGCTTTCCAGCCCCAGGACAAAACCCTCGGCCTTGCCACCGGCACGGTTCAGTTCGTCAGCGGTGCTGGCCTGGGTGATGGCATCGTAGAGTTTCTCCGCGTGCGGTCCCACGCCCTTGGGCAAGCTGATCTGGGCGGTACTCATAGGCGCACCTCAGTGTGGTTGCCTGTGTGAAGCGGTAACAGATGATTCATGGCGCAAACCTTTGTTTGGCGAATGGCCGGTAGCGCGTTCAGCCACTTCCGGGGGACCATGGTAGCCCTCTCCTGCCGTTGCGGTAACCGCCAATCGCCGATTAATCGCCAACGGACCTGAGGAATGTGCCGGCCGGCAAGAGAAGCTTGACTTCTCTTTTCCAATCAGTAACATACGCGTCATTCCGCGATAGCTCAGTTGGTAGAGCAAGTGACTGTTAATCACTGGGTCCCTGGTTCGAGTCCAGGTCGTGGAGCCAGACAGCAGCAAATCAAGCCCCTGAATCGAAAGATTCAGGGGCTTTTTTGTGGGCGAAAGAAAGGGCTGATTGATTGAAAAGGCTTGCCGATGTCGCTGGCGGAACAATCAGTCAGGCCCGAACAGGCATCATGGTCTGAATCCTGCTTGAATTTGCCAGGCCCGACCGTCACGTGCACGTCATGAGGACGTCGCAAACTGGCGTTGTCCGCCAACAAACATCTCCATAACAACAAGGACGAAGACATGCCCACGCAACACCCGCACCGCAACAATGATCTGTGTACCTCCAGCAAGGTGTACACCGCGCTGACTGAACTCAAGCACCTGGAAGGCCACCGCAGCGCCAAATTCCTTTCGCTGCTGACGCAACACCTGGTGCGCAAGGGCTTGCTCAACGAGCAGGAAGTGGTGCACATGCTCGATCTGGTCGTCGATTGAGCAGCATCGATTCCTACTATTGAAGCGGTTGATTTTTCCTCCCCCCTGCTGAGTCGTAAGGTAACTCCATCGATTGATGGAGGTTCCCATGCCCAAGGTTCAAATCATGTCTGTCATTGGCAGCGCCGTGCCCGCCCCGCTCAGGGAGCGTGGTCTGTTGGCCTGCTGGTATCTGGTGCAGGACGGCGTCACCATCAGCGGTCCGCTGACTTCTCTGCCCGCCGCCCAAGCCCTGTCACAACGCATCGGCCCTTATCTGCTGACCGCCTAGGGCAATCGCACCCGCGGCTTGCTTTCGACGAACAGCGCCCAACACGACATGAACAGCGCGGCGATCAGCGGGCCGATCACAAATCCGTTCAGCCCGAACACCGCCAGCCCGCCCAAGGTCGAGACCAGGACCATGTAGTCGGGCATCTTCGTATCCTTGCCCACCAGGATGGGGCGCAGGAAATTGTCCACCAGGCCAATGACGAATATCCCGAACAGGGTCAATACCACGCCCTGCCAGATGGCCCCGGAGAGCAGGAAATACACTGCCACCGGCGCCCAGACCAGGCCCGCGCCCACCGCCGGCAACAGCGACAGAAAGGCCATCAGCACCGCCCAGAGCAATACCGTGGGAATCCCCAGGATCCAGAAAATCAGCCCACCCAACGCCCCTTGGGTGATGGCCACCAGCAGGTTTCCCTTCACGGTCGCTCGCACCACACGGTTGAACTTCAACTGCAGGCGACGTTTCTGGTACTCCGCCAGGGGAACGGCGGTACGGACCTTGCGCACCAGCTCAGGGCCGTCACGCAGGAAAAAGAACAACAGATAAATCATGACGAAGAAGCTCACCAGGAACTGAAACGTGCCCTGGCCGAAGCTGAACGCCTGGGTGGCGAAGAATTGGCTGCCTTGCATCGCGCCTTTGACGATTCGCTCTCGCAGCCCGTTCAGGTTACCCAGGCCAAAACGGTCGAGCAGGTTCTGGAAGTAAGGCGGCAAGGCATCCCGGAAGCGGGCCAGGTAATCGGCAATGTCCAACTCTCCGCTTTCCAGGCTCTTGTACAACGCCGCCCCTTCCTGGACCAGCAACGTACTGATGACGATCACCGGCAAGATCGCGATCACCACGCAAATACTCAATGTAAGCAACGAAGTGAGGTTGCGCTGCCAGCCGAGTTTCAGTTGCAGGCGGCGCTGCATCGGGGCAAAGACGATCCCCAGGATCACTGCCCAGAACACGGCGCCATAAAACGGCAGGAGGATCCAGATGAAAGCGATGGTGACCAGAATCAACATCAGCATCTGGGACTTGTCTTGCAGGGTCTTTCGGTTCATTTCTTTTCCATATCCTTGGCGCGATAAACGTTAGTCAGCCAGGATTCGCCGGAGTGCCTTTCCCTTTGCATCCGGTGTTGATCCAGATCAATTGCACGGTACCCGTCGTGGCGTACTCTCGGCGCTTTTTGCGATCCGACGCCACCATGCCCTTCGTTGCCCCCGAACTGCTCGCCCCCGCCGGCACCCTGAAAAACATGCGTTATGCCTTCGCCTACGGCGCCGACGCGGTGTACGCCGGTCAGCCGCGCTACAGCCTGCGTGTGCGTAACAACGAGTTCGACCACGCCAACCTGGCCTTGGGCATTGGCGAGGCCCAGGCCATGGGCAAGCGCTTCTATGTGGTGGTGAACATCGCGCCCCACAACGCCAAGCTGCGCACCTTCCTCAAAGACCTGGAGCCTGTGATTGCCATGGCACCGGACGCGCTGATCATGTCCGACCCCGGCTTGATCATGCTGGTGCGCCGGCATTTCCCGCAGATGCCGATTCATCTGTCGGTGCAGGCCAACACCGTGAACTGGGCCAGCGTCGAGTTCTGGCAACAGCAGGGCTTGAGCCGCATCATCCTGTCCCGGGAGCTGTCCTTGGAGGAGATCGCCGAAATCCGTGAGCAGGTGCCGGCCATGGAACTGGAAGTGTTCGTTCACGGGGCGCTGTGCATGGCCTATTCCGGACGTTGCCTGCTGTCGGGCTACCTGAACCGGCGCGACGCCAACCAGGGCAGTTGCACCAACGCCTGTCGCTGGAAATATTCGGCGCAACCGGCGCAGGAAAACGCGGTGGGCGATATCGTGCAGACCTGGCCAGCCGAACCGACCCTGGGCCTCGGCGCGCCCACCGACCAGGTGTTCCTGCTTCAGGAAGCGAACCGCCCGGAGGAATCGATGCCGGCCTTCGAGGATGAGCACGGCACCTACATCATGAACGCCAAGGATCTGCGGGCCGTACAGCACGTGGAACGGCTTGCCCGCATGGGCGTGCATTCCTTGAAGATCGAAGGCCGGACCAAGTCGCACTTTTATTGCGCACGCACCACCCAGGTCTATCGCCGGGCGATCGACGACGCCGTGGCCGGCCGGGAGTTTGACCGCAGCCTGATGACCGACCTCGAATCCCTGGCCCAGCGCGGCTACACCGAGGGTTTTCTACGCCGGCATGTTCATGATGAGTACCAGAACTATCAGAACGGCAGTTCAGTGTCGGAGCGCCAGCAGTTCGTCGGCGAATTGACCGGCCAGCGGCGCGAGCGTCTGGCCGAAGTCCGGGTCAAGAACCGCTTTGGCCTGGGCGATCACATGGAATTGATGACCCCCAAGGGCAACTTTCACTTCGACCTGCATCAACTGCAGAACGTCAACGGCCAGGGCATCGACGTGGCACCGGGAGACGGGCATGTGGTGTACGTGCCGATTCCGGATGCGGTGGATTTGCGGTTTGGGTTGTTGATGCGGGATGTGCGAGAAGCGTAGCGCCTGCACGGCCTCCCCAATCATGCAGACACCGCCAAACAATTGTGGGAGCGAGCCTGCTCGCGATAGCGCCTTCACAGTCAACATCGTTATTGACTGATCTACCGCCATCGCGAGCAGGCTCGCTCCCACAAGGTCGTGTTTGCCTGCGTCCGGCAAGAACTGCCGAAGGCTGCGATCCTCCTTTCCCGATAGGGCCCGGTTGCCCAGGCGAAACATCCGGATCGAGCACGAAAGATCGCAGCCTTCGGCAGCTCCTGCTGCACGACTCAGATGCGGAACTGCCCCACCAGTTTGCCCAGGCGTTGGCCCAGATCGGCCAGGCTGCGGGAGGTCTGGGCACCGAGTTGAGTTTCGTCGGCGACGCTGTCCACCGCCACGGCGATCTGGTGCACGCTGCGGTTGATTTCCTCGGCCACGGCGGTCTGTTCTTCAGCAGCGCTGGCGATCTGGGCGTTCATCGAATTGATGGTGCCGATCAACTGCGCCATGGTGTCCAGGGACGCCCCGGCCTCGTTGGCCTGCACCGACGTGCCATCGCCCGCTTCGCTGGAGCGGCGCATCGCTTCTACCGCCGCGTGGGTGCCCGACTGCAGACGATCAATCATGCCCTGGATTTCCTGGGTACTTTGCTGGGTCCGACTGGCCAGGGCCCGTACTTCATCAGCCACCACGGCAAAACCGCGGCCCGCTTCCCCGGCGCGAGCGGCCTCGATGGCGGCGTTCAGCGCCAACAGGTTGGTCTGCTCGGCGATCGAGCGAATCACGCCCAACACGCTGACAATCGAAGCCACGTCCTGTTGCAAACTGTCCAGGGACAAGCCGCTGCTGCGAATATCGTTCACCAGTGCATGAATCTGCTGGATGCTGCCGGCCACCACACGCTTGGCGGACTGGCCTTCTTCGTCGGTCTGCTGGGCCGCGACGGCGGCACCCTGGGCACTGCGAGCCACTTCCTGGGCGGCCGAAGACATCTCGTTGATCGCCGTGGCGACCTGGTCGGTTTCGTGACGCTGACGCTCCATGGCCTGCTCGGAGCGCTGTGCCTGCTCGGAAACCTGCGCCACCAGCCCAGTCAGCTGCGAGGTCATTTCGGTGATCTGCCGTACCAGACCGTGGATCTTGTCGACAAAACGGTTGAACGAGCCGGCCAGTTGGCCGAGTTCGTCCTGGCTGGTGATCGCCAGGCGGCGAGTCAGGTCGCCCTCGCCCGCCGCGATGTCATCGAGGTTGTCTTTCATCAGGTGCAGCGGCCGCAGGATGGCATTGGCCAGCAACATGCCCACCACCGCAATCACCAGCAATACCACCACAGCAATACCCACGATGCTCAGCAGAACGCCTTGCAGACGTTCTTGAACCTTGGCCTCAACCAGTGCTACCTGAGCTTCAATGCCGTCCAGGTTGACCGAGCTGCCGACCGCCATGTCCCACTTGGGCAAGTAGTCGGTGTAGCCGAGCTTTGGCACCAGTTCTTTGCTGTTTGGCAGTGGCGAGCTGTATTCCAGATAGTGTGTCCCGTCCTTGGCGACTTTCACCAGGTCACGGTTGACATAGACACCGTTGGGATCGCGGTTGTCCTTGAAGGTTTTGCCCACACCGTCGGGGCTGTTGGCCTTGAAGAGACGAACAGTTTCGGAGTCGTAACCGAAGAAATAGCCGTCCTTGCCGTAGGTGACGTTCGACAGCAGCTTGATAGCCTCGGCCCGCGCGGCGTTATCCCCGGGCGCCGACGCGTCGTACAACGGCTTGATGGCAGTAAGCCCCACCGCGACGTAATTCTGCAGGGTGGCCTTGGCGTCACTGAGCAAGCGCTCGCGGGTTTGCTGAACCTCTTTGCCGGCCTGCTCCTTCAGGATGAAGGCCGTGGTCAGGCTGATAATAGCGGCGGATAGCAATACAGGCAGTATTGCCAAGGACAGAACTTTAGCCTTCAGGCTCAGGCGCATACTGTTCACTCTTATCGGTTTTATGGCGTGGTTAACTGTGTTAACGGCACGGCGCGAGAAAACTGTAGGACAAGGTGAAGGGCTTGCGCCGAGTGGTCAGCTAAAGAGGTGCTGGATTTTGGGGGCCTTATCGCGAGCAGGCTCGCTCTCACATTGGATATCCTGTGAACACCCCTGTGGGAGCGAGCCTGCTCGCGATGAAGGCGACTGGGTCCCGAATTACAACACCATCGCCGCCACCCAGCCAAACACCAGCAGCGGCAAGTTGTAATGGATGAAGGTCGGGACCACGGTGTCCCAGATGTGGTGGTGCTGGCCATCGATGTTCAGCCCGGAGGTCGGGCCCAGGGTCGAGTCCGAAGCGGGCGAGCCGGCATCGCCCAGGGCTCCGGCGGTGCCGACGATGCAAACGATCGCCAGCGGGCTGAAACCCAATTGCAGGCACAGCGGCACGAAGATCGTCGCCAGGATCGGCACCGTGGAGAACGATGAACCGATGCCCATGGTCACCAGCAAGCCCACCAGCAACATCAACAGGGCGCCGATGCCCTTGTTGTGGCCGATCCAGGCCGCCGAGGTTTCCACCAGGCTCTGGACTTCACCTGTTGCCTTCATCACTTCGGCAAAGCCTGAGGCGGCGATCATGATGAAACCGATCATCGCCATCATCTTCATGCCTTCGGTGAACAGGTCGTCGGTTTCACGCCAGCGCACCACCCCCGATACCGAGAAAATCAGGAACCCGACCAGGGCACCGATGATCATCGAATCCAGCAGGAGCTGAATGGCAAACGCCGCCGCGATCGCCAGTCCCGCCACCAACAGGCTCAACGGGTTGTAGCGCACGGTCACCTGTTCGGCCCTGGCGATTGTTTTCAGGTCGTAGATGCGTTTTTTGCGATACGTGAAAAACGCCATGACCAAACCAAACACCATGCCCAGCGCCGGAATGCCCATGGCATGGGTGATGTTGATGTCACTGACGTCCACGCCGCTGCGGGCGACGTTGGCCAGCAGGATCTCGTTGAGGAAGATGTTGCCAAAGCCCACCGGCAGGAACATGTAGGGCGTGATCAAGCCAAAAGTCATGACGCAGGCAATCAACCGGCGGTCCAGCTGCAGCTTGGTCAGTACATAAAGAAGCGGCGGCACCAACAGCGGGATGAAGGCGATGTGGATCGGCAGAATATTCTGGGAGGCAACCGCTACCGTTCCCAGCAAACCGATCAGAACCCACTTGACCCCCGAGCCACCGGCGACGTCCTGGCGATCCACCATGGCCAGGGCTTTGTCGGCCAGGGCGTGAGCCATACCGGATTTGGCAATCGCTACGGCGAAAGCACCCAGCAAAGCGTAGGACAAAGCCACGGTTGCCCCGCCCCCGAGGCCGGCATTGAACGCCTTGAGCGTGGCGTCGATGCCCAGGCCGCCAGTCAGGCCGCCCACCAGAGCGCCGATAATCAGCGCGATCACCACATGCACGCGGGACAGACTGAGCACCAGCATCACGCCAACCGCGGCAATTACTGCATTTATCATCATTACCTCAAAGCACAGCGATGGAGAGCCACCGGACAAAAAGGTCGCGACTTTGCAGGAAGCGGCGAGAAGCTGCAAGGGTCATGCGGCGGGTTTTATATCCGCATGAGAGCGGGAACGCACCGATATCTTGAGTCCAGCCCCAAAACAATGTGGGAGCGAGCCTGCTCGCGATGGCGGTCTGTCAGTTGATATTGAAGTGGCTGACCCGGCGCTATCGCGAGCAGGCTCGCTCCCACCAGAGATCAGCGCTTAGGCAATCCGATCGTGACCTTCAGCCCGCCCCACTCGCTGTCGCCCAGCGCCAGTGTCCCGCCCCAGGTGTCGACGATGTCCCGCACGATGCCCAGCCCCAGGCCGTGGCCGTCGGTCTGTTCATCAAGCCGCGTGCCGCGGCTGAAGACCTGATCGCGGCGGTCTGCGGGAATGCCTGGCCCATCGTCTTCCACCGCCAGGCTGAACCCTTCGGCTGTCTCGCTCACGGTCAGGCGCACTTGCGCGTCGGCCCATTTGCAGGCGTTGTCCAGCAGGTTGCCCAGCAGTTCCAGCAGATCTTCACGATCCCAGGGCAGGTGCAGGCCGGGCGGCGCGACGTAAGCCAAGTGCAAGTGCTCACCATGGATCATGTTCAGCGTGGCCAGCAACGCCGGCAGTTCCGCGTCGCAGTCAAGATGGGCACCGGGCAAGGCATCGCCGGACAGTCGGGCGCGGTTGAGTTCGCGGTTCAGGCGCTGACGGACCTGTTCCAGTTGTTCGAGCAACAGCTTGCGCAGCTCGGGGTAAGGGTCGAGTTTTTCATTCGAGGCCAGGCTTTGCAGCACCGCCAGTGGAGTTTTCAGGGCGTGACCCAGGTTGCCCAGGGCGTTGCGTGAACGTTTGAGGCTGTCCTCGGTGTGGGCCAGCAGATGGTTGATCTGCGCCACCAGCGGTTCCAGTTCCCGCGGCACCTGTTCGTCAAGTTGCGAACGCTGCCCGCGCTGCAACTGGGCGATCTGCTCCCGGGCTTTGTCCAGCGGGCGCAAGGCGCGGTGCACCGTGATGCGTTGCAACAACAGAATCAACAGCAACCCCGCCAACCCAAGTCCCAGGCCGATCTGCTGCATGCGCAGGAAGCTGTCCCGCACGGGCGTGTAGTCCTGGGCCACGCTGATGGAAATGGCCTGGCCCAGACGCCGATAGTCGGTGCGCAGGACCAGCAGCTTCTGACCTTCAGGCCCCAATTGCAGGTTGCTGTGCAGTCCCGGATGGTCGAGATGGGGCAACTCCTGGTCCCAAAGGGAGCGGGAGCGCCAATGCGTATCGGCAAAATCGATGCGGAAATAATGCCCGGAAAATGGTCGCAGATAAGCCGGCGACAAGCGTCGCTCATCCAGTTGCAGGCCTTGCGGACCACGCACCAGGGCCACTAGCAGGTTCTCGCTGTCGTTGCGCAGCCCCGCCTCCAGATACCGCTGCAGACCCAGCTCGAACAACCACAGACTGGTCTGCGCCAGAACCACGCCGACCACCACCATCACACCGATCAGGCCCAGGCTCAGACGCCGCTGGATCGATCTCACTGCGCCTGCCCGCCGAACAGGTAACCCTGGCCGCGACGGGTTTCGATCACGCTGCGGCCCAGCTTGCGCCGCAAGTGATTGACATGGACTTCCAGCACATTGGAATCGCGCTCGGTTTCACCGTCATACAGGTGTTCAGCGAGATGGCTCTTGGAAAGGATTTGCTCAGGATGAAGCATGAAGTAGCGCAGCAGGCGAAATTCGGCCGCGGTCAGTTGGATTTCGGTGCCGTCGCGGCTCACACACTGGCGACCTTCATCCAGATGCAGCCCGGCCGCCTGAAGCGTCGGCTGGTTGGCCTGGCCATGGGAGCGGCGCAGCAATGCCTGGATCCGCAGGTGCAGCTCTTCGGGATGAAAGGGTTTGGTCAGGTAATCGTCGGCCCCGGCCTTGAGGCCTTCGATGCGTTCGGCCCAGGAACCACGGGCGGTCAGGATCAGCACAGGCGTGCTCAGGCCGCCCGCGCGCCATTGGGCCAACACTTCAAGCCCCGGCACCCCCGGCAAGCCGAGATCGAGGATGATCAGGTCATAAGGCTCGCTGCTGCCCTGATAAACCGCGTCGCGACCATCGGCGAGCCAGTCGACGGCATAACCCTGCCGCGTCAGCCCGGCCATCACTTCGTCGGCCAGGGGAACATGATCTTCCACCAGAAGCAGGCGCATCAGTCTTCCTCATCTTTGAGTAAACGGCCGGTCGCGGCCTCCAGGTCCAGTTCGCGCACAACGCCGTCGGTAGCCAGCAATTCGACCTCGTAAATATAGACGCCGTGTTTTTCTTCCAGCTCGGCCTCCAGCAGTTTGGCGCCGGGGTGGCGATCCAGCGCCTGTTGCAGCAAATGTTCCAGGGGCAGGATCACGCCCTGCTGCCGCAATTGCAGGGCCTCATCCTGGTCCAGGTCTCGAGCGACGGCCAGTGAACAGAACACCAGCAGCGCCAGCCCCCAACGGCTGCGGGGGCGTAAATTAAGCTTCATTACAGATCCTGATGATTCTTGAGTACCTTGCCGTCAACCGCGTCCAATTCAAGTTCCCAGTCAACGCCCTGGGCATCGCGCAAGTCCACCTGATAGATGTACTTGCCGTATTCTTGTTCCAGCTCGGTATCGGTCAAGGTGGCGCCAGGGTGTTTGGACAAGGCAGTGGCGTTGAGTTTTTCAACCGACAGAATGGTACCAGCGTCCTGCAGCTTTTGGGCTTCGTCGGCCGTGAGGTCTCGTGCGCTGGCCAGGCCACTGATGGCCATCAGGGTAACGATGAAAAAGGCAGTCAGGCGGTTCATGGGTTGTCTCCTTTTTTTGTAATCTTCACCGGGGAACTGTATCGGGGCGAACTTAACTGAAACTGAATTGCCATCATTGAACACAGATCAATGTGGGAGCGAACCTGTTCGCTGCCACAGGGCTGACGCCGTTAAATTATCCGTTGCACCATTCGAGACCGGTATGACCGCCATCCACATCAAGTTCCCTGCCCTGACCCTCAAGGCCGGCCCTCGTGCTCTGGCACGCATTCGCCAGGCTGGCCTGAACGCTGCCGATGTCGGCATTCTGCCGGGCGCCGCCGGTGGCCCCAAGGCCTTGGGCATTCAGGGGCTGGACCTGGCGCTGTTTGGCGAGTGGCTGCCCGCCGCGCCCCGGGAGCGCTCGCTGATCGGTGCTTCGGTGGGCTCCTGGCGCTTCGCCAGCGCCTGCCTGCCGGATGCCGCCGAGGGGATCCGGCGCCTGGGCACCTTGTACAACGAGCAAAGCTTTGCCAAAGGCGTGACCATGGCCGGGGTGAGCCAGAGTTCGCAGCGCATGCTCGATGATCTGCTTCAGGGCCGCGACACGTCGATCCTCGACAACCCGCATTACCGACTCAACATCATGGTGGTCAAAAGTCACGGCTGGCTGGCCCAGGATCATCGCGGGCGACTCGGCCTGGGATTGTCGTCGGTGATCGCCGACAACCTGCGGGGCCGAGCGCGCCTGTCGCGGCATTTCGAACGGCTGATCGTCCACGACCCACGCCGGGCGCCGCCGTTGCACCCATTGAACGACTTTCCGTCACGCTTCGTCACGCTGGAGGCCGGTAATCTGCGCCAGGCGCTGCTGGCATCCGGCTCGATCCCGATGGTGATGGAGGGCGTGCGCGACCTGCCCGGCGCCGGCGTTGGCACCTACCGCGACGGCGGCCTGTTGGACTACCACCTGGACCTGCCCTACAGCGGCGAAGACATCGTGCTGTATCCGCACTTCACCGACCGGGTCATTCCCGGCTGGTTCGACAAGGGCCTGCCATGGCGCCGGGGGAACGTCGAGCGCCTGCAGGACGTGCTGTTACTGGCGCCGTCCCGTGAATACCTGGCGCGCCTGCCCTTCGGCAAGCTGCCGGACCGTAACGACTTCAAGCGTTTCATGGGCGATGACACCAGCCGCCGCAAATACTGGCGCACGGCGATGGACGAAAGCCGCCGACTCGGTGACGAGTTTCTTGAACTGGCGGCCAACGGTGGGCTGGGCGGGCGTTTGCTGACCCTTTAGTCAGCACGGTCGCGCAACGCGGAACCAAACTGATAAACTCCGCCGCCTGCCTCGCGACCGCTACCTTAAAGAGCCTGAACCTGTGGAAATTTTCAAAGAATTCACCTTCGAATCCGCCCACCGCCTGCCCCACGTGCCAGACGGTCACAAGTGCGGCCGCCTGCACGGCCACTCGTTCAAAGTGGCGATTCACCTGAGCGGCGACATCGACCCGCACACCGGCTGGATTCGGGACTTCTCGGAGATCAAGGCGATCTTCAAGCCGCTCTACGAGCGCCTGGACCACAACTACCTCAACGACATTCCCGGCCTGGAAAACCCCACCAGCGAAGTCCTGGCCAAGTGGATCTGGGAACAGTTGAAGCCATTGTTGCCGGAACTCAGTGCCATTCGCATCCATGAGACCTGCACCAGCGGTTGCATCTACCGCGGCGAGTAAGCGGGCCACAGGGACCTGTGGCATTGGCTTTTTTTGTGTCTATGCTTTTTGGCTCGAACATGCCAAGAGGACGCGACCATGAGCCACTGGCCCCTGGATCACGAATACAACTTCAACGGACACCGCATCCGTTACGCCGTCCACGGCGACGGCCCGCCGCTGGTGTTTGTCCACGGCACGCCCTTCTCTTCCTACGTGTGGCACCGAATCGCCCCGCTGTTCTTCGCCACTCACAAGGTGCATTACTTTGACCTGCTGGGTTACGGCCAATCCGCACAACCGGACGCCGACGTTTCCCTCGGTGTGCAAAACCACTTGCTCGCGCAGTTGCTGGAACACTGGGGCCTGGATTGCCCGGACGTGGTGGCCCACGATTTTGGTGGCGCAACCGCCCTGCGCACGCACCTGCTCAACGGCAAGCACTACCGCAGCCTGACCCTGATCGATCCGGTGGCGCTGTCGCCCTGGGGTTCACCTTTTGTCCAGCATGTGCGCCAGTACGAAGCGGCGTTCAGCGGCCTGCCCGATTACATTCAGCGGGCCATCGTACCGACCTATATCCGGGGTGCGATCAACAGGCAGATCCCCGATGAAGAACTGGCGCCGTACGTGCAGCCCTGGCTTGGCGAGACCGGCCAGGCCGCGCTCTATCGGCAGATCGCGCAGATGGACGAACGCTATACCCGCGAGGTCGAACCGCTGTATGCAACCGTGCGCTGCCCGACGCAGATCCTTTGGGGAGAAGACGATCAGTGGATCCCCATCGAACGCGGTCGTGCGTTGCAACGGATGATACCGGGCGCACAGTTTCATCCCGTTCCCAATGCCGGGCATTTGGTCCAGGAAGACGCGCCGGAGGCCATCGTCGCGGCAGTGTTGCGGTTTCTAGCGCTGCACTCTCCCACCTGAAGAAACCGCATAGGCAGTGGAAACTGTGTTCCAACTTGAACCACCGCCGCACTGCTTTCGTTCTCTTCACTTACCCAATACCAAGGATTGGCTATAAATAACCTCGCGATCACTCGCTTGGCACGGGCGCTGCACGCTTGCGACATCTTCCTCCTGCGCAAGGACCTCCACATGACTCAAAACGATCCGGGCAACGACTATCCCTTGAGCGAAGTCCCGATGCATGCCCGCAAGGGCCTGGCCTCCACGGCCATGGTGCTGCTGGGCTTCACCTTTTTCACCGCCACGATGTTTGCCGGTGGCAAGCTGGGGGTAGCGTTCGGTTTTGCCGAAATGCTCACGGTCATCGTGATCGGCAATCTGCTGTTGGGCCTGTACGCCGCCGGCCTGGGTTATATCGCCTTCAAGAGCGGGCTCAATTCGGTGCTGATGGGTCGCTTCTGTTTCGGTGAGGTGGGCAGCAAGCTCAGCGACTTGATCCTGGGTTTCACCCAGATCGGCTGGTACGCCTGGGGCACGGCGACGGCGGCGGTGGTACTGGGCAAGTATTTTCATTTGAACGAAGGCACCGTGCTGGGGCTGATGGTGTTGTTCGGCCTGGGGTTCTGCGTCACCGCCTACATCGGTTATCGCGGGCTGGAGATCCTGTCGTACATCGCCGTGCCGGCCATGATGTTGTTGCTGATGTTGTCGATGTGGGTCGCGACGGTAAAGGTCGGTGGCCTGGATGGGTTGCTGGCGGTGGTGCCGACGGGCAGCCTCGATTGGTCCACCGCCATCACGCTGGTATTCGGCACGTTCGTCAGCGGTGCCACCCAGGCGACCAACTGGACGCGGTTTTCCCGCTCGGCGAAGATCGCGGTGCTGGCAAGCCTGATCGGCTTTTTCATCGGCAACGGCCTGATGGTATTGATCGGCGCCTACGGAGCCATCGTCTATCAGCAGCCGGACGTGGTGGAAGTGCTGCTGCTGCAAGGCTTCGCCATGGCGGCGATGGCGATGCTGCTGCTCAACATCTGGAGCACCCAGGACAACACCATCTATAACTTTGCCGTGGCCGGCTGCAACCTGCTGCGCACCCGTCGGCGCAAAACCGTGACCCTGGGCGGCGCGGCGATCGGCACACTGCTGGCCCTGCTGGGCATGTACGATCTGCTGGTGCCTTACCTGATTTTGCTGGGCACGGTGATCCCGCCGATTGGCGGAGTGATCATGGCCGATTTCTTCTTCCGCTGGCGCGGCCGCTATCCGCGTCTGGCCCAAGCGCAGCTGCCGGCCTTCAACTGGCCGGGGCTGTTTGCGTACGGCGCAGGCACCCTCGCGGCGTTCACTTCGCCTTGGGTTGCGCCACTGGTAGGAATCGCCACCGGCGCGCTAACGTATGTGATATTGATCGGCCTATTGGGAATTCGCGCCACCGATACCCCCCTCCAAGATCTTTGAGAAGGACTCGCTTGATGCACATCATCAACGCCCGCCTGCGCAACCGCGAAGGCTTGCATGAACTGCACCTGGAAAACGGCCTGATCGCCAGCATTGCACGCCAGACCGAAGCCCCGAGCCTCGGCCCGCAAGACCTCGACGCCGGCGGTAATCTGGTGGTGCCGCCGTTCGTCGAACCGCACATTCATCTGGATGCCACCCTCACCGCCGGCGAACCCCGCTGGAACATGAGCGGGACGCTGTTCGAGGGCATCGAGTGCTGGGGCGAGCGCAAGGCCACCATCACCCAGGAAGACACCAAGACCCGCGCCAAAAAAACCATCCAGGCATTGGCCGCCCATGGCATCCAGCATGTGCGCACCCATGTCGATGTCACCGATCCTGACCTCACCGCCCTCAAAGCCATGCTTGAAGTGCGTGAGGAAAGTCGTCACCTGATCGACCTGCAGATCGTCGCGTTTCCCCAGGAAGGCATCGAGTCCTACCGCAACGGCCGCGAACTGATGGAGGAAGCAATTCGAATGGGTGCCGACGTGGTGGGCGGCATTCCGCATTTCGAGTACACCCGGGATCAAGGCGTAAGCTCGGTGAAATTCCTGATGGACCTGGCCGAGCGCACCGGTTGCCTGGTGGACGTGCATTGCGACGAGACCGACGACCCGCACTCGCGCTTTCTCGAAGTGCTGGCCGAAGAAGCCCGCAGCCGCGACATGGGCGCCCGCGTCACCGCCAGCCACACCACGGCCATGGGCTCCTATGACAATGCCTACTGCGCCAAGCTGTTTCGCCTGCTCGGGCACTCGGGCATCAGCTTCGTTTCCTGTCCCACCGAAAGCATCCACCTGCAAGGACGTTTCGATAACTTCCCTAAACGCCGCGGCGTCACCCGGGTCAACGAATTGCTCGAAGCGGGGATGAACGTGTGCTTCGGCCAGGACTCCATCGTCGACCCGTGGTATCCCCTAGGCAACGGCAATATCCTGCGGGTGCTGGAAGCTGGCCTGCACATCTGCCACATGCTGGGTTACCGCAACCTGCAAAGCGCCCTGGACCTGGTCACTGATAACAGCGCCAAGGCCATGGCCCTGGGCGAGCGCTACGGCCTGGAAGCCGGGCGCCCGGCGAATCTGCTGATCCTCTCGGCCGACAGTGACTACGAAGTGATCCGTAGCCAGGGCCTACCGCTTTACTCCATTCGCAATGGCGAAGTGCTGATGAAGCGGCAGATGCCGATGGTGGAGTTTGCGGTTCAGCCAGGCTGAGGTCATCGCGAGCAGGCTCGCTCCCACAGTGGAGCGGCGCCGTACGCGCATTTTTGTGCCCGCTGAAGATCGAATGTGGGAGCGAGCCTGCTCGCGATGGCGTCATTGGCTGCGGCGCAGATCGTCTATGACACAGACCGCGCAATACCAAACAACCTGACCCGCATCAGCTCACCCGCCTGTTCTTCCAGCAGAATCGGTGCAGTGCCACCCGGCATCACCACACTCACCGCCCCCGCCTTCACCCAACCCACTCGCCACGCGGCGCACGCCACCGCACTGGCACTGGTGCCCGAAGAAGCGGTGGGACCTTCCCCTCGTTCAAAAATCCGCGCGGCAATGCTTGCTTCGGCCTGGCGCCAAGCCCACTGCAGATTCACCCCCGCCGGGCAGGGAATCCCGGACCCACCGGGCGGCGCATAGGCAATGCGCGTCAGGCTTTGCGCCAACGCTGGGGAACGCATTTGCGGGTTACTTGGCAACGTCTCGGCGCTGTCCACCAGGGTCACGCAGTGCGGGTTGCCAATGTTCACGAACTGACTGCTGCCCCAGGCCGGATTCAAAGCATGAAGCGCAGCCACACGGCTGACTTCGCGCTGGTTGACGATCACGCTTTGCACGCCTTGAGCCGCGACAGCGCCGGGGCCGAAAAGTGGTTTTCCCAAGTCCAGCCAGAAACCCGAGAGACCTTCGAACTCCGCTACGCGGACCGCCGTTTGCAGCGGTGACACGCCTTCACGTTTGTCGTGATGAACCTGTAGCACACATTCGCCGTCGCTCGGCATCAAACCTTGCTCTTTGAGCGCCTGGGAGAAAATCGTCAGGCCATTGCCGCTGCGCTCGGCCAGGGTCCCGTCGGTGTTGACGATCAACAGGTCAAAAGGTGGCTCATTCTGGAACGGGCCGATCAGCAGACCATCGCTGCAATGGGCCTTGGCATCCGGCGGCGCCTGACCCGGCGCCCAACTACAGAAGGCCTGCACTGCGGCGCGGGTCCAGGCCTGGCGGGCCTGGGCAGCCTGGGCGGCTGTCGGCGGCAGGTCAATGCCTTGGGCACGGACCTGCTGCGGTGAGACCACGCCATAAATATTGCCCCGTGCATCATAGAACTGCGTCATGGACCAGACCCGGATTCAGCCAGCGAAAGCCGGTACTTTATTCCGGCCAAGGCTGTGCAGGCAAAGCGTGCTTGCCACCCACACACCTCTTCGGCACCTTGAGGTCGCGGCGCGGTCAGTGGATGTGCAAGCATAGGGCCCGCCCGCACCATCGCCTCGCCAAACCAAGGACGTTTCATGACTGCCATTACCCCACCGCCAACCTTCATCCCCGGACGCCTGGAACAGATGTCCACCCGCATTGCCTATCTCATCGCCGGTGTCGGGATCGCGGCCTGGGCGCCGCTGGTGCCGTACGCCAAGGTGCGGGCGAACCTGGACGAAGGCACTCTTGGGTTGCTGTTGTTGTGCCTTGGGGTGGGGTCGATTCTGGCGATGCCGATTTCCGGCGCACTGGCGGCGCGATTTGGCTGCCGGCGGGTGCTCAGTGGCGGCACGATTCTGATCTGCCTGGCCTTGCCCGCGCTGGCAACGATGACGTCTTTGCCCTGGCTGGTGGCAGCCTTGTTTTTGTTTGGCGCCGGCCTCGGCACCGTGGACTCGACCGTCAACCTGCAGGCGGTGATCGTCGAGCGGGCCAGCGGCAAGACCATGATGTCGGGTTTTCACGGCATGTTCAGCCTCGGCGGGATCATTGGCGCGGCCGGTGTGAGCGCGCTGCTCGGCCTCGGCCTTTCGCCCCTGGGGGCGACGCTGGTGGTCAATGCACTGTTGCTGGTGGCGCTGTTCAAGGCGGCGCCGCATCTGCTGCCCTATGGCAGTGAAAGTTCGGGCCCGGCGTTTGCCATTCCCCACGGCGTGGTGCTGTTTATCGGCATCTTGTGTTTCATCGTATTCCTGGCCGAAGGCGCGGTGCTGGACTGGAGCGCGGTATTTCTGACGGCCGAGCGTGGAGTGGAAACCGCCTATGCCGGGCTCGGTTATGCCGCGTTCGCGCTGACCATGACCGTCGGCCGCCTGACGGGGGATTCGGTGGTGCATCGCCTGGGCGCCAGACGCGTGATTATCTACGGCGGCGCGACCGCTGCGGCCGGGTTCCTGCTGGCGACCCTGGCACCGATGTGGCAGGCGGCGCTGTTGGGGTATGCGTTGGTCGGGGCCGGGTGTTCGAACATCGTGCCGGTGTTGTACACCGCGGTCGGCAAGCAGACGCTGATGCCTGAAGCGATCGCCGTACCGGCCATCACCACCATCGGCTACGCCGGCATCCTCGCAGGCCCGGCGCTGATCGGATTCGTCGCCCATGGCAGCAGCCTGAGCTTTGCGTTCGGGTTGATCGCGCTGTCGTTGGTGGCGGTGGCGGTCAGTGGGAAAGTGTTGAAGGTTTGAGGCGTTACACCCCTCTCTGTGGAAAGGAGATTTATCTGTGGCGAGGGGATTTATCCCCGTTGGGCTGCGAAGCAGCCCTAAAATCACTAACTCGGTGTGTCAGGCAGATTGAGTCTGCCGCTTTGGGTCTGCTGCGCAGCCCAACGGGGATAAATCCCCTCGCCACAGGAGTACGCGTCAATCCTGGTTTTTCATCAGAACCCCACGCTCGCCTGCACAAAAAACGTACGCGGTGCGCCGACATAGATGCCCGAGTTGTTGTCGCTGGAGCGGGTGTAGTACTGATGGTCGAACAGGTTCTTCACCCCGGCGCCGACCTTCAGGTTCGATAGTTGCGATCCGAAGTCGTAGCCAGCGCGCACGTTCCAGAGCACGTAACCCGGCATGTCACCGTAGCGTCCATCGGCGCTGCCGTCGGTGATGTAATCGTCGCTGAAGCTGCCGTCGGGGTTCACGCTGTTGCCGGGTGAGCGTTGCTTAGACTGGGCAAAGGCATCGAGGTTGTAAGTCCAGCGATTGATCTCATAACGCAACCCCAGGTTCGCCACCTGACGCGAGTAGAACGGCAGGTCACGGCCCTTGAAGCTTGGAATATCACCTTCATAAGTTGCGCGGGTGTAGGTGAAACCGGCATTGGCGCTCAGGCCTTCCAGGCGTGGGTCCAGCGCGGCCATGTCGTAGCGCACCGAGGCTTCCAGGCCCTGGTGCTTGGTGGCGCCCATGTTGGTCCAGCCCACATCGTTGCTGATGTACTGCAACTCGTCGTCGAAGTCGATGTAGAACAGCGTCACTTCCCCGCCCCAGACGTCATCGTTGTAGCGGGTACCGATCTCGTAGGTCTTGGCTTTTTCCGGGTTCAGGCCGTTGGCGGTGTTGTTGCCGTCGCCGCCCTGGCCGAGCTGGAAATATTGCAGGCTGCCGAACGACGTCTCGTAGTTGGCGAACAGCTTCCAGGCATCGGACAGGTGATACATCACGCTCAAGGCCGGCAGCGGTTCGTTGCTGTCGATGCTGCGGCGTTTTTCCTGTACCGGACTGCCGTCGGTGTCGAGCACCGGGCGGTCGTGCCATTGGGTGCTGATGCGTTCGAAACGGATGCCCGGGGTGATGGTCCACTTGCCGACATCAATCTTGTCATCGATGTAGACCGCATGGGCTTCGGTGCCACCAGTGCGGTCCTGATAGACGTGACCATCGGACCCCGGCCGCACCACCGGCTGGTTATCGCGCAGCGCCAGGCGACTGGCCTCTTCGTGCATGCCTTCCTTGAGGTAGCGATAACCGACGCTGGCTTCCTGGGTGGTCGAGCCCAGGTCAAACACATGGGACACCCGCGGTTCGATGCCGAAGGTGTAGTAAGTACGCGGGTAGGACGCCAGGTTGCGCTGGTCCCGGGAGGCGATGGTGCTGCCACGGTAGCTGTCGGAATAATAGGTCAGCACTTCGGCCTGGGTGCGTTCGCTGATCTCGCGGATCCACTTGAACGACACGTCCTTGCGCCGGCCGGCAAAGTTGTCCCAGTCACGGTCGGACTGATACGGGTCCGCGTCGTATTGCGCCTGGGTCAGGCCGCCGGGCATGTCAGCCTTGGCGTCGTAGTAATGGAAGTTCAGCGAGAAATCATCCACCTCGGTGGGCGCCCAATGGGTCTTGAGGATGACGTCGTCGATGTCATTGTCGTTGTTGCTGCGGCGATAGCCATTACCGTTGACCCCCGAATACAGGAGCGCAACGCCCATGCCGTTATCGGCCGTGCCGCCGAGAAAAGCGCTGTCGATGTGCTTCCAGCCGCCGCGCTGGGAGGTTTCCAGGGTGGTGCCGATTTCACCGGTGGCTTTTTCCGGAATCGCGCGGGTCACGAAGTTGATCACGCCGCCGACGTTCTGCGGCCCGTAACGCACGGACCCGGCGCCGCGCACCACGTCGATGCTGTCCAAGTTGCCCGCAGAAATCGGCGCCATGGACAGTTGCGGCTGACCATAAGGCGCAAACGCCGCCGGCACGCCGTCGATCAGCACCGTGGAACGGGGCGACAGGCGCGAAGTGAGACCGCGCACGCCGACGTTCAGGGAGATGTCGCTGCCGCCGGTGCCATTGGCATCCTGCACCTGCACCCCCGGCACGCGCCGCAGCACATCGCCGACGTTCATGGCCCCCTGCTCCACCATCGCTTCGCGGCGGATTACCGTGCGCGCGCCGGCATGGTTCTGCACCACTTCGGCATTGGCATCGCCGAGCCAGTCACCGACCACCTGGATGTCGGTGGCCCCCAGTTCCAGCGGGCCGCCAGTGGACGCCGAGGGCGCCGGCAGCACGGTCACCGAACCTTCATTGATCTGGTATTGCAGGCCGCTGCCTTGCAGCAGTTGGCCCAGGGCCGCTTCTGGGGACAAGTTGCCGTCCACCGCCGGGGCTTGCTTGCCGGCCACCAGCTCCGGGCTGAAGAACACCTGCAAAGAAGTCTGCTGGCCGAGCTGGCTCAAGGCCTGGCCCAGCGGCTGCGCCTGGATGTGAATGGACGTGGCCGCCTGATCGGCGAAGGCCTGGGGCAATGCGGCACTGACGGCCAGGGTCAGGGCCAGCGGCAGCCAGCGGGCGGGGGCGCGGTTGTTGTTTTTGAAGGTGGTTTTCACGTCGAACCTTGTCCTGTTGAATCGCAAGAATACGCGTCTGTTAATGCAAACCAGTTGCAGTTGGACAAGAAGACGAAGAACTCGAAAAAAACCTGAATTTACCGCGCAATTATTTCCTGGCTGCCGTCATCCAGGGTGCGCACGGCCACCGGCAGGATGTTGGGCAAAGCCTTGAGCAGCGCCTCGGGGTTATCGGCACGAAACACGCTGGTCAGGCGCAAGTTGCCCACCGCCGCGCTGCCGACGCGCAGGGGTTTAGCGCGATAACGGGAAACCTCCTGGACGACTTCGCTCAAGGGAGCGTTGTTGAACACCAGTTTGCCGTGGCGCCAGGCGGTGAGTTCATCGGCGTTGATGCCATAAGGTGCGGCGACCTTGCCCTGCGCATCGATACGGGTGCCAAGGCCGGCCGTGAGGCTGACGAACTCGGCCTGCGCCGCGTCGCGCCCCTGAACCTTGACACTGCCCTGCTCCACCGCCACCCGGGTTGAGTCGGCATCGCGGCGCACATCGAAGCGCGTTCCGGTCACCGTCACCCGGCCGTTGCCCGCCTCCACCGTAAACGGCCGGCCAGCGTCATGCTCGACGCGAAACAACGCCTCGCCTTCGGCCAGTTCCACGCGCCGTTGATGGTGGACGAACTGAACACGCACGCGGCTGCGGCTGTTGAGGTCGATCACCGAACCGTCCGGCAGCGCGATGTGCCGGCGCTCGCCCAGGGCCGTGGCAAATTCAGCGCTGTAATCGCTGGAAGCACCCAAGCCGCTGAACAAGCCCAGCCCGACCGCCATCGCCAACAGCCCGGCGGCCACGGCGAAGCGCAGCAGCGGTCGACGCTGGGGACGTTTGGCGGGTGGTTCGCACAACGCTTGCAGACGTTCCTTGGGCAGCAGATCCGTGGCGCTCCAGATCCCCTGTAGAAGTAGAATTTCGTCGCGGTGATTAGGATGCTCGTCCAGCCAGGCCTCGTAACGCTGGCGCTCATCGACACCCATGACGGGAGCTTGCAAGCGTACGAACCATTGCGCCGCCTCGTCGCGAACCCGGTTCTGCCCGCACGGGCATTCACGGTTATCCATCATGGAAGGTCCTGTGGCTCAGGTGGAAGATAACGACGGATCATTGGCCAGCCCCGTCCAGACGATCGCGCAGATGCCGCAGGGTGCGGATCATATACTTTTCCACCATGTTTTTTGACAAGCCCAGGCGCTCGGCGATTTCCGCCTGGGTCAAGCCTTCGATCTTCTGCCAGACAAACACCGTACGGCAATTGGCCGGCAGCTCGGCCAGTGCCCTTTCGATGGAGTCCGCCAACTGGATCGCGTGCATGTAGTGCTCCGGGTCGCCCGAAAGCGACTGGCTGTGATCGAGCGCCACCTCCTCCATGGCGCCCCGCCGATCTTCGCGCCGATAGCCATCCACCGCAATATTGCGCGCCGTCTGGTGCAAATAGGCCCGCGGCTGCTGGACATCAGCCGAATCGGACTCGAGCACCCGCACGAAAGTATCGTGAGCCAGGTCCTCGGCCTGCTGGCGATTGCGCAGACGACGGGTCCAGGTGCCGATCAACTCTTCGTAATGCTCGAAAAAGCCAGGTCTGCGGGGCGGCTTGGGGGTCATCGCACTGCGCTGTAGGGACGAGGCGTGAATAGTAATGCTTCCTATTAAGCCGAAGCAAACCTATTGCAGTGCCTGTCGTCCGAAGCTTTCAAACTTAAGACAATCCTGTGGGAGCGAGCCTGCTCGCGATTGCGGACTGACCCTCAACATTGATGTTGACTGATACACCGTCATCGCGAGCAGGCTCGCTCCCACATCAGGTGAACCGTCAGGCACACCGCCAGTGAGCCGCACAGAATCAGGGTCCAGCCCAGCGCCTGGAACCAGGCTGCTAGCATCAACGCGCCTCCTATCAGCAAGTAATAGAACAGGCCAAACAGCGCGCCAGCGGTGCCCAGGCAATCACCGTAGCGTACCAATGCCGCACCGAGCACGTTGGGTATCGCCATGCCAAACGCCAGGACAATCAACAGCATCGCCACAACAAAACCAGCGCTGTCGAGCAGGCCCTGAACGCTTATCCCCCCCATCAGCAGCACGATCGCCGCAACAGCCGATAACTGAGAGCCGTCGAAACCCCGTGCAAGCAGACGCTTGTTCAGCCACGCCCCCAGACCCGAACCCAACGCCAGAATCGCCCCGCTGTAGCCGAACAGCTCAGGGCTCAACCCGAGCCGTTCGAACTGGAACGGAGCGAGGTTGTAGTAGCTGAACAGGGCGACGTTGAATGCCGCCACCAAAAACGACGAGCGCCAGATGTCCGGGTCCTTCAGCATGCGCCACAGAGTCGTCAACAAGGGTTGCGGCGGGACACTGCCCTCAAGCGTCTCGGGCAAGGATCGCGCGCTCCACCACAGTAGAATCAGCGACAGCATCAACAGGCCACCGAGTGTGCCTTGATAGCCAAAGAAGCGAACCAGGCTGGCACCGCTGAACAAACCGATCGCCGGGCTGGCCGCGAGGGGAATGCCAATCATCGAAAAAACCTTGCCCAGTTCCGCGCCCTGGTAGCGATCACGCAGAATCGTCTGGGTGACCACCGAACCGACCGCCGCACCAAACGCAGCCAGAGCCTGGACGGCCAGTAATGCGTCGAAGGTGTCGACGTTCAGGCCCAGCACCGTCCCTAGCGCATACAACGCCAACCCACCCAGCATGGCGGGCCTTCGGCCGATGCGGTCACAGACGCCCCCCCACACCACCACACCCAAGGCGAATCCCAGGAAAAATACGGACAACATCTGCGCCGCCATTTCGGCGCTGACGGCAAAGGTCAGGCTGATGTCTGCCAATGCAGGGCTATAGAGGGTCTGGGCAATTTGCGGAAACATCACCAAGGCAATCGCCAGGCCGAGGAACGGACGAGAAGTCATGGGCACGCTCGTTAGAAAAACGACGAGCAGTCTACGAAGCCAGGACTATCGTATTATCCAAAGCCTGACAACTGATCCTTGAAATCGGACAACTTATGGCTTGGCTCGGCGCTCACGCCCGGTTCGACCCCGACTGTCATAGCGCGCCGGTCATCGGCATTGCAGCGACGCTGGGGCACCACGATTCTGGCCTACACCAGCATCAACGCGGGCAACTGCTATTTACGCGACAGGGCTGCGCGCGCATCACACTGGCGCAACAGCTGTGCCTGCTGCCCCCGTCGCGAGCTGCCTGGATTCCACCGCTGACGCCCCATCGGGCGGTGATGCAGCAGAGCGTGGATTACCGATCGATCTACCTGACGGCGACGCTGTGCGCGGACCTGCCTTCACGCGTTTGCGTCATTGAGGTCTCGCCGCTGCTGCACGCTGTACTCGAGCCGATCACCGACGCGGCGTTCGACAGCGACTGGACCCAAGGTCGCAACCTGCACTTGCTGGGGTTGTGCCTGAACGAAATCCGTGAGGCGGCAGAACAGCCGATGCTGCTACCGCTGCCTCAGGACAAACGCCTCGCGCCTTTGCTCACAACCCTGGACCACCTGCCACCAACATTGGCGGTGCTGGAGCAAAAGATCGGTGCCAGCGGCCGAACCATCGGACGGATCTTTCAACGGGAAACCGGCATGGGTTATCAACAGTGGCGCCAGCAATGGCGCCTGATGCGCGCCATTGAACTGCTCGCCACTGGTCGCAGCCTGAGCTACAGCGCCTTTGAACTGGGCTTTGCCAGTGACAGCGCTTTCATCGCCTTTTTCAAGCACATGACCGGTCGTACACCGAGGACCTATCTGGATTGATTGCCGGTGGACTCACGCCTCAGGCATCTTGCGAAAGCCCACCGCCAAGCGGTTCCAGCCATTGATGGCGTTGATTGCCACGGTCAGGTCGACCATTTCCTTGGGCGTGAAATGCTGGTTCAGCAGTTCGTAGTCGGCGTCTGGCGCATGGGTGTCGCTCAAGCGGGTCAGCGCTTCGGTCCAGGCCAGCGCGGCGCGTTCGCGAGGGGTGAAAAACGGGGCTTCGCGCCAGGCGGTCACGGCATACAGGCGACGCTCCGTCTCGCCGTCCTTGCGGGCATCGGCGGTGTGCATGTCGATGCAGAAGGCGCAACCGTTGATTTGCGAGGAACGCAGCTTGACCAGTTCCAGCAGGGATTTTTCCAGGCCCAGTTTCGAAACAGCGGTTTCGAACGCCAGCATGGCTTTGAAAGCTTCAGGGGAAGCGGTGTAGAAATCGATACGCGGTTGCATGGTGAACTCCAGAACAATTGGGTGTGGCGCTACGTTAGCCTCGCGGTGGCGCGGTACAAATAGCCAATTATTGGGAAGTTCGGGGGGCCAATGCACGCCCTTGATACTTGCTCAGGCCCGACTACGCAACCATTGCAGGAAGCGCTTCTTGGCCACCGGTTTGGGGACGTCGCGGGTCAGGTTCTGGGCCAGGTGCATGCGCACGTCCAGCAGGTTTTTCATCGCGTCGTTGATGTCGCGGCGAGCGTCCAGGCAGGGTTTGAGGTAGCTCTTCTCGATGCGATAAAGGGTGCAGAAGGTCTTGGCGGAAAAGTTCGCCAGCGCGGCCTGGTCGGAAACGATCCCGGCTTCGCCAATAACCTCTCCCGGCCCCATGCGTCCGGCCTCGAACGGCTGGCCGTTACGAAACAGGGTCACGCTGACCACCCCCGACTCGATGATGAACAAATGATCGCTGACCTCCCCGGCCGGCAGGATCATGTCGCCGGCGCGGAAGGTCTGCAGGGTCATGTTCTGGCTGAAGGTGTCTTTCTCATCCTGGCGCAAGGTGGAGAAAATGCTCGAGCTTTCCAGCAACGCACGGGGCCGCGACACGCCATTGGTGGACGCGCTTTCGCTGGTGGACAACAGGCTTACGCCCGATGCCTGCAAATGCCGGAACGCCAGGTCGAACAACTGATTGCGCACCTCGCGCTTCTGGCCCATGGACGCGACGAACCCGCTGATTTCATATTCCGCCCCGGTGCTGCCGGTGCTCTTGAGTGTCACGCAGGGAGCCGGGCTGGCAAGCAGGGAACGACAACCAATCATCGCCCGCTCCAGCGCATCGATCACGGTTTGTGGCCGTGCATGCGGGCTGACCGGGATGCTGATGGATAACCCGTGGACATCGCTGGGCCGGCTGAAGTTGACGATCTTGGCCTTGGCCGCCAAGGAGTTGGGAATCACCGCCATGCTGCCCTGGGCGGTCTGCAACCGCGTGGCGCGCCAGTCGATGTCGGTGACCCGGCCTTCGGTGCCATCGATGGAAATCCAGTCATCGACTTGATAGGGCTTGGTGGTGTTGAGCACGATCCCGGAGAACACGTCGCTGAGGGTACTCTGCAAGGCCAGGCCGACGATGATCGCCATCGCCCCGGAGGTTGCCAGGACGCCCTTGACCGGCAAGTCCAGCACATACGCCAGGGCAGCGATGACGGCGATCAGGAAGATCACCGCGCCGATCAAATCCTGCAAGAGCCGCCCGGTATGACCCACCCATTGCATCATCACCGCGCCGATCATCACCGTCAGGGTCCGCGCAGCGAACAGCCACCAGGCAATTTGTAAACCGGTGGCCGCCAAGTGGCGTGGCACGTCGTCAACCCACTGCGCCGGTTGCAGGGGGTTGAGGCCTTCGTTGAACAGCAGCGCGCTGAACAACGAAAAAATCAGCAGCCGCCCGCCGATCTTCCAATAAGTCCGATCAGCGCTGACCAGCCGCCACAGCAGAATGTCGAGCACCAACAGCACCAAGGCACTCAGCAGTGGGTGATCGGAGATCAGAGACAGCATCGCGACAGCTCCAGGAAGGTCATGGAGCGAAGATTGGCACAAATTGAACACGCTGTAGAGATCACCCCAAACCAGTGTGGGAGCGAGCTTGCTCGCGAATGCAGCGTGTCAGTCAACGTCTATGTGCCTGATACACCGCGTTCGCGAGCAAGCTCGCTCCCACATTGCTTTGGGTTGACTGTTGTTTCGCCTCAGTCGTCCATCGCGCCAAAACGACCGGAGTGGAAATCGTTGAAGGCCTGGTGAATTTCCTGCTCGCTGTTCATCACGAACGGGCCATGACCGACGATGGGTTCGTCGATGGGCTCGCCGCTGAGCAGCAACACCACCGCGTCGTGATTGGCGTGCAGGTGCAACTGCTCGCCGGCCCGGTCGAATAACGCCAGTTGCCCGGCCTCGACCCGCTCGCGACCGTTGACCTGAACCGTGCCACGCAACACCACCAACGCGGTGTTGTAGCCATCGTGTACGTCGAGGGTCAGGTTTTTCCCGGCATTCAAGCGCATGTCCCAGACATCGATGGGCGTAAACGTCTTCGCCGGGCCCTGATGCCCCTCGAAGCGGCCGGCAATCAAGCGCAGGCTGCCAGCGTTGTCCTTCAGGTCGATGCTCGGAATGTCGCTCTTGAGGATTGTCTGGTAGCCGGCCGGGGCCATTTTGTCCTTGGCGGGCAGGTTGACCCACAGCTGAACCATCTCCATGAACCCGCCTTGCCGGGCGAAGTCCTCGGAGTGGAACTCTTCATGAATGATCCCGGAAGCGGCCGTCATCCATTGCACGTCGCCAGGGCCGATCTTGCCGCCGCTGCCAGTGGAATCCCGGTGTTCCAGTTCGCCCTGGTAGACGATGGTCACGGTTTCGAAACCGCGATGAGGGTGCTGGCCAACACCGCGACGCTCGGCGGTGGGTTCGAATTGCGTGGGAGCGGCGTGGTCCAGCAGCAGGAACGGGCTGATGTGCTTGCCCAGGTTGTCGTAGGAAAACAGCGTGCGAACCGGGAAGCCGTCACCGACCCAATGGGCTCGGGGGCTGGTGTAGACGCCGATGATGTTTTTCATGCGGTGGCTCCAATCGTGTTGCGAATCAGACGTTGCGATTCGATGGACACAGATTAAAACCACGAACGCAGCCGCACTAGACTGCAAAAATCAGTCTTAGCGTTCTATAGAGAGAACGATCGCCCCCCAACTTCACTGATATGCCATCGCACGGGGCTGCAATGAGCCCGCACACAGGGATCACAAATGATTGCGCTTGGCGAAATCCGACAGACCCACTAGCGTCTTGAGTCCGAGTTTTTCCAGCAGACGGGTCTTGTAGGTGCTGACGGTTTTCGGACTCAGGAACAAGGCCTCGGCGATGTCCTTGCCGCGCATTCCCATGGCCAGCATTCGCAGAATGGATAGCTCGCGGGTCGAGAGACTTTCCAGGGTCTGCTGTTCAGTGCGTTGTTGAAAATCCAGCCTGACTGGCATTTGAGGGAAATAGGAGTAGCCGGATTTCAGCGCATGAATGGCCTTGATCAGTTCTTTCAGGTCGCTTTTCTTGGTCACAAAGCCCCTGGCTCCGGCCGAGATGCAGCGGTTGCAGAAGTGCTGCGCGTCCTGGGAAGTGAATACCAGCACCCCGCACTCTGGGAACTGGGTCATGATCCAGACCAACAGATCCATGCCATCGAATCCGTTCATCACCAGGTCCAGAATCACCAGGTCTGGGGCCTTTTCCTTGATCAACGCCCTGGCGTCGGCGACACCGCTCGCGTCCCTGACTCCGGTAAACCCCTCGTTCTGGCAAATGAGCCGCAATGCCCCTCGTATGACAGGGTGGTCATCCACGATCAATACGTCTTTCAAGGCAACTCCCCACGTAAATGCAAACGGCGCCGATGCCATGACTGCTTCGGACTGTTGCACAGGCGCCGGGCCATGCCACCTGTCAGGTCTGACAGTGCCGACCAACGGTGCAGCTTCACCCTGCGTGACCTTGCCTGAGAGGGCGAAGCCAGGGTCGCGTCAACTCGCTGGCCTGGGGATCAATCCGCTCCATCAGACTTGCCAGTGACGCAAGGTCAGGCAACTGGGCCGGGCTCAAGTGCATGCCCGGCCGCCGCGCGACCGCCGCCGAGGACAGGCCGACCTGTGGTGTGTTGTAAATCATCGCGTGACGAAGCTGGGGGTTATCGAGAATGAAATCGTGCAGGTTCAGCGCGCCGTTGGCCAAGCCGGCATTGACCACGACCAGGTCGAACGGCTCGCTGCCGTATTCCACCAGCGTCAACAGCTCCTGCAGGCCACTCACGGGGGCGATCCGAAAATAACCCTGTTGATTGAACAGGTGCTCAAGCCTCATTCGATGAGCATGTTGCGTGTCGGCAATCATGATACGTAATGCTTTGTTCGGCATGACAGGCATCCCAATCGTTAAGGGGCGTCAGGCTAGAGGAAGCTTTTGAGAGGCGCTGTAGGACGAATCCCAAAAAAGGGAGGAAAAAGGTACTTCGCATGTAGCTTCGGGATGACTACGCGGCTCGCTTATCCATGAGAAGACCCGCGGGGACCACTTCGCGCCCCAGCGGGAGCAAGCTCCCCCGCCACATAGGCCTCCAGTCGTTCAGTCAGGTGCTCCATGGCTTGGCGCACGTCATCCACCGCGGCGGCGAGCAACGACCGGTCGCCGCCACGGCAGGCACTTTCCAGGGCTTCGCAGGCGGCAATCAGGCGCTGGGCCCTGATCATCAGCGCGCCCCCCTTGACCCGGTGCGCCAGGTCCGCCAGCCCTGGCAGGTCTTGTCGGGCGAGCAGACGCATCAATTGCGCCAGGTCTTCGGCATTGCTGTTGACCATTTCCACTAGCAGTTTTTTGATTGAGCCCGTGTCACCTGCGCTCAATAGTTCAAGGCTGCTCAAGTCGATGTCGCCGGTGGTCGGCGCAGGCACCCGCTCATCGGGCACTGCGGCGCAATCCTGCGTGACCGAAGCCAGGCAGCTGTTCAGTTCCTTGAGGCTGATGGGTTTGAACAGGCAATCGTCCATGCCGGCCTCGACACAGCGGGCCTTTTCCTCGGGCTGGGCATTGGCCGTGAAACCCAGGATCACCCCCGGCGACAAACCCTCGGCCCGCTCCGCCTCGCGAATGGCCCGGGCCAGTTCGTAGCCGCTCATCAACGGCATGTTGCAGTCAGTAATGACGACATCGAACCGTTCAGCACGCCAGACGCGCAACCCCTGGACACCATCGTCGGCTTCGCGGACGCGATGGCCCAGATAGCTCAGTTGCTGGGACAGCAGCAAACGGTTGGCCGGGTAGTCGTCCACCACCAGAATGTTCAGCGCCCGCACCGGTGCCAGCGCCTCGACTTGCGCCGACGGCGCTTGAGCCAAGGCATCGAGCGCCGGCAGACTCAGCAGAACTTCAATCTGCGTGCCCTCCCCCGGCACGCTGCTCAACGTCAGAGTGCCGCCCATCATTTCGCAGAGCGTGCGGCTGATCACCAGCCCCAACCCGGAGCCGCTGCGGGCCGACTGGGTGTTGTTGCTGGCCTGGGTAAAAGGGCTGAACAAGCGGCGCTGATCCTCGGCCGAAATACCACAGCCGGTGTCTTCGACGCGCAGGCGGATCGGCAGGCACTGCGCGTCATCGCCCGGTGCGGCTCGCACACTCAAGCGCACCTGCCCCTGGTCGGTGAACTTGATGGCGTTGCTCAGCAGGTTCGACACGATCTGCTTGAAACGCAACGGATCAATCAATACGTCGCGGTTGATCGCGGCGTCGAGTTCAAGCTGTAAGTGCAGTTGTTTCTGCCAGGCCAGGCCTTCAAAGATCCGCGCCACCGACTCGATCAGTTCCCGCAGGTTGGCCCGCTGCGGGGTCAGCGACAACCTGCCGGACTCGATGCGGGCGATGTCGAGGATGTCACCGATCAAGTCGAGCATGCCGCGAGCGGCGCCCGACGCGACTTCGATGGCGAACCGGTCCATGACACCCTGGTCAGCTTTTTTCAGGGCCAGCTCCAGCATGCCGATCACCGCGTTCATGGGGGTGCGGATTTCATGGCTCATGGTCGCCAGGAAAGTGGTCTTGGCCCGGTTGGCATCATCGGCGCTTTGCTTGGCCACGCGCAGCTGTTCCAGCAGACGCCGCAGGTAAACGACCCACCCCAATGCCAGCAGCAACAGCAGCGCGGCGATGGCGAACCCCTGGACGATAGTGGTGCGGTTGCGCAACCAGTAGTTGTCGTCGATCACCACTTCACTGCGCCAACGATTGGTCAGCTCGTCCATTTCTTCGGGAGAAATGCTCAGCAGCGCCTTGTCCAGGATCGAATGCAGCTCCGGCGCATCACGATGAGTCGCCAGGGCCACGCTCTCCGGAAACGTTCCCACGGTACTGGTGATTTGCAGTTTGCCGCGGTACTGGCGGGAAATCATATAGCGGGCACTGATCAGCGAATTGATCGCGCCGTCCACTGTGCCGGCGGCGACCATGGACATCGCATCCGCCGCGTTTTCAGCCGGCACCAGGTGCACCCGGGGAAACTGCTCCAGCAGATACTCACGCAGCACATTGCCCCGGATCAGCGCCAGGCGTTTGCCCTCCATCTGGTCCAACGTCAACGGGACCTTGCCCCTCAAGGGTGCCACCAGCACGAACGGATTGCTCAGGTAGGGCCGGGTAAAACGCAACGCCCCCTCAAGTTCGGTGCTCGGTGGAGCGGCGGCCAGTACGTCGGCCCGACCGCTTCTGACGCGCCCGATCACATCATGAAGCGAGTTACCCCGCTGGATATCGAACTTCAGGCCGGTGCGCAGGCTGATCCTGGCCAGCACATCGGCGCTGATACCGCGCAAATGCCCTTGCTCATCGATAAACGTGAGTGGCGGGAAGTTCTGGTTGACGGCCACTGTGATCCGCGGATGTGCATTCAGCCAACGCTGTTCCTTGACGCTGAAATGCAGGGGTTGCTGACCGGGTATGCTCGCGCCGCCAGCGCTCCAGCGCCGCAGGATGCTCATGCGTTCACTGGCGGGGATGGCTTGTAGCGCGGCGTTGATAATGCGCAGCAGGCGTGCGTTCTCGCGGCTGACCGCAAAGGCGAACGGCTGCACTTCCATGCGTGAGAAATCAGCCAGTTGGACATTGTTCAGGTAGTTCTTGCTGATCAGGTAATTGGAGCTGATCGAATCCCCCAGGTAAACGTCGGCCTGCCCAAACGCCACAGCGCCGATAGCGCTCAAGGTCGAGGGGTATAACTGCAAGGCCGCATCCGGATAAAACGCCTTGACTGTCTCGGTGGGCAAATAGTGATACAGCATCGCCACGCGCATGCCCGCCAAGTCCGTGGGCAAGTCCTGGCTATCCGCGACGCGGGCCACCAGGGTGGGCAGGTCATCGGCATAGGCCTGGGACATCGCCAACGCCGGGTCGCTGGCTTCGAAGCCGTTGGCCGTGCCGAGCATGTCGATCTCACCGCTACGCAGCGCCTGGAGCGACGCCTCCCGTGACGCGTAACGCTGCACCCGCACATCGACGTGCAACATCTGCCCCAGCAACTGGGCATAGTCAGCAGTGAGGCCTTCATAGTCGCGGCCATTGCTGGTGATACCGAACGGTGCGTAATCCGGCGCCGAGGCCCCCAACAGCAACGTTCCCTTGCCGCGTAGCCAGTTCCAGTCGGCCGCCCCCAGGGATACCGAATAGTCGCTCACACTGGAGCGCCCGAGCACTTGCAGCGACTCAGGTGCCGCGCCAACCTGCGGCGTCACACTTGATAAGCCCAGCAACAGCGCCACCAGGCCTGTGCGTAAGAACAGCGTCATTTGGCTCAGGTTGTTTCGTTTGGCGTAGTCGGCCCGGAACACCCCCGACTTCACGTCAAGTCAGGGAGACCGGCTGATGGGTTCAGACTGCCAAAGCGAGGGAACAGCGAACCGTCAACGCGCCTGCCTGAAAGACAGGACACGTGAGGTGAGTGTAGGAAGTTTCTGAAGAATTTCCTGGCGAGACTGCCGATTGCTTACGCCGTGGCCAGCTTCAGGTCGCGCACCGAACGGCTCTGTCCGCGATGTTTGCTGTGCTCGTACAGCGAACCGGCGATCTCATCGGCGCGCACCGGCAGGATCGACAACAAGGTATCGCTCAGGCCGTGGCTGGCCTGGCAGAAGCCCTGCATGTAGATCGCCGCTTTGCAGCGCTCGTCGGTGATCAATTTGTAGTTGCGATCTACCTCGAAATTCCCCAGGTATTGCTCAAGTGGCGCCAGCAATGTGCGGTGCATCTGCCGTTCGTAACCGGTGGCCAGCACCACCGCGTCATAACGGCGCACGCTCAGCTCGCCGGTGGCGTTGTTGCGCACCGCCAGCTCCACGCCGGCATCGGTGGCCGTGGCTTTCTCCACCGTGGTGAGGGTACGGAAGGCATGACGGGCGATGCCCGAGACTTTCTGGCGATAGAAAATCCCGTAGATGCGTTCGATCAGGTCGATGTCCACCACCGAATAGTTGGTGTTGTGGTACTCGTTGACCAGCCGTTCGCGTTCGCTGTGGGGCTGCTGGAACACCAGATCGGTGAATTCCGGGGAGAACACCTCGTTGACAAACGGGCTGTCATCGGCAGGCTTGAGGGCCGAGCCGCGCAGGATCATGTCGACCTGCACCGAAGGAAAACTGTCATTGAGGTCGATGAAGGCTTCCGCCGCGCTCTGCCCGCCGCCGATGATCGCGATGGTCATGGGCTGGCCGTTCACGCACGGCTGAGTCGCCATGCGCTCCAGGTACTGGGAATGGTGGAACACCCGAGCATCCTCCTTGAAGGCGGTGAACGCGTCGGGGATACGCGGCGTACCGCCAGCACTGACCACCACCGAGCGGGCGCTGCGCACGAGCTCTTCGCCCTGGCTGTCGCGGGAAATCACCCGCAAGGTTTCGACCTGCTGGTTGTGCAACACCGGCTCGATGCGCAGCACTTCTTCGCCGTAGCGGCTCTGCCCGGTGAACTGCCCGGCCACCCAGCGCAGGTAGTCGTTGTACTCCATGCGGCACGGGTAGAACGTGCCAAGGTTGATGAAGTCCACCAGGCGACCGTGATGCTTGAGGTAATTGACGAACGAATAGGGGCTGGTGGGGTTGCGCAGGGTTACCAGATCCTTGAGGAAAGAAATCTGCAACTCGCTCTGGGTCACCAGGGTATTGCCATGCCAGCGGTAGTCGGCCTGTTTGTCGAGGAACAGCACATCCAGTTCGCCCTGGACCGGGCCCCGCTCCTGCAGCGCGATGGCCAGCGCTAGGTTCGAGGGGCCGAAGCCGATACCGATCAAGTCGTGAACGTTGGGCGAAGCAATTGCCTGTGTCATGTCCAGTGTCCTCTGGAGGGCCCCTCAACAGGGCGCGAAAAGCCTGGGGTGACCCGACCGATCTTTGGCAAGCCGGCAAGTCGTCTGTTGAGAGGAACGAGGACAGTGAAAAAAAATTTACCGCGATGCGACCGGCGTGGAGGGATTAATGCGCGTCCCACTGCCGCATACGAGTGCGGCAATGCTTCATGGCGTTGACGATGTGCTTTTCCACCAGCGCCCGGGAAATGCCCAGGCGTTCGGCGATTTGCGGGTGGGACAGGCCTTCGAGCTTGCGCAGCAGGAAACTCTCGCGGCACAGCGGTGGCAATTCGGCCAGGGCGCGCTGGAGCATGTCCAGGCGTTGACCGTGGTCTAGGCTGGTATGGGGCGATGGCGTGAAGAAACGCTCTTCGCTGTCCAGCACCTCCAGGGATTCGACCTGGCGCAGGGTATTGCGCCGATGCCCGTCGATCACCAGGTTCAATGCGGTGCGGTACAGGAACGCGCGAGGTTGTTCGATGGGCGTGTCACTGGCGCGCTCAAGTACCCGCACATAGGCGTCATGCACCACATCCTCGGCCGCCTGGCGGTTGCCTAGCCTGGCGTTCAGGAAACACACCAGCTCGCGATAGTAGTTTTCCAACATGACTCCCCTGCGCAATGGCTGCGACAGCTATCCCTGTGCCAGATCGGCGTGCCTGAAATCGGCAATGGCACGATAGTGGCAGATTTCATCGCGTAATTTATAGTAATTCTCATATAGATTTAAAGCTTTGGTTTGTATCAAGGCTGATTCGTTCATTTCTACTGGCACCGACACTGATGTTGTGGCGAGGGGATTTATCCCCGCTGGGCTGCGCAGCAGCCCCTCATAGCCAACAACTCGGTGTGCCAGATGTTTTGAGTAGCAGGTTTTGGGGCTGCTGCGCAGCCCTGCGGGGATAAATCCCCTCGCCACAACATCACCTGTCTTGGTTGTTGCGTTGCCCATCCGCCATCCTGCTACCAAGTGTTTCACACAGTAAATTCCCGTCCGAAGCGCTCGTTTACCAAGACAGCCTCCCGTCCCTGCCCCTCATGGAACGGGCCCGACACCACCGGCCGGAACCCTGCATGAAACGTCCCCGCCCTACCCGACGCGCCTGGCTTTTAACCTTCGCCCTGCTTCCAGCCGTGGCCTTTGCCGCCTGGCAAGCGGTGGCCCCGAGCCGTGAATCGCTTATTACCGCCCCCGTCACCCGTGGCGATATCGAAAACAGCGTCACCGCCCTGGGCACCCTGCAACCGCGGCGTTACGTGGACGTCGGCGCCCAGGCGTCCGGGCAGATCCGCAAGATTCATGTAGAAGCCGGCGACGAAGTTCGCGAAGGCCAATTGCTGGTTGAGATCGATCCCTCCACACAAAAGGCCAAGCTGGACGCCGGACGCTTCTCCATTGAAAACCTCAAGGCCCAGCTCCAGGAACAACGAGCCCAGCACGATCTGGCCCAGCAGAAATTCCGCCGCCAGCAGCAACTCAAGGCCGGCGGCGCCACCCGCGAGGAAGACGTGCAGACTGCCCAGGCCGAAGTGCGGGCGACCCAGGCGCGCATCGACATGTTCCAGGCCCAGATCCGCCAGGCCCAGGCCAACCTGCGCAGTGACGAGGCCGAGCTGGGTTACACGCGCATTTTCGCGCCCATGAGCGGCACCGTGGTCGCCGTCGGTGCCCGGGAAGGCCAGACTCTTAACGCCCAGCAGCAAACCCCGTTGATTCTGCGCATCGCGCGCCTGTCGCCAATGACGGTCTGGGCCGAAGTCTCGGAAGCGGACATCGGCCACGTCAAACCGGGCATGACCGCCTACTTCACCACCCTGGCCGGCGGCGCCCGCCGCTGGAGCAGCACCGTGCGCCAGATCCTGCCGGTGCCGCCGCGCCCGCTGGAAGCGAGCCAGGGCGGCAGCCTCACGGGCGGGCGCAGTGGCAGCGAACGGGTGGTGCTCTATACCGTGTTGCTGGATGTGGATAACGCCGACCGCGCCCTGATGACGGAAATGACCGCCCAGGTGTTTTTTGTTGCCGCCCAGGCACGCGATGTCCTGACCGTGCCCAGCGCTGCGTTGCAGGCCAACGCCAGGCAAGTGCAGGTGGTGGCCGACAATGGCGATGTCCAGCCGCGCACTGTTCGCACCGGCGCCAGCGATCGGCTGCGTACCGAAATTCTCGACGGCCTGAGTGAAGGCGACCGGGTGCTGATCGGTCCGGCCGTCGGCAGTGGAGGCTGAATGGACGCGCCCCTGATCGAACTGCGGGACATTCGCAAGGTTTACGGCGGTGGCGACAGCCCTCGGGTGGAGGTACTGCGCGGCATCGACTTGTCCATTCACGCCGGGGAATTCCTGGCGATTGTCGGAGCGTCCGGCTCCGGCAAGTCCACCTTGATGAACATCCTCGGCTGCCTCGACCGCCCCACCAGCGGCGATTACTGGTTTGCCGGCGAAGACGTCGCCGGCCTGGGCAGTGACGAACTGGCCTGGCTGCGACGCGAAGCCTTCGGCTTCGTGTTCCAGGGCTATCACCTGATCCCGTCCGGCACCGCCCAGGAAAATGTCGAGATGCCGGCCATCTACGCCGGCACTTCGGCCGCCGAGCGCCACGCCCGGGCCAGCGCCCTGCTCGAACGCCTGGGTCTGGCCAGCCGCACCGGCAACCGCCCTCATCAACTGTCCGGCGGTCAGCAGCAACGGGTGTCGATTGCCCGGGCATTGATGAACGGCGGCCACATCATCCTCGCCGACGAACCCACCGGCGCCCTCGACAGCCAGAGCGGCATCGAGGTCATGGCGTTGCTCGATGAACTGGCGAGCCAGGGTCATGTGGTGATCCTGATCACCCACGACCGCGAGGTGGCGGCGCGGGCCAAGCGCATCATTGAGATTCGCGACGGGCTGATCATCAGCGACAACGCCGGCGCTTTGCCGCACCACGTGCAAGCCAATCCGAAGGCACTGCAAGCGGTGGACCTGCGCCAGCGCCTGAGCGCCGGCAGCGAACACAACGGCGCCTGGAAAGGCGAACTGCTCGACGCCGTGCAAGCGGCGTGGCGGGTGATGTGGATCAACCGCTTCCGCACCGCCCTGACGCTGCTGGGCATTGTCATCGGCGTGGCCTCGGTGGTGGTGATGCTGGCCGTGGGCGAAGGCAGCAAACGTCAGGTCATGGCCCAGATGGGCGCCTTCGGCTCCAACATCATCTACCTCAACGGCACCGCGCCCACCCCGCGCGCCGCCAAGGGCATCATCAGCGAACACGACCTGGCGGCCCTCGCCGCCCTGCCCGAGGTGCAGCGCATCATGCCGGTCAACGGCGCTGACGCCAGCGTGCGTTTCGGCAACCTCGACCACACCAGCTACGTCGGCGGCAACGATACGAACTTTCCGACCATCTTCAATTGGCCGGTGGCCCAGGGCAGCTACTTCACCGATGCCGATGAACGCAGTGCGGCGGCAGTGGCGGTGATTGGTCACAAGGTCCGGCACAAGCTACTCAAGGAGGTCGACGACCCCATCGGTCGCTACATCCTGATTGAGAACGTGCCCTTTCAGGTGGTCGGCGTGCTGGCGGAAAAAGGTGCCAGTTCCGGGGATTCGGACGCCGACAACCGCATCGCCGTGCCCTACTCCGCCGCCAGCGTGCGCTTGTTTGGCAGCCGGCATCCCGAGTACGTGGTAATCGCCGCCAAGGACGCGGGCAAGGTCAGGGAGGCCGAACAGGCCGTCTCCCGCACCCTGTTGCGCCTGCATGACGGCAAGCAGGATTTCGAACTGACCAACAACGCCGCGATGATCCAGGCCGAGGCGCGCACCCAGGGCACACTGTCGCTGATGCTCGGGGCCATTGCCGCGATTTCGCTGCTAGTGGGTGGCATCGGCGTGATGAACATCATGCTCATGACCGTGCGCGAGCGAACCCGCGAGATCGGCATTCGCATGGCCACCGGCGCGCGCCAGCGGGACATCCTGCGCCAGTTCCTCACCGAAGCGGTGATGCTCTCGGTGGTCGGTGGGTTGGCCGGGATCGGCCTGGCCTTGCTGGTGGGCGGTGCGTTGCTGCTAGGCAAGATCGCCGTGGCCTTCGAATGGCTGGCGGTGTTCGGCGCTTTCGGCTGCGCCCTGGTCACCGGCGTTGTCTTCGGTTTCATGCCGGCCCGCAAGGCGGCTCGCCTCGACCCGGTCGCGGCCCTCACCAGTGAATGAACCTCACCTTATGAAAGCGCACCTGACCCTCCTGGCCGCAGGCCTGTTACTGGCGGCCTGCGGCACCCCCCCGCCGACGCCGGACAGCGGCATCCAGCCGCCACCGGCCTGGCAAAGTTTCGACACCGCCACCGCTCGAACCGATAACCAGCAATGGTGGACGCACTTTGGTAGTCCGCAATTGAACCGTTTGATCGAGCAGGCGCGCCGGGACAGCCACGACCTCGCTGCCGCCATGGCCCGAGTGCGCCAGGCCGAGGCCAGCGCAGTGATCGCCGGCGCGCCGTTGCTGCCGGCGGTCACGGCCGGACTCAACGGCACTCGTCAAGAGTTGTTGCGGGGCAAGGGTTACAGCCAACTGGACGTCAATCGGGACAACCGCACCATCGACTACTACGACGCCCACCTCAGCGCCAGCTATGAGCTGGACTTCTGGGGCGGCAAACGAGCGGCCAGGGACAGCGCGCTGAGCAGTCTGTCAGCCAGCCAGTTCGACCGGGCGACCGTGGAATTGACCCTGCTCAGCGGCGTCGCCAACAGCTACACCCAGGCGCTGTCCCTGCGCGAGCAACAGCGCATCGCCGAACAGAACCTGGACAACGCCCAACGTGTACTCGATCTGGTGCAGACCCGCTACGACGCCGGTAGTGCCACGGCCCTGGAGTTGTCCCAGCAAAAAAGCCTGGTGGCGGCGCAACAGCGCAGGTTGCCTCAAGTGCAGCAGCAGGCCCGGGAAGCCTTGATCAGCCTGGCGGCGCTGCTGGGGCAACCGGTGCAGTCGGTCACACTCGACGATGAAAATTTCGACCGATTGCACTGGCCCGCCATCGACGCCGGGGTGCCCAGCGACCTGCTCAGTCGCCGCCCCGACATCGCCGCCGCCGAAGCCCGCCTCACCGCCGCCCAGGCCGACATCAGCGTAGCCCGCGCGGCGATGTTGCCCTCCGTGACCCTGGGCCTGAGCCTCGCCACCGGCGCCGACATTGCCGAGCAGTTGCTGCGCAACAACGTCTACAACCTCACCGCAGGTTTGGCCGCGCCGATCTTCAACAATGGCCGCCTCAAGGCCGAACGCGACCGAGCCACCGCGCGCCAGGAAGAACTGCTGGAGCTCTACCGCGCCTCCATCATCAACGGCTTCGCCGACGTCGAAAAAGCCCTGAACGGCATCCACGGGCTCGACCAGCAGCGGCAATGGCAAAGCGAAGAACTGCACCAGGCCCAGAGCGCCTTCGACATCGCCCAGAGCCGTTATCAGGCCGGCGCCGAAGATTTGCTCACGGTGCTGGAAACCCAACGCACGCTGTACGCCGCCCAGGACATGAACGTGCAATTGCGATTGGCGCGGGTGCAGGCGAGCGTGGCGTTGTACAGGGCGCTGGGTGGGGGTTGGCGGGTGATGTGAGCGTCAAACACACGTTTCTATCGTTCCCACGCGCAGCAAAGGAATGCCTCTACTGACGCTCTGCGTTCTGCTCTTTGGGACGCGGAGCGTCCCTGGCTGCATTCCCACGCAGAGCGTAGGAACGATGAAGCCGCCGACCGCGCCCTCTCCTACTACCTCGACCCCAAACCTGAAAACCCCACTCCACCGCCGGGCCAGTTGTTCACCGTTGCGGAAGGTGCGGACCTGGAATGCCTGTAGGCCAACCTCAGCGAAACCCTTGCGTCAGTCAATGTCATGGCCAGCGACCTGGCATTTGATTTGGACGGCGCGCGACGGAGTTTTGCCTTGGGGATCCAGCAGATGGTCGAGCTGAGTGAGCTGCTGGCGAACCGCGCCCTGGACATCGCAGTGCCGCGTTAAAGGCGCATGCCCTCTCAAGCCAAGTGATATTTGTGGCGAGGGGATTTATCCCCGCTGGGGTGCGCAGCAGCCCCAAACCAGCGCACTCAAAGCAACTGACTCACCGAGGTGCCGGCTAAAGGGGCTGCTTCGCACCCCAGCGGGGATAAATCCCCTCGCCACAACAGCGTTCGCTTTGGTTTTCTTTGGGAAGCGACGCTTTACACCGGCTTACTCTTGAGATTACGCGCATACCACGGCCGCTGCGGCACGCGGCGGAACAGTTCGGAGAGCTTTTTGTCGTCGCTGCCGAAGGTGATGCGCAGGGCCAGTTTCATGGTTTCCGGGTCCATTTCCACCGAACGTCCGGGCTGCAAACCCGGCGTGGTGCTGCAGCCGTGGGTGACCGGGCCCAGCCAGGGGTCGGCGATTTCCACCCAGCGGCCGGGGGTGAACCAGGGCACGCCGTTGACTTCCAGCCGGCTCACCTCCCCCGGATGGAAACGTTCGTGAGCGCGGAACCAGTCTTCGAGGCGGTCGTCGATCCAGCCGTGGAAGGCCCAGAACACCGGGTTCACATGGGAGGAAAACGGGTCGCCGAGAAAGTCATTTTCCGGTTCATACCAGCGCTGGGCGAAGTCGGCCGGGTCGCGGGCGAAGGGCACCGGGTGGCCGTTGGAAGGATCGCGGGGCACCGAAGCCCAGCGCATGTGCAGCCAGTCATGCAGGCCCAGTTCCACTTCCGAGCCAAACTGGCCAAGGGTCAGTTTCGACAGGTAGCGCGGGTCGCGGTAGCGCGATTCCCAGACCTGGAAGTTGCTGTGATAGGTCTCGGCAGTCTTGATGTCACTCACCCATTGGGCGTACTGCTCGTCGCCGCTGGCCAGCCAGGTGGGCGGCAAAGCCGTACCATCGTGGTTATCGAAATACCGGGCAAAGCCCAGGCGATCACGCTCCAGCTCCGGTTGCGGCAACGGGAAGCGCGGCCACGACGGCAGCGGCTGGAACGAACGGGCCGTGCCGAGCATGTGCCGGTGCATGAAAAAGAAATCCACGCCCGAGCCGTTGCGATCCTTGCGCTTGCCCCGAGCGTCACGTTCATGGTCCCGTGGGCCGGGCTGCCAGCCGATGCCTCGCAAGGCATTGCGCTTGTCTTCGTCCAGGCTGTGCCATTTGTCCCGCGAGGCGTGCCAGAGCTGATGGAACAACCGATGCTCCGGCGACACCAGCCAGGCCAGCAATGGCGGGCTCAGCGGCGTGCGTTCCCGGGCTTCGGGGAACGGCAGCTTGCGGGCGATGAACTGATTGTCGAGTTCCGGCAGCGCCAGCGGGCGATCCAGGCGCAACACGCGACCGCTTAGGGTGGCAGTGCCGGCATTGCCGAAGCCGGCCCAGACTTCGTCCAGGGTCATGATGAATTCGTAGACCGGCGCGTCCTGCCGGGTCCCGATCAGGCGCCAGCTCAATTGTTTCTTGTCATCCCCCGCCAAGTCGCCCAGCACTCGATAACGCGGCTCATCATCGGCGCGCAACCGCTCGGCGGTGTCGAGACAGCCCACCAGCCCACGGCCCTTGTGGGCGATGTCGAGGAACACTTGCAGACCGTCGCCGGGCAAACCGTCCAGGCCCGCGTCGCTTCCTGAAAAACGGATCGCCCAGATACCCCGCAGCGTATCGGCCCGGCGCTGCCCCGCCACGTCCGCCACATCGAATGAGGCCTCGCCGGGGGTGATGGTGGGGTCCGGCCGGGTCAGTTCGCGATGCCCGTAATACACCGCAGGCACGGCGGCACCGGTCAGCGCCAGGCCCGCCATGAACCATCGTCGAGAAATCGTCATTGCCTTACCTGTGTTCGGCCCTGGAGCGGGCTTTATCCAAGCTAGAACGATGGGGGGACTGACAAATTTATAGGGGCTGCGAGGGCCTCATCGCGAGCAGGCTCGCTCCCACAGGTGAGCACGTTCCAATGTGGGAGCGAGCCTGCTCGCGATAGGGCCATTGGCCGCACCTAAATTTCCCCGCCGATCACTCGTTCTCCCCAGATAGCAAAGCCCCCCGCAGCGAACCTGACTGAGATCGGCAATGACAACACCACGTTCGAAAAAAGCTCTCTTCATCGGCGTGCCCCTGGCCCTTGCACTGGCGGTCGGTGGCGGCCTGGCGGCCTGGGACCACTGGTGGCGGGACAACCCCGGCTACCCGGTCAAGGTGATGAAAGAGGCCAGGGAACTGCACGAGCGCCTGCTGTCCTTCGACAGCCACATCTCCGTGCCACTGAATTTCGGCACCGCCGGTCACGAGGCGGACAAAGACGGTAAAGGCCAGTTCGATCTGGTCAAAGCCAACCGCGGGCACCTGTCCGGCGCGGCCCTGACGATCTTCGGCTGGCCGGAGTTGTGGAACGGCCCCAACGCGCCGCACAAGCCCACCGCCGGCTTCGTCGAGGAAGCGCGCAATCAGCAGGAAGTGCGCTTCAAGATCATCACCGGCATGGTCCGCGACTTTCCCAACCAGGTCGCCATCGCCTACACCCCGGATGACTTCCGGCGCCTGCACGGCGAAGGCAAGTTCGCGATTTTCATCAGCATGCTCAACGCCTATCCCCTGGGCCATGACCTGAGCCTGCTGGATCTGTGGACGGCACGCGGCATGCGCATGTTCGGCTTCAGTTACATCGGCAACAACGACTGGGCCGACTCCTCGCGCCCACTGCCGTTCTTCAACGACTCACCTGACGCCCTCGGCGGCCTGTCGGAGATTGGCAAGCAAGCGGTGACGCGCCTGAACGACCTGGGCGTGATCATCGACGTCTCGCAGATGTCGACCCAGGCCCTGGAGCAAGTTGCGCAACTGAGCCGCACACCCTTGGTGGCCTCCCATTCCGCACCCCGGGCCATGGTGGATATCCCGCGCAATCTCAGCGACAAGGAAATGCAGCTGATCAAGGCCAGCGGCGGCGTGGTACAGGTCGTCGGTTTCTCCCAATACCTGCGCCCGCTGACGCAAAAAACCCAGGACAAACTCAACGACCTGCGCAAGCGTTTCGACCTGCCACCGCTGCCCAACCTGGCCATGGCGCTGATGCCGGGCGATCCGATCATCGCCGCGTGGCCGGAACAGAAATTCGGTGAATACGCCGGCCAGCTCTATGGCATTCTGGAGGAGGAACCCAAGGCCAGCCTCAAGGACCTGGGCGACGCCATCGATTACACCGTACGCAAGATCGGTATCGACCATGTCGGCATCAGTTCGGACTTCAACGAGGGCGGCGGAGTCAAAGGCTGGGAAGACGTGGGCGAGATCCGCAACGTCACCGCCGAACTGCTGACCCGCGGCTACTCCGAAGCGGACATCGCCAAACTGTGGGGCGGCAACTTTCTGCGGGTCTGGGATCAGGTCCAGCAAGCCGCGCGGCCTGCCGTGGCCTCGACCCAGAAGGCAGTCCAGCCATGAATGAGCGCCGGACTTTCCTCAAGCAGGCCGGAATCCTGGCCGCCGGCCTGCCGCTGGCCGCCAGTTTTCCCGCCCCGGCCATTGCCGATCCCCTGCCGCCATTGCCCCGGGACAAATGGGCGCAGTTGCGCTCGCTGTTCAACCAGGACCCGGACTACCTGCACTTCTCCAATTTCCTGGTCACCACCCACCCGCGCCCGGTACGTGAGGCCATCGACCGGCATCGCGCCGCGCTGGATAAAAACCCGGGACTGTTGATGGACTGGGACCTGGGCGTCACCGAGGAGCGCGAGGAAAACGTCCGCACCTGGGCCGGCCGTTACCTGCAAGCGACCCCGAAGCAGATCGCCCTCACCGGCAGCACCACCGAAGGTTTGTCGATCATCTACGGCGGCGTCCATGTGGCAGCCGACCAGGAAATCCTCAGCACCGCCCACGAACATTACGCCACCCATACCATCCTTGATTTACGCAACCAACGCGACGGCACCCGGGTGCGCAAGATCAAACTGTTCGAGAACGCCCACAACGCCAGCCACGATGACATCCTGAGCGCCATCGACCGCAACATCCGTCCCGAAACCCGCGTACTGGGCATGACCTGGGTGCATTCGGGCAGCGGCGTGAAGCTGCCGATCGACAAGATCGGCGCGCTGGTGGACAAGCACAACCAGGGCCGCAGCGATACGCAACGCATCATTTACGTGGTGGACGGCGTGCACGGCTTCGGTGTTGAAGACCTGAGCTTCCCAGCGATGAATTGCGACTTCTTCATCGCCGGCACCCACAAATGGATGTTCGGCCCCCGCGGCACCGGTCTGGTGTGCAGCCGCAGCGAAGAGCTCAAGTACGTCACGCCGATCATCCCGACCTTCTCCGAAGCCACGGCGTTTTCCACCACCATGACGCCCGGCGGCTACCACGCCTTCGAGCATCGCTGGGCGGCGGACGAGGCGTTCAAGCTGCACTTGCAACTGGGTAAGGCCGAGGTGCAGGCGCGCATTCACGCGCTCAACACCTACTTGAAAAAACAGCTGCTGGCGTTGCCGCAAATCGAGCTGGTCACGCCCATAAGCCCGGACGTGTCGGCCGGTTTCACCTTCTTCCGGGTCAAGGGCCGCAAGAGCGACGAGATCGCCGCATACCTGATGCAGAACCGGGTGATCGCCGACGCCGTGCATCGCGACGCCGGGCCTGTCATTCGAACCGCGCCGGGCCTGCTCAACACCGAAGCCGAGATCGATCGCTTCATGGGCTTGCTGGGCAAGACACTCTGAACCTGACTTTATCGAGAGAGATGGATGAACAGTTTTTCGTTGAAGCTATTCCCGGCACTGGCCCTCGCCGCCCTGCTGCCCTCCGGCGCCCAGGCGTCACAACCGGGCCAGGTCTTTCGCGACTGCAAGGACTGCCCGGAAATGGTCGTGCTGCCCACCGGCACCTTTCAGATGGGCACCCCGGAAGATGAAGTGGGCCGCGAGCCCGACGAAGGCCCGATGCACCCGGTGACCTTCGCCAAACCGCTGGCGATCAGCCGCTTCCAGGTCTTGAAGGGCGAATGGTTCGCCTACCTGCGCGACACCGGGTACTCGATGCCCGACGGCGATAAACGTCCCGGCCGCGCGTGCAAGGCCGGCATCCCGGACTATCAGGGCAGTGACCCGCGCAAGCAATACACTGACCGGCACCCGGCGGTGTGCATGAATTTCGAAGAGGCCAACGCTTACGTGGCCTGGCTGTCGAAAAAAACCGGCAAGCCATACCGCCTGGTCAGCGAGTCCCTGCGCGAGTACGCCGCACGCGGCGGCACCAGCGGGCCGTTCCCCTTCCCCTTCGACGAGGGCAAGGAATACAGCATCGCCCAACACGCCAACACCTATGGCGCGGCCGACGGCTACAACTTCACCGCCCCGGCCGGCAGCTTCGCGCCCAACGCCTTCGGCGTGTACGACATGCACGGCAACGTCTACGAGTGGACGGCCGATTGCTATAACGAAAACTACATCGGCGCCCCGAGCGATGGCAGCGCCTGGTTGACCGGCAAATGCGAGTTCAAGCGTATCCGCGGCAACGATTGGGGCGAGGCACCGGTGTTCTCCCGCTCCGGCAACCGCAACGCGCTGGTGCCGGGCAATCGGGGTGACTGGATTGGTTTTCGGGTGGCGCGGGATATGTAGGCCGAGCACAGCTCGGCCCCTGTGGGAGCAAAGCTTGCTCGCGATGCAGACACCTCGATTTCACAGAAAAGCGCGTCGCCTTCATCGCGGGCAAGCCTTGCTCCCACAGGATAAATTCCCCTGCCCTCCAATCGTTCTAAAGATGGGCACAACCCAATCCAGCGTGCCTGCGTCCTAAAGCCCTCCCGGCGACCACCCGCGATGGCCTTCGCCCTTTTCATCAAGCAGGGAAACCTCCATGAGCCAACCAAAACGCGGGGTGATCAATGAACTGTTCATCCTGCTCAAACCTTTCCGGCTGATTGTCGTAGGCTCCATCCTCTTGGGCATGCTTGGCGGCCTGAGCATCACCGCCCTGCTGGCGACCATCAACGACGCCCTGAACGCCGCGGCCAAACCCACAGCCCAGACGCTGGTAACGTTCGTGGTGCTCTGCGCGGTGGCGCTGCTGACCTCGATTCTTTCGGACATCGGTAGCAACCACGTCGGTCAGAACATCATCGCCGGGTTGCGTAAGTCCCTGGGCAAGAAGGTGCTGCTGGCGCCCATCGAACAGATCGAACGTTATCGCAGCCACCGGCTCATCCCGGTACTGACCCACGACGTCAACACCGTCAGTAATTTCGCGTTTTCGTTCGCACCGCTGGCCATCGCCTTCACCGTGACCCTCGGTTGCCTGGGTTATCTGGCCTACCTGTCACTGCCGATGTTCTTGCTGCTGCTGGTGGCGCTGGTGATCGGCACGGTCGTGCAATACCTGGCCCGAGCCCGTGGCATCAGGGGGTTCGAAGCCGCCCGCGAGGCCGAAGACGCGCTGCAAAAACACTACAGCGCGATCGCCGCTGGCGCCAAGGAACTGCGCATTCATCGCCCACGCCGCCAGCGCATGTTCAGCCAGCGCATCGAAGCCACCGCCGATAATATTTGCGACACCAATATTCGCGCGGTCAACACCTTCGTGGTGGCCAAGACCTTCGGCTCGATGCTGTTTTTTGTGGTCATTGGCCTGGTGCTGGCCCTGCAATCGCTGTGGCTGGGCACCGACAAGGCCGTGCTTAGCGGCTTCGTGCTGGTGCTGCTGTACATGAAGGGCCCGCTGGAATACCTGGTGATGACCTTGCCGGTCATCAGCCGGGCAAACATTGCCTTCAAGCGCATCGCCGAGCTGGACGAGCAGTTTTCCTCACCGGAGCCGCACCTGCTGCTGGACGACAAGAGCGTTTCCAGACCAGCGCTCCAGCAGCTTGAACTGCGTGATGTGCACTACGCCTTCCCGGCGGTTGAAGGCAGCCAACCCTTCGCCCTGGGACCGGTCAACCTCTCCATCGCCCAGGGCGACATTGTGTTCATCGTCGGTGAAAACGGTGGCGGCAAGACCACGCTGATCAAACTGCTGCTGGGCCTCTATTTCCCCCAGGGCGGCGAAATCCTCCTCGACGGCGCGCCGGTAGGGGCCGCGCAACGGGACGATTATCGCCAGTTGTTTACTACGATTTTTGCCGACTATTACCTGTTCGATGACCTGGTTCAGGGTGACCAGCAGGTACCTGACGACGCCAATCGCTACCTGGAGCGCCTGGAAATCGCTCATAAGGTTCGCATTCAGGACGGCGCCTTCAGCACTACCGATCTTTCCACCGGCCAGCGCAAACGCCTGGCGTTGCTCAACGCCTGGCTTGAGGAGCGCCCAGTGCTGGTGTTCGACGAATGGGCCGCCGACCAGGACCCGGTGTTCCGACGGGTTTTCTATACCGAACTGCTGCCGGAGCTGAAGGCGTTGGGCAAAACCATCATCGTCATTTCCCACGACGACCGCTATTTCGACATCGCCGATCAACTGGTCCGGATGCAGGCCGGTCAGGTCATCAGTGAAAAAGCCCCCGCCGCCTTTGCCTGAACCGCGAGAACACCATGAACCCAATGCTAGATGATGACCTGCTGACCCTGCTGCTGGAGGAGGACGCTGACGCCATGCAAGCCCGCTCCAGCCGCAGCCGGCCGGACCGCGCGCCCTTGTCCTTCGCCCAGCAGCGCTTGTGGCTGGAGCAACAGCGCGACCCGAGCCGATCAGCCTACAACCTGCCGCGCGCCCTGCGCCTGACCGGCAAACTGAATGCCGACGCCCTGGAACAGGCACTCAATCGCGTCATCGACCGGCACGACATCCTGCGCACCGCCTTCACTGAAATCGACGGCGCCGCCACCCAGGTGATCGAGCGTAACGCCAGCCTGATCGTGCACCGGGAGAACCTCGCCGCGCTCGATCAGCCAACACGGGAGCTGGCGCTTTCACAGCGCATCGAACAGCACGCCCGACAACCGTTCGATCTGACCCAGGCGCCGCTGATGCGGGCAACGTTGCTCAGACTGGGCAGTGACGAGCATGTGTTGTTGCTCAACATGCATCACATCGTTTCCGATGCCTGGTCCAACACGATCCTCATGCAAGACATGGCCATGGCCTATGCCCGAGCCTTGCTCGGCGATCCGTCAACGCTGCCGCCGTTGCCCCTGCAATACGCCGACTACGCGAGCTGGCAACGCGGCGACTATGTGCAGAGCCCGGCCTGCCACCGCAGTGGCGCCTATTGGAGCGACTACCTGGGCCATGAGCTGCCGGCGCTGGAACTGCCTCAGGAGTTTGCGCGCACCGCCAATCAGCAACACATGGCCGGACGCGTGCAGGTGTCACTTGACCCGGCAATGGTCCAGGCCTTGGATACGTTCTGTCAGCGGGAGGGGCTTACGCCTTTTGTCGTGGCGCTGGCGGCCTGGCAATTGTTATTGGCTCGGTACAGCAACCAGAACGACTTCACCGTCGGCGTCCCGAACGCCAACCGCAACAGCCACGAGAGCCAGGAGCTGGTGGGATTTTTCGTCAGCAGCCAGGTGTATCGGGCGCGGATCGACTCGACCCGCAGCGCGCTGGATTTCCTCCGGGACCTGCGCGCGCAGTCGCTCGCCGCGCTGGAACATGCCGACTACCCGCTGGAACTGATCCTGGATCAGTTGCAACGTCCCGGCGCACAGGGCGCCAGTGCGCTGTTCCAGGTCTTGTTCAACTGGCGCACCGGGTCGTCCTCACCGTCGGCGCCAAACCTGGGTCAACTGACGCTGGAGTTTCTCAGTACCGGTGACAACCAGGCCAAGTTCGACCTGTCGCTGGATGTCGATTATTCGCAGCAACAGCTGCTGGCAACGTTCGAATACAGCCGTGATCTGTACCGCGCAGAGACCATCGAGCGCATGGCCGGCCACTGGCAGAACCTGTTGCGGGGCCTGGTCGAGACGCCTGGATGCGCGCTTGGCGAACTGCAACTGTTGAGCGCCGATGAACACCGAAAAACCTTGGGCGACTGGAACCGTCAGCCGACCCAACTGCGCAGCGAACAGTGTCTGCACCGGTTGATCGAAACCCACGCCGCCAGCACAGGTGAGGCCATCGCCCTGACCTTTGAAGGGCAGCACATGAGCTATGCCGAACTCAACCGACAGGCCAACCAACTGGCCCATCGGCTGATCGAGCAAGGTGTCGGTCCCGATGTGCTGGTCGGCATTGCCGTCGAGCGTACGCCACAGATGATCATCGGCCTGCTGGCGATCCTCAAGGCCGGGGGCGCCTACGTGCCGCTGGACCCGGCCTACCCGGCCGACCGCCTGGCTTACATGATCGCGGACAGCGGCGTCACGCAGATCCTGACCCAGGCTCATCTGCGGGAATCGCTGGCGCTGCCCGCTGACATCAACTGTCTGTTGCTGGATTCGGTCGATGCCAATAGCCCCTATCCCGAGCACAATCCGAATGTGCCGATGGACCCGGATAACCTGGCCTACGTGATTTACACCTCAGGCTCGACCGGCCAACCCAAAGGCGCACTGCTGGCGCACCACAACGTCAGCCGATTGTTCCAGGCCACGGACCACTGGTTCAGCTTCGATCATCAGGATGTCTGGTGCCTGTTCCATTCCTATGCCTTCGACTTTTCCGTGTGGGAGATCTTCGGCGCCCTGCTGCACGGCGGCCGATTGGTCATCGTGCCCCACGCCGTGAGCCGTTCGCCGGAGGATTTCCATGCCTTGCTTTGCCAGGAAAACGTCACGGTGCTCAACCAGACGCCTTCGGCGTTCAAGGCGTTGCTGCAGGTCGCCTGCGAGCCTGGGCAACCTCTTGCCCACCGGTTACGACAGGTGATTTTTGGCGGCGAAGCGATCGATGTACAGAGTCTTCGCCCCTGGTTCGAACGTTTCGGCGACCAGACGCCGCAACTGATCAATATGTATGGCATCACGGAAACGACCGTGCATGTCACCTGGCGGCCGTTGTCGATGATTGACTTGCACAGCGAGGCCGCAAGCCCCATCGGCGAACCCATCGTCGACCTGTCCTGGTATCTGCTCGACGCTCATCTTAACCCGGTGCCCAAGGGTTGCATCGGTGAGCTATACGTTGGCCGGGCCGGCCTGGCCCGCGGATATCACCGACGCACCGACCTGACCGCTACCCGCTTCATCCCCGACCCGTTCGACCCGCTGCCGGGTGGCCGTCTGTATCGCACCGGGGATCTGGCCCGCTACCGCACCGACGGCAGCATCGAGTACATCGGACGCCTGGATCATCAGGTCAAGATTCGCGGGTTCCGCATCGAGCTGGGGGAAATCCAGGCGCGCCTGCAAACGCTGCCGGCGGTGCAAGACGGTGTCGTGTTGACCCATGAAGGCCCGGGCGGCCTGCAACTGGTCGCCTACGTGATTGCCGCACAACCGGCCACGGCCGAGTTACGCGAAGGCTTGTTGAGCGCACTCAAAGCGCAGTTGCCGGACTACATGGTGCCCAGCCACCTGCTGTTCATCGATCATTTCCCGCTCAATGCCAATGGCAAGCTCGACCGCAAGGCCTTGCCGGAACCCGACGCCGGTCTTTGGCATTCCCTTTACCTGGCGCCTCGCACTCAGTTGGAAGAAGCCCTGGCACAGCTCTGGCAACAGTCCCTCAAGGTTGCGCGCGTCGGTGTCAACGACAGCTTCTTTGAACTGGGCGGGCATTCGATCCTGGCGATCGAACTGATTGCCAACCTCAAGGCACGCCTGAATATCAGCGTGCGGCTGCAAGAGTTGCTGGCGAACCCGAGCGTCGCCGAGCTGGCCTTGTTCATCTCGCAAAAACATCGGGAACAGACCCAATGCCTGGTCGAACTGAACAACGCACCGGCCAGCGCACCGCAGCTATTTTGCCTGCACCCCAGCGGCGGCATCGTGTTCTGTTACCAGCCACTGGCGCGCAAACTCCAACAGCGAGCGCGCACCTTTGGCGTCATGCATCGCGGCTTCAGTGAACCGCATGCCGGGCCTGAAGCCTGGGGCGAGATGATCGCCGATTACAGCCAGGAAATCGTCAAGGCCCAGCCGCAAGGTCCCTATTACCTGATGGGCTGGTCGTTGGGCGGCGCCATTGCGCTGGACATCGCCGCGACGCTGGAAAGCCTGGGCCACACCGTGAGTTTTCTCGGTTTGGTGGATAGCACGATCCCGGAGCATCTATATCCGACAACGTTGTCGCGTCATCGGCATTTACCAGGCGCTGAACAAGCCGACCCGGCCTCTCAGGATCTGCTGGAGGCCATCGAATACTTCGACCTGCTGTTTCCGACCCTCACGGAACGCACGGCGACTTATCGGCGTGAGCAACCCGAAAGCACGGTCAAGGCCTTCCATGAGTGGGCCGCCAGCCAGATCGAGCCGGGACGAGGCGACTTGCTGGCGATCGTGCAGAGCGTCAAGGATGAAGTCATGAACGCCCAGGCGTTCTCGGTGCATGATCGTTTGCTGGAAGCCTTCGACGGGTTCACCTTCAAACCGGTACGGGTTCGGCCTAGCTGCTGGTGGACACAGGTAGAAAAAACCCCGGAAGAATTGGCATTCTGCGAAGCCTTGATCAAGAGCTGCAGCCTGACCGGGGAGCTGCAATGCTCGATGCATTCGCCGTTGCGTCACCGCAGTATGATTTTTGATGATGGGTTGCTTGATTCGTTGGTCGAGGCTTTTTGGGCCAGTACGATAGAAGGGGAATAGCGCTTGGGGTCGGTGTATATCCGTTGCTGAGGTAACCGCCACTTAGGGTTCCGCCGTTACGGCGGGTCACTTTCGAAAATCCGCAAGCCGGCCCAGGCGAAAGTAGCCAAAGCGCTTCTGCCCACCACTCGGCACCTCACTTAGGCTCGGTGTGCCGGAACCACCGCTATCGCGAGCAGGCTCGCTCCCACAGTTTTTTGTGTCGTTTGCAGATGCTGAGGACACCAGCAAACTCATGTGGGAGCGAGCCTGCTCGCGATGACGCAGGCACATCCAACATCCTAGCAAGCTGACCCGCCGCTTTCGCGAGCAAGCTCGCTCCCACAGATTTTTGTGTCGTTTGCAGATGCTGAGAACACCAGCAAACTCATGTGGGAGCGAGCTTGCTCGCGATGACGTCGGCACATCCAACATCAACGCAAACTGACCCGCCGCTTTCGCGAGCAGGCTCGCTCCCACAGGTTTTTGTGTCGTTTGCAGATGCTGAGGACACCAGCAAACTCATGTGGGAGCGAGCCTGCTCGCGATGACGTCGGCACATCCAACATCAACGCAAACTGACCCGCCGCTTTCGCGAGCAAGCCCGCTCCCACAGATTTTTGTGTCGTTTGCAGATGCTGAGAGCACCAGCAAACTCATGTGGGAGCGAGCTTGCTCGCGATGACGTCGGCACATCCAACATCAACGCAAACTGACCCGCCGCTTTCGCGAGCAAGCTCGCTCCCACAGGTTTTTGTGTCGTTTGCAGATGCTGAGGACACCAGCAAACTCATGTGGGAGCGAGCCTGCTCGCGATGACGTCGGCACATCCAACATCCNNNNGTGTCGTTTGCAGATGCTGAGGACACCAGCAAACTCATGTGGGAGCGAGCCTGCTCGCGATGACGTCGGCACATCCAACATCCTCGCAAGCTGACCCGCCGCTTTCGCGAGCAAGCTCGCTCCCACAATTGGATTGAGTTCCCCCGTAAGAACAGGTCGGCTATAAGGCCGCCTCGCGTCGGACGTTGATCTCGGCGCCCCGTTAACCACGCTGGCCGAACGCAGGCATTGCGCAGTGGGCACCTTGGCAAAAAAAACGGCGCTTTCCCGTCTCGAAAAGCGCCGTTTCCTTAAGTGAACAGCACCACCCACAAGGCAGGTCTATTCATTCCCGCGAGGATCAGAACTGCGGTTTGTACGTCACGCTGAACATCAGGTTGCGTGGATCACCGAAGTTGTTGTTGCCATTGAGCTGGTTGTAGGCGGACGTAATGTACGTCTTGTCGAACAGGTTGTTGGCGTTGACCGCCAAGGCGATTTCCGGCGTCAGTTGGTAGCCGACGCGGGCGTTCCATACGGTGTAACCCGGGACTTCACGATCGTAGTCGTAAACCATCGTGTGGCTTTGGCTGGTGAAGCCCAAGCCGGTGCTGACACGGCTCCAGTCGCCGGTGAACTGGTAGTTGCCCCACACGCGCAGCATGTGTTTCGGCGTCCAGGTGCTGAAAATACTCCCTTCATTGTCCGGGTCCTCCAGGTACTTGGTGGTGTTGTAGGTGTAACCCGCGAACAGCTGCAGGTTGTCTATCACTTCACCACTGATTTCGGCGTCGATACCCTGGCTGCGCACTTTGCCCGAGGCTACCGAGCAACCCGAGCCGCCACACCCCGAACCACCGTCGTTGATGGCACGGTTCTCATGGTCGTAGCGGAAGATCGCCAGGGAGGTATTGACCCGACCGTCCATCAACTCGCCCTTGAGGCCGACTTCGTAGTTGGTGCCGACTATCGGCTTGAGCACCGAACCGTTGGCATCGCGATTGGTCTGCGGCTGGAACACGTCGGTATAACTGGCATACACGGCCCATTCACGGCTCAGGTCATAGATGATGCCCGCGTAGGGCGTGACCACTCCGGTTTCAGTTCCGGTGCTTGGCGCGTTGCCTGTGATACCGGCTGAGTTTTCGGTTTTCGACTTGTAGCTGTAGTCATACCAGCTGACCCGGGAACCCAGCACCAGCGTCAGATCGTCCACCGGCTTGACGCGCCAGGTGCCGTACACGCCCTTCTGGCGAATATCGTATTTGCTGAGGGTGCCCTGGCCACCCGCGGCGATCAAACTGTCGTAGCTGATGTCCGGACGGTCATTGTCGATGTCGAAGATGGAGTCGCTGGTGTTGTTGAATGTACGGGCGTAGCGGTCATCGGTTTCCAGCTGGGAGTAGTTGCCGCCCAGCATGACTTCCTGCTCCATCGACAAGGCTTCGAACTTGCCGGTCAGGTTCATGTCGAGACCGGCCTTCGTGGACTGGAAATCGGTCAGGAAGTCGGCATATTGCACGCCGCTGCCATCAGGCAGGAGACCACCTCCCCTTTGGACGCGCTGGTTTTTCGCCTGGTTGTCTTCGCTCATGTGCACCGCGCCGACCTTGAACGCCCAGTCCTCATTGAAGCGGTGCTCCAGATCGGCGTAGAGGGTGGTGACGTCGATTTCGGAGCGGTTCCAGCGCGCCCCCGTGTAGGTCGAGCGCGACACGTCCGGCATCCTGCCATCGGCGTAGCGTGGCAGGCCGCGGATGTTGCCCCGCGATTCGCCGTTGGATTGGCTGACCGCGAAACCCAGGGTGGTGTCTTCGCTCAGGTCGACGTCCAGCGCGCCGTACAGCGAGTGAGTCTTGCTCCACGCATGGTCGACGAATGAATTGCTCTGGTCTTCGTCGACGACGATGCGACCGCGGATGTTGCCGGCCTGGTTCAGCGGGCCGCCAGCGTCCAGTTGCAGACCGTAGTGATCCCAGGAGCCGGCCTTGCCGGTCAGGGTCACGGTCGGTGCGTTCTGGCCACGCTTGCGCACCAGATTGACGGCACCACCGGGGCTGCCGGTGCCTTGCAGCAGGCCGGAGGCGCCGCGCATGATTTCCAGGCGGTCGAAGAAGATCAGGTCCTGGGTCGCCCAGTTGCCCAGCGAATAATTGTTACGCAGGATCGGCACACCATCGTATTGCCAATCGTCGATCTGGAAGCCGCGTGACGACAGGATCATGCCTTGGCCAACGCCCTGCAGGCCGACGATGCCGGTGGTCTGGTTGACGGCGTCCTTGAGGTTGACCAGGTTCTGGTCATCCATCTGCTTACGCGTCATCACGGTGATCGACTGAGGAATTTCCTTGAGGGTATGGGTGCCCTTGCCGATGGTCACGGCGTTACTGGTGTATGACTTGCTGCCTTCGGTCGTCGCCACCAGCTCCTGTGCCTTGACGGTGGTCGCGCCCAGCTCAAGGGACCCAGTGGCAGAACCGCGCAGCAGCATCAGGGTATTGCCCTCAACGCTGTACCGCACCCCCGTGCCCTTGAGCAATTCGGTGAGGGCCGCCTGCGGGCTCATCTTGCCGCTGACGCGGTTGCTTTTCAGCCCGGCCATATCGCCGGCGTTGTAGATCACTTGCTGGTTGGTCTGCTGACCGAACGCTTGCAGTGCCTGGGGCAGCGATTGCGCAGGGATGTCGACGCTGACGTCTTCAGCCATCACCTGAGCGCTGAGTGGCAGCAGGCAGACCAGCCCCAGACCGGTCAACACCCGACGCGAACGCAGGCCGCGGGACATGACGAGTGCCTTGAACAGAGGTTTCAACTCATGAATGGATGACATCGTGCTCTCTATTATTGGTAGAAGTAAAAGTCCATGGGGCCGAAAGGCCCGCCGCTCGCCAGCACGAGAGAACCCGCACGGTCGATTGCCCCAAGGGCAATGTGTCAGTGCGGGGCCGACCGGCCCCTCCCCGGGCACGGTCATCCGGCTGGACGACGGCGAAATTTTTGCTGAACACATCCGGTGCCTGAGCGTCCTGCCCGACCCGATTTGTCCACATACCTAAGTAAGACGCAGCACCTGCCAAAAACCGGAATGAGTTTATTTATCATTCGCGAAAAAAGTTAAAAAAAAGCCGGCGCAGAGGGGCGCCGGCCTTTTGTTTCATGCGAGTGTCAGCTGCCTTTCGATCGTTCCCACGCTCCCGCGTGGGAATGCCGCCAGGGACGCTTCGCGTTCCGCCCCTGGAAGGTGACGCAGAGCGTCACGGAATGCATTCCCACGCAGAGCGGGGGAACGAGAACTTAAAAAAGGCCTTTTTGTTCATGCCATGTCAGCTGCCTTGGGCCGCCTTGGCGGCTTGCAGCTGCCGAGCCTGTTCGGTCAGGAGGGCCTTTTCCTCGGGACTCATCGCCTCCATGCGCAGGCGCACCTGGGCCATTTTTTCCAATTGCCCCGGACTGCTCTCCAGCGCCCGCAAGGCCAGGGCCAACGACGCCACGGTCGGATGATCGAAGACCAGTCCCGGATGAATTTCGCACTGCAACAACTTGCGAATACCGGCCACCAGTTTGATCACCAGCAACGAATGACCTCCGGCGGCGAAGAAGTCGCGATCGATGCCCAATCGCTCAAGCCCAAGCAACTGCGCCATGCGCGCGGCGAGCAACTGCTCCAACGCATCGCGTGGCGCGGCGTCTTCATCGTCCGCTGTAGCCACCGCCAACTGCTGCAGTGCGTGGCGATCGATCTTGCCGTTGGCCAGTCGCGGGAATCGTTCGATCAGATGCACGTGCTGCGGCACCATCACGCTGGGCAAGCGGGCGCTCAGCTCAGCGCGCGCGGCGTCGAGCAAGCCCGTCGACAGTCCCTGCTGCGCCACGACAAAGGCCAACAGCCCCTGCTCGGCCGACGCTGCCGGCAACACCAATGCTTCGGCCACCTGTGGCATGCGCACAAGCACGGCCTCGATCTCCGCCAGTTCAATACGGAACCCACGCACCTTGACCTGCTGATCGCGCCGTCCGTATAGCTGGATCGCCCCGTCCGGCCGATAACGCGCCAGGTCACCGGTGCGATACAACCGCTGCGCCGGATCAAAGGGACTCTGGATGAACGCCTGCGCATCGGCCTCGGCATTCAGATAGCCCCGGCACAACTGCGCTCCGCCCAGATACACCTCACCCAGCACGCCCACCGGCGCCAGACGCAGATCGGCGTCCAGCACGTAAACCTGGTTGTTGCCCAGCACCTGGGTCAGCGCCGAACAGTCGCTGGCCGCGCCGTTCAGAGACAGCGGATGAATCATCACCCCCACCGTGGCTTCGGTCGGTCCGTAGTGGTTGAACACCCGGCAATCGCTGCGCAACCGGGCGATGCGCTCGACCAAGGTCGGCGCAATCGGCTCACCGCCAAGCACCAGGGTGCCCGGCAGCAGCGCCCGTTCACCGTCGAGCAGCGCCGCGAGGTGCGAGGGCACGATTTTCAGGCAGTCGATCTGCTGCTGTTGCAGGTACTGGGCAAACAACACGCCGTCCTGCATCTGCTCATCGCTGGCCACATGCAGGGTCGCGCCGTTGAACAACGCGCCAAACAACGCCGTATTACCCAGGTCCGCCGCCACGCTGGAACTGAAACCGACGTTCTTGCACTGGGCAAGCCCCAGCGCCTGACTGGCCTGGGCGGTGTAGTTGAGCAGTTGCCGATGCTCGATCACCACGCCTTTGGGCACACCGGTGGAGCCGGAGGTAAACAACACATAGGCGATATCGTTGCCCTGGGTGGCGAGCGCCGGCAGTGGCGTAGCCGGATGGCTCAGCTCAGCCGCGGTCAGCGCCTTATACGGCTGATCCTGCCAGGCCGGCAGATGCGCCGCATCGGTCAACAACAACGCCGCGCCGGCCTGTTCCAGCATCAACGCCTGACGCGCCTGGGGCCACTGCACATCAAGGGGCAGATACGCCGCACCAAGGCGCCAGCTCGCCAGCATTGCAATCACCAGATCCACCGAGCGCGGCAACGCCAGCGCGACCATCGAACCGGCGCCCACGCCTTGCTGCTTGAGGCCCTGCGCCATGCTGTCGACCCGGGCTTGCAACTGGCCGTAGCTCATTTGCTGACGGGCGTCGGTCAGGGCAATGGCGTTCGGTGTATGCGACGCCAGATCGGCGATGCGCTGCGGCAGATAACGGCCATCAGCTAACGCGTGCATGGCGGGGTTGATTGCCAGCAAGCGCTGCTCTGCGGTGCGACTCAACAGATCGAGCCGCGCCAATGCGGTGTGTGGAGCGGCAAGGATCGACGCCAACAGCACGCCGTACTGTTCCAACACGGCGCTGGCCGAGGCTGGCGAGTAACGCGAGCTGGCGTAATGCAGATTGACCGCGGCAAGCTGCTGGGCAGCGTTCAATTGCACCTGCAACAGCAACTCGAATGGATCTGCCGGCACCCGCACGGACTCTGCAACAGCCCAGTTAAGGCCGCCACTGTTGCCGGCCCGGTTAGCCTGCCCCAGCGTAAAGCCGTAGGCCGGGCGCGCCGCCTCAGGCGACAGTTCCGGCGCCCAGTATTCCTGCCAGGTGCGATGGGCTTCCAGGCGCGCCGCCAGCTCGTCCAGCCACTCGCTGAACGACACCGTCGCGGGCAATGAAACGCTAAGCGGCAGGGTTTTCTCGAACACGCCCACAGCATTGGCGAAGTATTCATAGTCGCCACGGCTGTCATGACGCACGCCCACCAGCACCTGCTCAAGGCCGCTCAAACGTCCCAGCAACACCCACCATGCGCCTTGCAGCAGCGTGGCAAGCGGCTGATCGAGCTGCTCGGCCAACCGTTGCAACCCATCGCGCTGGGCCGGCTCCAGGGTCAGCGACACACAGGTATCAGCGGCCCCCGTCTCACTGCCGGCGCTGCGCGCAGCCAACCACGGTGTGGCGATGTCCGTCTGCACGCCTTGCAGGTAATGCTGCCAATAGGTTCGTCCGGTGGCGGCATCTTCATCAAGCACCACCTCACTGCGCCATTCCAGGTACTGGGCAAACTCGCCCGGTGCTTCGTCTTCCGACGCCTGAACTGCGGCGTACGCTTGCTGGATTTGCTCCAGCAGCAGATTCAGCGATTGCGCATCGGCACTGTAGCGAGCGATACCCAGCACCAGTTGCCATTGCTGCGGCGCCAGACGATAAAGCACGGCCTGGACGTTTGGCGATTCGCCCACCACAAAAGCACAGCCCAGCGAATCCTTGATCTGCGCCTGGACATCCTCGGTCCGTTGCTCGCCTGCCTGTATCGTCAGCGGGAAACGAGCGGCGCCGCTGGCGACCTGACGCAAGCCGTGGAAACCGGCCACTTTGTCCAGCCGCGCCAGCAGCATTGGCTGCTGTGCCAGGAGCGTATCGAACGCGATCTGCAATCGCTGCGGATCGAGATCGCCGTCGATGACCACGTTCAGCCAACGCAATGCCTCACCACAGGTCGCCGTGCTCGACAGTTGCTCGAGCATCGCTTGTTGTTCGGGGGTCAAGGCAAAGCCGGGGTCCTGCTGGTCCATCAATACCTCGTTCATGCTCCGGTTTCCTCCAGGTTGCAGATGCCCTGGATGGTGGCCCCGGCATCGACCTGGCCCTCCAGCGCGCTGCGCTCATACATATCGCCCATGGCAACCACGATCTTGCGGGGGCCCTCGAACGGGTCGCGGGCGTGGGCCACCAGCATGTTGTCCAGCAGGATCACGTCGCCCTTGCGCCAGTCGAAACGCACCGCACAGGCTTCATACAAATCACCGATGCGCGCCATCACCTCATCCTCAATCGGTGTGCCATCGCCGTAATACACATGCCGAGGCATGCGCTCCAGACCGAACATCGACAGCAGGTCCTCCCGCACATCCGGCTCCAGCCAATAGATGTGATGCAATTGCACCTGATTGAAGAACGACTTCTCCCCGGTGATCGGGTGCGTGATGATCGCCGGCCCCGGTGTGCGGGTCTGCAACTCGTCGTTGTCGAGCCAGCGCCACTGGATACCGCCCGCCCGACACCGGGCCTCAACTTCGCGGCGGTCCTCGGTCTTGAAAAAGTGCTGCCACGACACGTCGAGTTTGTCGGTGAAGGTGCGCACATACAGCAGCCCTTTGTCTTCGAACTTCTCGCGAAGGTCCGACGGCAGTTTTTCGTACATCAACCGGCAATCCACCACTGGAGTCGCACCGCCCACAGGCGCGGCTTGCTCGCAATAGAACATCTGCTTGCGCGGCCAGCGGTCCTGATGGGAGCTTTCGTTGTGGAACAGAATCATCTTGCGCTCCGGGTACGGCGTGGAACGGTAGGTGTTCTTGCCCCCTTCCTTCTTCGGCAAATCGCCGTACTGACCATAAAGGCCGGGCTGGATCGCTTCGGCGAACGCTTCAAAGCCCTGGATGCCATCCAGTTCAAAACCGCGGAACAGAATGCCCGCATGTTCGGCCAGCTTTTGCTCGATCAGCGGCCGGTTCTGATGAATCCACTCGATGACATCCAGCTGGGGTTCACCCGGCTCCAGCATCAACGGGAATCGCTGCGGTGCTGCCACCAGTGATTCACGCACCCGCGCCGGTCGAGGCTTGGCGAGCGGTGTCACCGAGCGTTTGAGAAACTTGCCCAGCTTATCGGCCTTGGGCCCCTGGACGGTGGCAGGCTTGGCGGCGGCCGCCAAGTTGTCGACTGGCATGCTGATAGCTCCCAATTGAATGTCCTGATCAGCGACGATCTGTTCCAACAGGGCGGTCCAGGCCTGAATCAGGTGCTGAATGTGCTCATGTCCGAACAAGGTTGTGGCGAATTGCCAAGTGCCGCGCAATTGCCCTTCTTCTTCGTCAACGAACAACGCCATGTCGAATTTAGAATGGGTCTCCAACGCCGGCAGCAATTCCACGCTCAACCCCTTTATGGAGCGGGTGCGCACCGGCACGTTGTTCATCACGAACAACACCTGGAGCAAGGGATTCATGCCCTTGTGTCGTGGCACGCCCGAGGCCTCGACAATCTGGTCGAACGGCAAGTCCTGATGCTCCAGGGCGCCAAGCAGGTTGTCCTGGGTTTGCGCCAGGAAGCTTGCGAACGTGGCATCGGCGTCCAAGCGCGAACGCAGGGGCAGCACGTTGACGAAGAAACCGATCAGCCGCTCCAGCTCCGGCTGTTCACGACCCGCCACGTCGGCGCCAACCACCAGATCTTGCGCAGCGCAGAGCCGATGCAATAACACCTGGAAGGACGCCAGCAGCGTGCTGTACAGCGTGACCCCGGCTTCGCTGGACAACCGGCGCAAGGCTCCGGTCAGCCCGGTGGGAAGCTGGAACTGCAGCGCATCGCCGTCATAGGAGGCGGTCTGGCCCCGAGGGCGGGCCAGCGGCAGGTTCAGGCGCCCCTCGTAGCCACTGAGCCGATGTTTCCAGTAGTCGGCCTGACGCGCCAGTACGCCCTGCTCTTCCAGCGCCTGCTGCCACAAGGCGAAGTCATGGTACTGAATCTCCAGGGGCGCCAACGGCATCGGCTCACCCTTGAGGGATGCCTCGTAGACCTGCACCAGTTCGTTGATCAGCAGCCCCATCGACCAGCCATCGGAGATGATGTGATGCATGGCGTACAGCAACACATGTTCGGTCGGCCCCAGGTGCAGGATCCGCCCGCGCAGCAGCGGCGCCTGCTCCAGATCGATCGGGGTGCGGGCATTTTCCAGCGTCGCCTGGGCCACTTGTTCCTGCCGGGCACTGGGCGACAGACCAGACAGGTCGATCACCGGGAAGTCCAGTCGGACCTCATCGGCAATCAGCGCCACCGGATCCCCTTCTTCGTTTTGGCGATACGCAGTGCGCAATACGTCATGACGGCGTACCACGTCGGCAAAGCTACTCATCAGACGCTCCACCGACAACTCGCCGCACAGGCGCAGCGCCATGGGCATGCCATACGCCGAAGTGCCGCCGGACAATTGTTCGGCAACCCACAAACGTCGCTGCACCAACGACAGCGGCGCGGAACGGCGTGGCCCATGGGCCTGGAGCCGCACCCCACGGGAATCGCTCGCCCGGACCGGTCCATCGACGGTGCCGGCCATCAGCGCCGCCAGCGCCTTGAGCTGCGGGTGATCGAACAGGTCACGCAGGCTCAGCGGATAGCCGGTCAGCTTGCGCAAGCGGGAAACGGCCTGGGTCGCCAGCAATGAGTGACCACCGCGCTCGAAGAAGTGGTCGTTGCGACCGACCTGTTCCAGCTCCAGCACCTCTTGCCAGACACCGGCAATCTGTTGCTCCAGCGCCCCTTCCGGCGCCACGAAGCCTTGCTGCGACTGGCTGGCGTCGAACCGCGGCAGCACCTTGCGTTCCAGTTTGCCGTTAGGGCTCACCGGCATGCGCTCAAGCAATACCCAGTGCTGCGGAACCATGTAGTCCGGCAAATGCTGGCTCAAGTGGGCCTTCAATGCCTGCTCGAATTCGTGGCGGATGTCGTCTTCGGCACTCAACAACGCCTGACGCTGTGGCACCACATAGCCCACCAGCACCGCACCGTCCTGGGCGATCACTACGGTTTCGCGGACCTGCGCATGCTCGGCCAGCCGCGCCTCGATCTCCCCCAACTCGATGCGCAGGCCACGGATTTTCACCTGATGGTCCATGCGCCCGGCGTACTCGATGACGCCGTCGGCACGGTAGCGCGCCAAATCGCCGGTCCGGTACAGGCGCGAGCCGTCTCCGAACGGGCTGGTGACGAAGCGCTCAGCCGTCAACGACGGGCGAGCATGGTAACCGCGAGCCAGGCCTTCACCGCCCAAGTACAACTCGCCCGTCACCCCCACCGGCAACGGTGAAAGGTTGTGGTCGAGGATAAACGTACTCAGGTTGGCAATCGGCTGACCGATCGGCACCGCGTCGCGGCCCTCGTCCACGCACGTCCAATGGGTCACGTCGATGGCCGCTTCGGTGGGACCGTACAGGTTATACAGACCGGCCGCCGGCAACTTGGCGAACACTTGCAATTGGGCGTCCACCGGCAAGGCTTCACCACTGCAAATAATCCGCGTCAGGCTCCGGCAACTGCCGACTGCGGGATCTTGCATGAACACCTGCAACATCGAGGGCACGAAGTGCAAGGTGGTGATCTGCTGCGTGGTGATCAGCTCGATCAGTTGCTCCGGATCGCGGTGGGCACCCGGTGGCGCCATGACCAGGGTCGAACCGGTCAGCAATGGCCAGAAAAACTCCCAGACCGATACGTCGAAACTGAACGGTGTTTTTTGCAGCACACGGTCGCTCGCGTCTAGCTGATAGGCGTCCTGCATCCAGCACAACCGATTGACCAGGGCCGAATGCCGGTTGCCCGCCCCCTTGGGTTTGCCGGTGGAACCGGAGGTGTAGATCACATAGGCCAGGTTTTCGCCGCTGAGTTCGACCACCGGATTGGCCTCGCTGCGGCCAGCCAGCCAGTCGCCCGGCTGATCCAGCACCAGGCTGCGCAGGCCCGCCGGCAGCGGTAATTGTTCAAGCAAGTGGCGCTGGGTCAGCAACAAGCCAATGCCGCTGTCTTCGAACATATAGGCCAGGCGATCCTGTGGATACTCAGGGTCCAGCGGTACGTAGGCGCCACCGGCCTTGAGGATCGCCAGCAGGCCGACCACCATTTCCACCGAACGCTCCACGGCGATACCCACCAACACATCCGGCCCGACGCCTTGCTCCATCAGTACATGGGCCAGTTGGTTGGCCTGGGCATTGAGGGCCGCATAGCTCAGCCGGTGCCCGGCAAATACCAGGGCACACGCATCAGGCGTCTTGACCACCTGCGCTTCAATCAGTCGCTGCACGCTGCAATCGTGCGGGTACGGCGTCGCGGTGGCGTTCCAAGCCTGCTGAACCCGTTGCTGTCCTGCATCGAGCAACGACAGTTGCCCCACCGAGCGCTCGCCGCCGAGCACCATCTGCTCCAGCAGATAACGCAGGGACTGGCCGATACCGACAATGTCGTCTGGCGCGAAGCTGGCGTGGTTGTAGCTCAAGAGCAACGACAGCGTGTCACCCAGGTTCACCGCCAGGGTCAGTGGATAGTTGGTTTGTTCATGATTGGCGACTTCACCGAAGCGCAACGTGTCCGGGGCGCCCTGCTGCAACGCCTGGGACACCGGATAGTTCTCGAACACCAGCAACGTGTCGAACAGCGCCGCACCGCCCTGCCCGGCCCAGCGCTGGATGTCGAACAGCGGCGTGTGTTCGTGCTCGCGCAGGCTCAGGTTCCGCCCCTGGACCTCTTGCAACCACTGGCCGATGCTCTGCTCCGCCCGCGGGCTGCCAACCAGCGGCAAGGTGTTGATGAACAGACCGATCTGTTGCTCCACGCCGGGAATATGCGCGGGACGTCCGGCCACGGTGGCGCCAAAGGCAACCACTGACTGCCCGGTGCAACGTTGCAGCAATAGCTGCCAGGCCGCTTGCACCAGTGTGTTGACCGTCACTTTCTGCTCGCGGGCAAAGGCATGCAGCCGGGCCGTGGCATGGGTATCGAGCACCTGCTCATATTCGCCGTGGCCGTCGCTTGCCTCGCCGCGATGGTCACGGGCAAAGGCCCCCGCAAGGTGGGTCGGCTCGTCCAGTTCGGCCAGTTGTGCCGTCCAGAATTGCTCGCTGGCCTGTGGGTCCTGAAGCGACAACCAGTCGATGTAGTCCCGATAACGTCCAGACGGTCGGGCCGGTGCCTGGCCGCTGTAGCGCTGCAACACTTCCCCGAGCAACTGCGAGTTGCTCCAGCCGTCCATCAGGATGTGATGGCTGGTGTAGATCAGGTGATAGCGGTCCTCCGCCACGCGCACCACCAGCAAGCGCAACAGCGGCGCCGCATCCAGCTCGAAACCCTGCTCGCGCTGCGCCAACGCCAGGGCGTCCAGGTCCTGGGATGGATTCGCTGCGGCGCCTCCATCGTGGAACAGGAATGCAACCTCCATCTGCTTGTGTACAACCTGCAACGCCCGCTTGAAATCACCGTCCCAGACGAAACTGCTGCGCAGCACTTCATGGGTGTCCATGGCCGCCTGCCAGGCCTGGCGGAAGCGCTCGACGTCCAAGCCTGCGACATCAACACGCAGTTGATTGATGTAATTGCCGGCCTGCTGCTCATACAGCGTATGGAACAGCATGCCTTGCTGCATGGGCGACAACGGATAGATGTCTTCGATCTGCCGCGCAGCCAGCGGCAACGTGTCCAGCTGGGCCTGAGTCAACCCGGCCAGCGGGAAGTCCGACGGTGTGAAGCCCTGATGCCGGGTCTGGCAGCAGTGCTCGATCAACGCCTGCAGCTCCTGAGCGTAATCCAGGGCCAGCGCCTGGATCGTCGACTCATCGAACATCTGCGTGCTGAATGTCCAGTCGATGCTCAATTCGCCCGCGTAGACGCTGCCATTGAGCGTCAGCCAATTGTCCAGCGGCGCCAGCGGGCTCTGTGGCGCGCCCGCCGGTTCGTCGGCCGGAACAAACAGCCCAGCGGCGTCATCAGCAAATCCGCTGTCGAACTGGCCCAGATAGTTGAAGGTGATGCGTGGCACCGGCAACGCCTGCAGGGCACGCCGCGTCGACTCATCACCCAGGTAGCGCAGCACGGCGAATCCGAGGCCCTTGTCGGGTATCGCGCGCAATTGCTCCTTGATGGCCTTGATCGAATCCTCGGTGGTCGCGGCCGGTGTCAACCGGACCGGAAACAGGCTGGTGAACCAGCCGACGCTGCGGCTCAAATCCAGATCATCGAACAGAGCCTCGCGGCCATGGCCCTCCAACTGAATCAAGGTCGAGGCCTCCCCGGTCCAGCGACCGATCACCTGGGCCAGGGCCGTCAGGAGCAGATCGTTGACCTGGGTGCGATAGGCCGCTGGCGCTTGCTGCAAGAGTTGGCGGGTCTGGTTTTTATCCAGCCGCGTCTGGACCTGCGCCCCATGGCACCTGCGCAGTTCGCCCTGCGGCCGGTCACAGGGCAAATCGCCGTTAGCACCCTCAAGTTGCCCTTGCCAGTACGCCATCTGGGTTTGGAACGCTGCACTGCCCGCATGGGTTTTCAAGCGTTGCGCCCAGGCCTGTGTGGCAGTGGTTTTGGCCGGCAGTTTCGGCGCCTGGCCGGCCTGCAATTGTTCATAAGCCTGTTGCAGGTCTTCCAGCAGAATGCGCCAGGACACCCCGTCCACCACCAGGTGATGGATCACCAGCAACAGCCGTTGGCTGCCATCGGCCAGGTTCGCCAGGACACCGCGCAACAACGCGCCGCTTTCCAGGTCCAGGCTGCGCTGGGCTTGTTCGGCCAGGCGCTCCAGCGCCGGGGCATCTGCCACCTCAGCCGTCCACAACAGCGGTGAGCGACGCCAGATCGCCTGCTGTTCAGCGAGTGTTTGATGGCGGGCGGCCCAGGCGTCGTCCTCACGCCTGAAGGCCAGGCGCAAGGCATCGTGATGGGAAACCAATGCCTGCAACGCCTGCTCCAGATGCCCGGCGTGTAAAGGCCGCAACCCCTTGAGCAGCACCGACTGGTTCCAGTGATGAGGCTCGGCCATGGGCTGGTCGAAAAACCATTGCTGGAACGGCAGCAGCAGCGTCTCTCCCGTCACCGGCCCCTGATCGATAGCCAGCCCGCTGTCACCCAGGGTCGCCACGCTGGCCAGACCCTGGATGGTCTGATGTATGAACAAATCCTTGGGGCTGAAATGGATGCCTGCCTGACGGGCCCGGCTGACCATCTGGATGGAGACGATCGAATCGCCCCCCAGCTCGAAGAAGTTGTCGCTGAGCCCCACTTGCCCGCGCCCGAGCACGCTTTGCCAGATACCGGCCAACGCCTGTTCGATGGCGGTGACCGGTGCGATGTAAGCCTTGGGGTTGGCGGTGATATCGGCCTTGGGCAGCGCCTTGCGCTCCAGTTTGCCGTTGGGGCTGACGGGCATTTTTTCCAGCCACAACCAGTGCTGCGGCACCATGTAGTCGGGCAAGGCCTGGCTCAAATGCTCCTTGAGATGACCTTGCAGTGTCTGGCGAACGATGTCTTCGGCGGCCAGCAACTCGGCGCGCGCCGGCACCACGTAGGCCACCAGCAAGCTCCCGTCCTGAGCGATGACAACGGCTTCACGCACGTCGTCGTGCTCGGCCAGGCGCGCTTCAATTTCACCCAACTCGATGCGCAAGCCACGGATCTTCACCTGATGATCCATCCGCCCGGCGTATTCGATCACGCCATCGGCGCGGTAGCGCGCCAGGTCGCCGGTGCGATACAGGCGCTGACCATTGCCGAAGGGGCCGGTCACGAACCGCTCGGCCGTCAGCGCCGGACGTCGATGGTAACCACGGGCCAGGCCCTCGCCCGCCAGGTACAGCTCGCCGATCACCCCCACTGGCACCGGTGACAGTTCATCATCGAGGATGCAGGTGCCGAGGTTGGCAATCGGTTGACCGATCGGCACGCTGTCGCGCCCCTCCTCGACACAGGTCCAATGGGTCACGTCGATGGCCGCCTCGGTCGGACCGTAGAGGTTGTACAGGCCGGCGTTCGGCAGTTTGGCGAACACCTGCTGCTGCGCATCCACCGGCAAGGCTTCACCACTGCACACGATGCGTTTCAGGCTGGTGCATTCGGCCACGTGTGGGTCTTGCAGGAAAGCCTGCAACATCGACGGCACGAAGTGCAGCGTGGTGATGCGCTGCGCGGTGATCAGTTCGATCAGTTGTGTCGGGTCGCGATGAGCGCCCGGCGCGGCCACCACCAGTGTCGAGCCGGTCAGCAGCGGCCAGAAAAACTCCCAGACCGACACGTCGAAACTGAACGGCGTTTTTTGCAGCACGCTGTCGTCCGCCTCCAGCCGATACGCGTCCTGCATCCAGCACAGCCGATTGACCAACGCCGAATGACGATTACCCGCGCCCTTGGGCTTGCCGGTGGAACCCGAGGTGTAGATCACATACGCCAGGTTTTCGCCGTCGAGTCTGACGTGCGGATTGGCGTCGCGGCCTGCTTGCAGCCCGTCATCGGGCAGATCCAGCACCAGGCTGCGCAGCCCCGGCGGGATCGGCAATTGTTCGAGCAAGTGGCTCTGGGTCAGCAGCAAACCGATACCGCTGTCTTCGAACATATAGGCCAGGCGCTCCCGTGGATATTCCGGGTCCAGGGGCACGTAGGCACCGCCGGCCTTGAGAATCGCCAACAGCCCCAGCACCATTTCCACGGAACGCTCCACGGCAATGCCCACCAGCACATCCGGACCGACACCCTGCTCGATCAGCCGGTGAGCCAAGCAATTGGCCCGAGCATTGAGCTGGGCATACGTCAGGCGTTGCTCGCCGAAAACCAGCGCCGGGGCGTCCGGGGTTCGCCGCACCTGTTCTTCGATCAACCCATGCACACTGCGATCGAGGGGGTATTGCGCCGTCGTCGCGTTCCAGTCGAGCAGCATCCGCCGCCGTTCGTCAGCGTCCAGTAGCGCCCACTGCGCAACGGGCCGATGCAGGTCCTGCACCAGGCCTTGCAACAGGTTGAGCCAATGCCGGCCCATGCGCTCGATGGTGGCCGGCTCAAACAGATCCGTGGCGTAGGTCAGGGCGGCGTGCAGGCCTTGCGGGCTCTCACTGGTATCCAGGCTCAGGTCGAATTGTGCGGTGCGCTGTTCCCAGCCAAGCGGTTCGACCGCCAGGCCCGGCAAGGCATTGGCCAGTGCCGCACCGGTTTCGTTGCGGTGGTTGAACATGGCCTGGAACAACGGGCTGTGGCTCAGGTTGCGCTGCGGTTGCAAGGCATCGACCAATTGCTCGAACGGCAGGTCCTGATGCATCTGCGCCGCCATGGCTGTCTGCTTGAGTTGTTGCAGCAAATCCGCGCCGGTCAGATCACGGTGGAATTCGGCCCGCAGCACTTGGGTATTGACGAAGAAACCGATCAACCGCTCGGTTTCCAGGCGATAACGGTTGGCAATCGGCACCCCGACGCGGATGTCGGCCTGACCGCTGTAGCGATGTAGCAGCGCCTGGAAAGAACCGAGCAACAGCACGAACAGCGTGACGTTTTCCCGTCGGGCCAGGGCTTTGAGAGCGTCGCTCAGCGAGCGATCCAGCACAATCGGCAAACGCGCGCCGCGCAGGCTTTGCTGCGCCGGGCGCGGATGGTCCGTGGGCAGCTCCAACAGCGGTTGCTCGCTGCCCAGTTGCCCGGTCCAGTAGGCCAGTTGTCGCTCCCGTTCGCCGGCGGCCATCCATTGCCGCTGCCAGACGGCATAGTCGGCGTATTGCACCGCCAGAGGCGGCAACTGCGCAGGCTGTTCCTGAATGAACGCCGAATACAGACTCATCAGGTCGTCGACCATCACCTGCAACGACCAGGCGTCGGCAACGATGTGATGCACGGTCAGGACCAGAATGTGCTCCTGCTCGCTCAACTCCAGCAGCGCCACGCGCAACAGCGCCTCGCTCAGCAGATCGAACGGGCGTTGCGTCTGCTGCTCGAGGAACGCCTGAATACTGGCCTCGTCAGCCACTGCCAGGCGTTGCTCGACGAAGTGGACCTGCCCCTGCGGACGAATCACCTGGCAGGTGTGGCCATCGTCCTCCACGAACGCTGTGCGCAGGCTTTCGTGACGTTGCAGTAGCGCTTCAAAACTCTGGCGCAGGGCGATTTTGTCCAGCGCACCGTGCATCCGCAGCGCGGTCGGAATATTGTAGGCGGCACTGTCGGGGTCCATTTTCCACAGGAACCACTGGCGTTCCTGGGCAAACGACAGCGGCAGCGGTGCGTCACGCGACACCGGCACCATCGCAGGCGCCAGTTCGCCTTGGCCGGCGTCGAGGGCATTGACGAAGTCCTGCAATGTGCTGTGTTCGAACAGGCTGCGCAGCGGCACTTCGATAGCCAACGTTCGACGGACCCGAGACACCACCTGGGTGACCAGCAGCGAGTGCCCGCCCAATTCGAAGAAGTTGTCCTCCAGCCCTACCCGCTCAAGCTTGAGCACCTCCTGCCAGATCGCCGCCACCTGTTGCTCACGCTGACTGCGGGGCGCCACGAAAAGCCGCTGCACATCGCCCACATCGGGCGCCGGCAACGCCTTGCGATCGACCTTGCCATTGGGCGTCAGCGGCAGTTGTGCCAGGAACACCAGGTGCGCCGGAACCATGTACTCGGGCAATTGCGCCTTGAGCGCGGCCTTGAGCGAAGCGCGTAACGAAGCCTCGTCCGCTGCTTCACCGATCGCGGGCACCACGTAACCCACCAGTTGCGCACCGGTCGGGGCCTCATGGGCCACCACCACGGTTTCCCGCACAGTGTCCTGGGCCAGCAATGCGGCTTCGATTTCACCCAGCTCGATACGCAAGCCGCGAATCTTGACCTGATGGTCGATGCGTCCGATGTACTCGACCACGCCTTCGGCCCGATAACGGGTCAGGTCGCCGGTGCGGTACAGCCGCTCGCCACAGGTGGAGAACGGGTCCGGCACAAACCGTTCGGCGGTCAACGCCGGACGTTGAAAGTAGCCGCGGGCCAGCCCGTCGCCGCCGATCAGCAACTCACCCGGGGCGCCCGGAGGGTTGAGCGTCAGGTCACTGCCTACGATGTACAGGGCGGTGTTGTCCAGCGGCTTGCCCAGGAACGGACGGCTGTTTTCCAGACTCAGCGGATGCACCGCCGACCAGATCGTGGTTTCGGTCGGGCCATAGAGATTCCAGACCTTCGGCGAAAGCGCCAGCAGTCGTTGCGCCAACTCCAGGGGCAACGCCTCGCCGCCGCAGAGGAACGTGCGACCGGCCAGCACCGCCGAGTGCTCATGATCCAGCAACATGCGCCAGCTCGAAGGTGTGGCTTGCAGCACGCTCACATCGTGACGCTCGATCAGCGCCAGCACCGCTTGTGGATCCTGATGCACGTCCTGGCCGGTCAGCACCACGCTGGCCCCGGCCGACAACGGCCCGTAGATTTCCAGGCCAAAAATGTCGAAGGAAAACGTCGTCAGCGACAGCATGCGATCGCTGGCCGTGATGCCTGGCCGGGCGATCATGCTGGTGACGAAGTTGCTCAGCGCGCCATGGCGGACCATGACGCCCTTGGGTTTACCGGTGGACCCGGAGGTGTAGATGACGTAGGCCAGGTGCTCGGTGGTCAATGGCACCGCCGGGCATGTGGACGGTGCGGCCTGCCACGCGGCGTCCGGCTGGTCCAGCAACAGGGTGCGCAGGGTCGCCGGGATCGGCAGTTGAGCCTGCAAGCGGGCCTGGGTCAGCAGCAACTCGATGCCGCTGTCCTGGATCATGTAGGCCAGGCGATCCTCGGGGTACGCTGGGTCCAGCGGCACATAAGCGCCGCCGGCCTTGAGAATCGCCAGCAGGCCGACAAGCATCTCGGCGCTGCGCTGCACCGCGATGCCCACCGGCTGGTCCGGCGTCACGCCCAGGCCGATCAAGCGCTGGGCGAGTTGGTTGGCGCGGGTATCCAGTTGTCCGTAGCTCAGGGCCTGTCCATCAATGATCAGCGCCAGTGCATCTGGCGTTATCCGCGCCTGTTCGGCGATGCGCTGGTGCACGCACAGGGCATCGCTGCCATGGTCGACCACGCGGTGCCAGTCTTGCTGTGTGCGGCGCTGCTGGGCGGTGTCGAGCAGCGGCAACTCACCGATGCGCTGCTGCGGCGCATCGACGATGCCCTGCAACAGGTTCTGCCAGTGGCGGGCCAGGCGTTCGATGGTGTGGGGTTCGAACAGGTCGGTGGCATAAGTCAGCTCCGCCGCGACACCCTGCCCGGTTTCATAAGTGCCCAGGGTCAGATCGAACTGGGCGGTGCGCCCTTCCCACACCAGGTCTTCGACGCTCAAGTGCGGCAGTTGCAGTTGCCGATCCTGGGTGTCGCTGGCGGTCTGGTGGTTGAACATGACCTGGAAGATCGGACTGTGGCTGAGGCTGCGTTCAGGTTGCAGGGCCTCGATCAACTGCTCGAACGGCAAGTCCTGATGAGCCTGGGCCGCCATGGCCGACTGCTTGACCTGCGCGAGCAAGCGGTCGAACGGCAGTTGTCCATCCACATGGGCGTTGAGCACCTGAGTGTTGACGAAAAAGCCGATCAGGCCCTCGGTCTCGACCCGATTGCGGTTAGCCACCGGCACGCCGACGCGGATCTGCGGCTGGCCGCTGTAGCGATGCAGCAAGGCCTGGAACGAGGCCAGCAAGACCATGAACAGACTGGCGCCTTCGCGCTGGGCCAACTGTTTGAGCGCCGCGCCCAGTTCCGGCGGCAGGTTCAGGTCCAGGCGCGCACCGCGAAAACTCTGCACGGGCGGACGCGGATGATCGAGGGGCAACTCCAATACCGGTTGTTCGTCGCCCAGGGTCTGCACCCAATAGGCCAACTGCCGCTCACGCTCACCGGCCTCGAGCCAGTGACGCTGCCAGATCGCATAGTCGGCGTATTGCACGCTCAGCGCTGGCAACGCCAACGGCTGGCTGGCGGTGTCGGCCGCGTAGTGACGCACCAACTCATCCACCAGCACCTGCATCGACCAGCCATCGGCAATGATGTGGTGCTGGATCAGCGCCAGCACGTGGTCGTCCTCGGCGATTTTCAACAGCGAAACCCGCAGCAACGGCCCCTGGCGCAAATCGAACGGGCGTGCGGTTTCAGCCTCGACGAACGCCTTGATGGCGTCGTCCTGGCTGGCCGACGGAGCGGCGGGCAAGGCCTGCACGGCGATGCCCAGGGACATATGCTGGTGGATAACCTGCACGGATTGCTCGCTGTTCTCGCCGAAGGTGGTGCGCAAGCTTTCGTGGCGCTCGAGCAGTGCGTTGAAACTGCGCTCCAGGGCCGGCACGTCCAACTGCCCTTTGAGGCGCAGGGCACTGGGGATGTGGTAAGCCGAGCTGTGGGGATCCATTTGCCAGAGGAACCATTGACGTTCCTGGGCGTAGGAGAGCGGGATGTGTTCGAACCCGAGACGGACCTGGGGAATCGGCAGATTGGCCGGCGAGACGCCCTCTTCGAGCATTTTCTCCAGGTACAGCTTACGTTTGTCCAGCGGCAGAGTGATAAAGCGCTTGGCAATCGTCAAAGCAACACTCTTGTCCATCAGACTTCCTCCATTTCATCAAGCAGGGCTTGCAGCTTGCTGAGTTTCTGTTCATTGATTGGCGCATCCCCGGTGTCCAGTTGCGCGACAAAATCCCTCAGGACGGGGTGCTGGAAAAGCAGTTGCGGGGTCAGGGTCAGCCCCAGTTCGAGCGCCATGCGCGAGACGACATTGACCGCCAGCAGCGAATGGCCGCCCAGCTCGAAAAAGTGATCGTTCAGGCCCACGCGCTGCACCGTGAGCACCTGTGCCCAGATCGCCGCGACCTGCTGCTCAAGCTCAGTGACCGGAGCGACATAACCGGCCTGCAACCAGCCAGTGTCCACAGCCGGCAGGGCCTTGCGGTCGAGCTTGCCGTTGGGGGTCAGCGGCAATTGCTCGAGGAACAGCAGATGGGTCGGGATCATGTAGTCGGGCAGGTGCTCCTTGAGCCTGGCCTTGAGTTCATCGCGCAGTGCGCGTTGCTCCTCGGTGTCATCCAGATTCAGGGACGGAGCGACCACGTAGGCCACCAGTTGCTGGCCGCCCGACACGTCCTGGGCCAGCACCGCCACCTCACGCACCTGGGGCTGTTGCAGCAGCCGTGCTTCGATTTCTCCCAACTCGATGCGGAAGCCGCGGATCTTCACCTGATGGTCGATGCGGCCCTGATACTCGAGCACGCCATCGGCGCGATAACGGCTCAAGTCACCCGTGCGGTACAGACGTTCGCCGGTTGTGGAAAACGGGTTGGGTACGTACTTCTCGGCGGTCATCGCTGCGCGGCCGAGGTAGCCACGGGTGATGCCCGCGCCGCTCAGGTACAGCTCGGCTGAAACGCCCTGGGGCACCGCTTGCAGGTTGGCGTCGAGCAGGTAGCTGGCGGTGTGCTTTACGGGCCGGCCGATGTTCGCCGTGCCGCCGGCAGTGCGGCGGGTCCAGGTGGAATAGGTGGTGTCTTCCGAGGGGCCGTAAAGGTCGTAGACGTGCTCAATCCCTTGTGGGAGCACTCCTGTGGAAGCACAGTCTGTGGGAGCAAAGCTTGCTCGCGATGGCGGTGGGTCAGTTACACATGGGCCAGCCGATAGGATGCTATCGCGAGCAAGCTTTGCTCCCACAGGCTCTGTTCCTACTGGTTTTGCTTCCACTGGCTCGCTCCCACCGATGGGGTGCTGATACAGCGCATCCACCAGGCTTTGCTTCAGCGGTTCCCCGGCCAGGTTGATGATGCGCACGCTGGCCGGAATCTCGCCGCTGCGCTGCAACGCGGCAATGGCCGAGGGCACGCTGTTGATCAGCCGTACTTGATCGCGGGCCGGCAGCTGCGGCAGCTCCAGGGCGTTGCGGGCGATGATCAGCGAACCGCCGTTGGCCAGGGTCACGAACAGCTCCCACACCGACAAGTCGAAGCACACTGAAGTCGAAGCGAGCACGCCCTGGATGTCATCGCGGCTGTAGACCGATCTGGACCAGTCGATCAGCGCCAGCACGTTGCGATGGGCAATCGCCACGCCCTTGGGCTGGCCGGTGGAACCGGAGGTGTAGATCACGTAGGCGAGGTTGTCGGGCGTCACGGTTGTGCGCGGTGCGCTCAATGGGTAGTCCGCCAGGTCGAGCTGATCCAGCATGAGCACAGCGGTTTCGGCCGGCACGCTCAGCGTTGCCACTACCGTCTGTTCGGTCAGCAGCACTTTGGCGCGGCTGTCGTCGAGCATGTAGGCCACGCGCTCGGCCGGGTAATCCGGGTCCAGCGGCACGTAGGCGCCGCCGGCCTTGAGCACCGCCAGCAAGGCGATCAGCAGGTGCTCGGAGCGCGGCATCGCCACGCCCACGCGCACTTCCGGGCCCACGCCCATTTCGATGAGTTTGTGGGCCAGGCGATTGGCGCGGCCATCGACTTCGCTGTAGCTCAATCGGGTATTGGCGAAGGTCACCGCCAGGGCATCCGGTGTAGCCTCGGCCTGGCGAGCAATCATCTGGTGAATGCACAGGTTTTGCTCGAACGGCGCATCAACCGGGTTCCAATCATGGGTCAGGCGCTGATGCTCATCGAACTCCAGCATCGACAGTTCACCCAGGCAACGCTCGCCTTGGGCGGTCATCTGGCCCAGCAACTGAGCCAGATGGGTCGCCAGTCGCGTCACTGTGGCGGGTTCGAAACTGGCCCGCTGGTAGCTCATGTGCACCGACAGTTGCCGATCCAGGCCCACCAACAGCGTCAACGGGTAGTTGGTCTGCTCTTGGGTGGCCGCCGGACCAAAGCGCAGGCCATCCGGCGCGCCTTGCTCCAGGGCCTGGGCAATCGGATAGTTTTCGAACACCAGCAAACTGTCGAACAGCGCTTCACCGCCCTGCCCGGCCCAGCGCTGGATGTCCAGCAACGCGGTGTGCTCGAACTCGCGCAGCGCCAGGTTCTGTGCTTGTAGCGCTTGCAGCCAACTGTCCAGGGACTGCTCGGCCCGAGGGCTGGCGATCACCGGCAGGGTGTTGATGAATAGGCCGATCTGCTGCTCGATGCCGGGCAAGTCCGCCGGACGACCGGCCACCGTCGCGCCGAAGGCCACGGTGTCTTTGCCGGTGTAACGCTGCAACAGCAGCAGCCACGCGGCCTGCACCAGCGTGTTGACGGTGACTTTCGAGGTACGGGCGAAAGCTTCCAGACGGCGGGTCAGCGTCTCGTCCAGGACCTGCACGTGATCGCCGTAGCCCGTGGCGGCCTCCCCGGACTGCGCAATGGCATCGGCCAGCCGCGTCGGGGCCTCCAAACGTTGCAGCGCAGGCTTCCAGAACGCTTCGCTGGCGGCGCCATCCTGGCGTTGCAGCCAGGCGATGTAGTCGCGGTAACGACTGCCGTGAACCGAGACGCTCTGGCCGCTGTAGCGCTGCAACACTTCCCCCAGCAACTGGGAATTGCTCCAGCCGTCCATCAGGATGTGATGATGGGTGTAGATCAACTGATAGCGCTGCTCATCGAGCCGCACGATCAGCAGTCGCAACAGGGCCGGCGCGCTCAGGTCCAGCTGCCGACGCTCGGCTTCGGCCAGGGCCTGCAAGGTTTCATCGCGCTGCGCATCGTCCCGCAAATCATGCAAGCGGTAAGGCAAGTCCAATTGCTTGCTGACGATCTGCACCGGATCTGGCAGGTCACCCTGCCAGACAAACCGTGTGCGCAGGATGTCATGGGCGTCCACCGCCGCCTGCCAGGCTTGACGGAAACGTTGCGGCTCCAGGCCTTCAACGTCCAGGCGCAATTGGTTGATGTAGTCGCCCGTGGCGTCGCCGTAGACGCTATGGAACAGCATCCCTTGTTGCATCGGCGACAGTGGATACAGGTCGGCGATCTGCGCCGTCGCCACCGGCAAATCATCGAGTTGCTGCTGGTTCAGGCGGGCCAGGGGGAAGTCCGACGGCGTCACGCCGCCATGCTCGCCGTGGCAGCAATGTTCGATCAAGCCTTGCAGCTCGCGGGCGTAATCGTCGGCCAGGGCCTGGACGGTGGCTTCGTTGAACTGCTCGCGGCTGAAGGTCCAGCCCAGGTTCAGTTCGCCGCCAAACACTTGGCCGTTCAGCGCCAGGACGTTGGACAGCGGAGCCTGGGCGTTCAATTCATCGCCGGCGCCTTCGCTGGCCGGCACGAACAAGGCACCTTGCGCTTCGCTGAAGCTGGCATCGAACTGCCCCAGGTAATTGAAGGTCAGCTGCGGTACCGGCAGCCGGGCAAGGATCGCCTGCGTCGGGTTATCCGCCAGATGAGCCAAGGCACCGAAACCCAGGCCTTTGTTGGGGATCGAGCGCAACTGCTCCTTGATCTGCTTGAGAGAGCTCCCCAGGTCCATCGACGGCGTCAGTCTGGCCGGGTACAGGCTGGTGAACCAACCAACGGTGCGGGTCAGGTCCACGTCATCGAACAACGCTTCGCGGCCATGGCCTTCGAGCTGGATCAACGCGCTGTCGGTGCCGGTCCAGCGCACCATGACCCGGGCCAAAGCGGTGAGCAGCAGATCATTGACCTGGGTGCGATAGGCCTTGGGCGCGTCTTGCAGCAATTGGCGAGTCAATGGAGCATCGAGCCGGGTGCGTACCGTCAGCGCGAGGTGGTTGTGCTGGCCGCCCTGGGGATTGTCCATCGGCAACCGCCCATCGACACCCTCCAGCCGGGTCTGCCAGTAGGCCAGTTCTTCCTGCAACGACGCGCTGCGGGCATAACCTTGCAAACGTTCGGCCCAGACCTGTGCCGAGGTGGTTTTCGCCGGCAACTGCAGCATCCCGCCGTCGGCCAGTTGCCGGTAGGCGCTTTGCAGATCGTCGAACAGAATCCGCCACGACACGCCATCCACCACCAGGTGATGGATCACCAGCAACAGCCGCTGACTGCCATCGGCCAACGTCGCCAGCACCGCCCGCAGCAGCGGCCCGTCTTGCAGGTCCAGGCTGCGTTGCGCGCGGTTGGCAATGTTTTCCAGCGCCTGGGCGTCAGGCACGTCCACCGCCCAAAGCAGCTCTGCGCAGTGGTTGGCCGGGGACCGGTAACTGGCCTGCCAGCCCTCGCTGCGTTCGCTGAAGCTCAAGCGCAGGCCATCGTGGTGCACCACCAGCGCGCTCAAGGCTTGCGCCAGCACGCGGGCATCCAGGGCGTGCGTGGGTTTGAGCATCACCGCCTGGTTCCAGTGCTGACGCTCAGGGATCGCCTGCCCGAAGAACAGCCGTTGCACCGGCAACAGGGTCAGCGTACCGCTCACCGGCCCTTGATCGATGACGTGCGTGGTTTCACCCGAACGCGCCACCACCGCCAACGCTTCGATGGTCTGGTGCTGGAACAAGTCTTTGGGGGTGAAGTGAATACCGGCCTGACGGGCGCGGCTGACCACCTGGATCGAGACGATGGAATCGCCCCCCAGTTCGAAGAAGTTATCCCGCAGGCCGACTTGCCCGAGCTTGAGCACGTCCTGCCAGATGGACGCCAGTTGCTGCTCCAGGGTGCTGCGCGGTGCCACGTAGCGTTGCTGCAATTGACTGACGTCAGGCTTGGGCAGGTTCTTGCGGTCGAGCTTGCCGTTGGGGGTCAGTGGCAGGCGTTCGAGCAGCAGCAGATAGGCCGGAACCATGTGCGCCGGCAGGGTGGCCTTGAGTTGGTCGCGCAGGTGCTCGGTGAAATCGGCACGCAGAGCCATTGATTCATCGGCCACCACATAGGCCACCAGACGCTTGCCGCTGCCGGCGCTGCCTTCCTGGGCGACCACCACCGCTTCACGCACGCCCTCGAGGGCTTGCAGGCTGGCTTCGACTTCTCCCAGTTCGATACGGAAACCACGAATCTTCACCTGGTTGTCGATGCGGTCCAGGTAATCGAACGTGCCGTCGGCGCGCTGGCGCACCAGGTCGCCGGTGCGGTACAGCAAGCCACCACCAGCACTGAACGGGTCGGCGACAAACCGCTCGGCCGTCAAGCCTGGACGGTTGAGGTAACCACGAGCCAGACCGCTGCCACCCAGGTACAGCTCGCCGGCCATGCCTTGGGGCAGCAGGTTCAGGTCGGCGTCCAGCACGTAGGCGCTGCGGTCGCCGATGCGGCTGCCGATGGGCGCATACGCGGCGCCGCACACCTCATCACGACCCGCTTTCCAGATCAGCGGCGTGACCACGGTTTCGGTCGGGCCGTAGCCGTTGATGATGAAATCTGGATTCAGGGCGCGCTTGACCCGTTCGAAACTGGCGTTGGCCACCGCATCGCCACCAAAGCAATAGATCCGCACCTTCGGCGGGTTGCCTTCGCGCTCGGCGTGTTCGGCCAGTTGTTGCAGGTACACCGGCGGGAACGCCACCACCGTCACAGCGTGCTCGCGCAGGGCGTTGTAGGTTTGTTCCGGGGTCCACAGGCTGTCATCGCGAATCAGCAAGGAGGCACCGTGGGTCAGGCTGGTGAGCCAGCGCTCATGGGCACCGTCGAAAGCGAAGGACATGAAATGGAATTCGCAATCGCTGCTGTGCATTTCATAGCGCTCGCCGATGGCCTGGCAGTGCATCGCCAGCGGACCATGGGCCACACTCACACCCTTGGGATTTCCGGTGGAACCGGAGGTGTAGATCACATAGGCGAGGTTTTGCGGGTCGATCTGGACGGACGGTGCGCTCACCGGTTGCAGGCTCAGGTCCAGGCGATCGAGCTCCAGCACCTGGGCGGCGCCTTCCAACGGCAACTGCGCCGACACCCGGGAGTCGGTGAGCAACAACGCCAGCCCTGAATCCTCGATCAGGTACGCCAGGCGTTCACGGGGATAGCCGGTGTCCAGCGGCACATAAGCACCGCCGGCCTTGAGCACCGCCAGCAGCGCGACAATCACTCCTTCGCTGCGCGGCAAGGCCACGCCGACCCGGGTTTCCGGGCCCACACCATGGGCCATCAGTGCGTGGGCTAATTGGTTCGCCCGCCGCTCGATGTCGCCATAACTGAAACGCTGACCGTCAAAGATCACCGCCGTGCTGTGCGGGTTTAGCGCTGCCAGATGGGCGATGCGCTGGTGTACGGCAATGTCGGTCGGGTATGGCTGCGGATGGTTGGCCGCCTGTTGCCGAGCCTGCTCCTGGGCGCCGGCCAAGGCGATTTCCCCCAGGTTGCGCAGCGCCGATTCGGCGAAGCGTTCCAGCAGTTGCAACAAGTGCTCGCTGATGCCGGCGATGGCCGCCGGGCTGAAATGCGCCCGGTCGAAGCTGTAGTGCAGCGCCAGGCTCTGGCCAATGGTCACCGCAACACTCAACGGGTAATGGGTTTGCTCCTGGTGAGTGACCTCACCGAACACCACGCCCTGCCCGGCGCCTTCTTGCAGGGCCTGAGCGATGGGGTAGTTTTCAAACACCAGGATGTTGTCGAACAGCGCTTCGCCGCCCTGCCCGGCCCAGCGCTGGATGTCGGCCAACGGCGTGTGCTCGAAATCGCGCAGGCTGAGGTTCTGCGCCTGCACCGCTTGCAGCCAGGCGCCGACCGACTGATCCGGGCGCGGCGCGGCGATCACCGGCAACGTGTTGATGAACAGGCCGACCTGTTGCTCGATGCCCGGCAAGTCCGCCGGACGCCCGGCCACAGTGGCACCAAAGGCCACACAGTCGTGACCGGTATAGCGTTGCAGCAACAACAGCCACGCCGCTTGCACCAGGGTATTGAGGGTGACTTTCTGCTGGCGGGCAAACTGTTCCAGGGCCTGGGTGCGCGGGACATCCAGGGTCTGGAAGTGATCGCCATGACCGCTGTGGATTTCGCTGGCGGACATCACTCGCGCCAAGCGGGTCGGCTCCTCCAAAGTCGCCAGTTGAGCGCTCCAGAACGCCTCGCTCAATTGCCCGTCCTGACGTTGCAGCCAGGCGATGTAATCGCGATAGCGCCCGATGGCGCTGGCCGACGTGCGGCCGCTGTAGCGTTGCATCACCTCACCGAGCAGCTGCGAATTGCTCCAGCCGTCCATCAAGATGTGGTGATAGGTGTAGATCAAATGCCATTGCCCGGCGCCGGTCTGCACCAGCACCAGGCGCAACAGCGGCGCCTGGCTCAGATCGAAACCTTGCGCGCGCTCGCTATCGGCCAGCGCGGCAAGGGCCTGCGACGGATCGCTATGCTCGCGCCAGTCCAGCACCGTGAACGGCAGTTGCACCTTTTTGTGGACGATCTGCAGCGGCTGCTGCAATTGCCCCTGCCAGACGAAGCCGCTGCGCAAGATGTCCTGCGCATCGACGGTGGCTTGCCAAGCGGCGCGGAAACGTTCGGTGTCCAGGCCTTGCACGTCCACCCGCAACTGGTTGACGTACTCGCCGGCGGCCTGCTCGTAGAGGGTGTGGAACAACAGCCCCTGTTGCATCGGCGACAGTGGATAGAGATCGTCGAGCTGGCCGGCCGGCACCGGCAGCCCGTCGAGTTGCGCCTGAGTGACAGGCGCCATCGGGAAATCCGACGGTGTGGCTTGCGGCGTGACCAGGTTGGCGCAATGCTCGATCAGTGCCTTGAGCTCAATGGCGTATCGATCGACCAGTTGCTGCACGGTCGCGCGGTCGAACATCTCACGGCTGAAACCCCAGCTCATCGCCAGTTCGCCGCCATAGACCTGACCTTCCACGGTCAGCCAGTTGGCCAGGGGTGCCGTCGGGTCCTGGGCGACGCCACTGCCTTCGCTGGAGGGCACGAACAACGCCGCCTCATCGAACTGCCGGTCGAACTGGCCGAGATAGTTGAACGTGATGCGCGGTGGCGCCAGGTCCGCCAGTTCGGCGCGCACCGAAGGTGCCGCCAAATGACGCAGCACGCCATAACCCAGGCCTTTGTCCGGGACGCCGCGCAGGTGTTCCTTGATCGCCTTGATCGACCCACCGAGATCGTCGCTGGCCGTCAGTTTCACCGCGAACAGGCTGGTGAACCAACCCACCGTCCGGGTCAGGTCGATGTCATCGAACAGCGCTTCACGGCCATGACCTTCCAGTTCGATCAGCGTGTCCGGCTGCCCACTCCAGTGACGGATGGTGCGGGCCAGCGCGGTCAGCAGCAGATCGTTGACCTGGGTGCGATACGCGGCAGGCGCCCGTTGCAGCAATTGTCGGGTCAGTTCGGCATCCAGACGCCATTCGATCTTCGCGCCGTGGGCATTTTCCAGGCTGCCCTGGGGACGATCGCACGGCAGGTCCAGCGCGTCCTGATGCTGGGCTTTCCAATAGGCCAACTGATCGTCGAAGCGCGACGCTTCGGCGTTCAGACGCGCGGTCCAGTTCTGGAACGCACTGGTCTTGGCTGGCAAGGTCACGCCGCCACCCGCCGCCAGTTGCTCGTAAGCCTGCTGCAAATCTTCCAGCAACACCCGCCACGACACACCGTCTACCACCAGGTGATGGATGACCAGCGCCAGCCGCTGACTGCCATCGGCCAGATTCACCAACATGGCGCGCAACAGCGGCCCTTCTTGCAGGGAGAGGCTGCGCTGCGCCTCGTCGCACAGCGCATGCAATTGCTCGGCGGATTGGGCATCGCGCAGCCACAGATCAGCGCTTTGCCGCAGCGGTCCGTGGCTCTGCTGCCAGCCGTCTGCGCCTGGCACAAAGCGCAGGCGCAGGGCATCGTGATGATTGATCACGCAGGTCAGCGCCGCATCGAGCCATTGCCCATTCAAGGGCTCGCGAGCGGTCAGCAGCAGCGACTGGTTCCAGTGCTCACGGGCGTTCATCGGCCGCGAGAAAAACTGCTGCTGGATCGGCCCGAGGAGAGCCGCGCCGGTGATGGGCCCCTGATCCACCGCACTGTGATGGTCGAGGCTGGCGACCAGGGCCAGGCTGCGCACGGTCTGGTACTGGAACAGATCACGCGGATTGATGCCGATACCGACCTGCCGCGCACGGCTCACCACTTGAATGGAGATGATCGAATCACCGCCCAGCTCGAAGAAATTGTCTTCGAGGCCGACCCGCTCCAGCCCGAGTACGTCCTGCCATATTTCAGCCAGCGCGATCTGCAGCGCATCCTGCGGCGCGACGAACGCCTGCTGCGGCGCCACATCCGGTTGCGGCAGGGCCTTGCGGTCCAGTTTGCCGTTGGCGGTGACCGGTAATCCGGCCAACGGCATCAGGTAGGTCGGCACCATGTATTCCGGCAGACTGCCCAGCAGCCACGCTTTGACGTCCTGCTGCCACTGCTCGTGCGGGTGGGTGTTTTCCAGCACCAGATAACCCACCAGATGCTTGCCGTCCTGCACCAACACCACCGCCTCGCGCACCAGCGGGTGCTGCATCAGGCGGGTTTCGATTTCGCCCAGCTCAATGCGCAGGCCACGCAGCTTGACCTGATGGTCGAGGCGGCCAAGGTATTCGATCACCCCGTCGGCACGCTGGCGCACCCGGTCGCCGGTGCGGTACAGGCGCGCGCCGTCATGGAAGGGGCACGGTACAAAACGCTCGGCGGTCAGCGCCGGGCGCTGGTGATAACTGCGCGCCAGCCCCGCCCCGCCCAGGTACAACTCGCCAGGCACGCCGTACGGCACCGGCGCCAATTGCGCGTCGAGCACGTGAGTGCGCAGGTTGGCGATCGGCCGACCGATCGGCACGCAATCGGCACCTTCGTCGACGCATGTCCAGTGGGTCACGTCGATGGCCGCTTCGGTCGGCCCGTACAGGTTGTAGAGGCTGGCGTTCGGCAGTTTGGCGAAGACCTGTTTCTGCGCATCCAGCGGCAAGGCTTCGCCGCTGCAGACGATGCGCCTTAGCCCTTCACAGGTTTGCACGCCCGGCTCATGGATAAACGCCTGCAGCATCGACGGCACGAAGTGCAGCGTGCTGATGCGGTAACGGTTGATGATATCGATCAATTGCAGTGGGTCGCGGTGCGCACCCGGCGCGGCCACCACCAGACACGCACCGGCCATCAGCGGCCAGAAGAATTCCCACACCGACACGTCGAAGCTGAACGGCGTTTTTTGCAACACCGCATCGCTGTCATCCAGACCGTAAGCCTGCTGCATCCAGCACACACGGTTGACCAGGGCCGCGTGACTGTTGCCCGCGCCCTTGGGTCTGCCAGTGGAACCGGAGGTGTAGATCACATAGGCCAGACTCAACGGATCAACTGTCACCTCGGGGCGACGCTCGCTGTAACCGTCGAGCCAGCCACTCGGCTGATCGAGCAGAATCACGCTGACGCCATTGGTTGGCAGCTCCGCCGCCAGCGAGCGCTGGGTCAGCAGCAAGGCGATGCCGCTGTCTTCGATCATGTAGGCCAGGCGATCCTGCGGGTACTCCGGATCCAGCGGCACATAGGCGCCGCCGGCTTTATGGATCGCCAGCAGACCGACCACCATTTCCACCGAACGCTCGACGCAGATCCCCACCAGCGTGTCCGGCCGCACACCGCGCTCACGCAGCAGATGGGCCAGGCGGTTGGCGCGGGCATCCAGTTGCGCGTAGCTCAGGCTTTGTTCGCCAAACAACAACGCCGGTGCATCCGGGGTGCGCGCCACCTGGGCTTCAATCAGGTGATGCATGCAGCGGTCGGTCGGATAGCGCTGGGCCGTGGCATTGCCACCGTGCACCAGGGTTTTGTGCTCATCGGCGTCGAGCAGCGGCAATTCGCCGATGCGTTGCGACGGATCGGCGACCATCGCCGCCAGCAAACGCAACCAATGCCGGGCCATGCGCACGATGGTTGGCGCTTCGAACAGGTCGTTGGCGTACGTCAGCGCGGCGTGCAGCTTGCCGGCCTTTTCGTAGGTGTCCAGGGTCAGGTCGAACTGGGTGGTGCGACCCTGCCAGTCGAGCATGCCGAGTTCCAGCCCGGACGCGGTGCTGACCGTGGTGAGGTCGGCTACGTGCGGCTGATGGTTGTACATCACCTGGAACAGCGGCGTATGGCTGAGACTGCGTTCCAGCTTCAGGGCTTCGACCAGACGCTCGAATGGCAGGTCCTGATGGGCCTGGGCACCGAGCGCGGTCTCTTTGACTGCGCGCAGCAAATCGGCAACCCGCGTCTGCCCGTCCAGTTCGGTGCGCAGCACCTGGGTGTTGACGAAGAAGCCGATCAGGCCTTCGATTTCATCGCGATTGCGGTTGGCGATCGGCACACCGACGCGGATATCGGACTGGCCGCTGTAGCGATGCAACAGCACGTTGAACGCGCCGAGCAACAGCATGAACAGCGTGATGCCATGCTGCTGGGCGGTGCTGCGCAGGTGCTCCGCCAAAGCGGCATCGATGGCAAACTCATGACGGCTGCCGCGATAGCTCGGCATGGCCGGGCGCGAGTGATCGGTCGGCAGTTCGAGCACCGGATGCTCGCTGCCCAGTTGCGCCTGCCAATACTCGAGTTGCCGCGCCTGCTCGCCCGCTTCGAGCCAGCGGCGCTGCCACAGGGCGTAATCGCTGTACTGGATCGGCAGCGGCGCGAGTTGCGGCGACTGCCCCGCCTCATGGGCGTCATAGCAGCGGATGAATTCGTCGATCAGCACGTTCATCGACCAGCCGTCGGAAACGATGTGGTGCAAGGTCAGCAACAGCACGTGTTCCTGCTCGTCGAGCTTGAGCAGCTTGACCCGCAGCAGCGGCCCGACCGCCAGATCGAACGGCAGCAGTGACTGTTGCTGCGCCGCCTCGGCCACCGCCTGTTCGCGCTCGGCGGCCGGCAAGGCACTGAAATCCTGTTGCTCGATCAGCAGCGGCGCGCAGGTCGGCACTTGCAACAGGCTATCGTCCGCCTGACGCTGGAACACCGTACGCAGGGTTTCGTGACGCGCGACGAGGCTGGCGAAGGCCTGCTCCAGCGCCGTCAGGCTCAACGCGCCCTTGAGCCGCACCGCCCCCGGCAGGTTGTAGGCCGCGCTGCCGGGCTCCAGTTGCCAGAGGAACCACATGCGCTGCTGGGCGTAGGACAAGGCTTGGCGATCTTCGGCTTCAACGCCCTGAGGGATGGGGAAACCGCTGAACTCGACGCCCTCCTTGTCCAGCGCCGCCAGGAACATCCGGCGCTTGTCCAGGGGCAACCCGATAAACCGGCGAGCAAGTTTCAAGGCGTCTTCAGCATTCATTTCTGGGTATCCGGAATCAGTGGGCACAAGGCACAAAGGCATGTCGTCCCTATAAAACGAATGCAGACCGGAAAAATTAGCGCTTGAGAATAGAGGTCAGGAAAGAGGGAAATCCGTGGCGAGGGAGCTTGCTCCCGCTCGACTGCGCAGCAGTCGCAGAAGCTCCCGGCCGCAAAAGAACCGACGCCTGGTAGGGGTCGCTTCGCAACCCAGCGGGAGCAAGCTCCCTCGCCACAAAAGCAGATTGTTTGTGAATCAATGCATCAGGCGCTGATTGCCAACCCATGCCGTCGATGATGCACGCTCAACTGATCCTTGATCAGGCGCAGCACCCTGGCCTCGTGCTCATGGATAAAAAAGTGCCCGCCCGCCAGCATGTCCACCGAAAAGCTGCCGGAGGTTTCCCGGCTCCAGCCGATCAGTTGCTCGGTGCTGGCCTTGTCGGTGGTGCCGCCGAGCACGTGCACCGGGCATTTGAGCGGTGCTCGGGTTCGCGGCTGGAAGCGCCCGCACAGCAGAAAATCCGCCCGCAGCACAGGCAAGGTCAGGGCCATCAATTCTTCATTGGCCAGGACTTCTTCGCTGGTGCCATTGAGGGTGCGCAGTTGTTCGATCAATTCAGTATCGGTTTTCGGTGTGGCAAAACCGCGGTCGTAATCGGCGCGCATCGTCGGCGCTGCGGTGCCCGAGGCGAACAGCGCTACCGGTTCCGGGCAACCCAGCTCACGCAAGGCATGGGCGATTTCGCAGGCCAGCAATGCGCCCAGGCTGTGGCCGAACAGCGCATAAGGGGCCTGGAGCGTGGGGCGCAGTTCCCGGGCCAGTTGCATCGCCAACGGGCCCATGTCGGTGTGCAGCGGCTCGCCGAAACGCGCCCCGCGCCCTGGCAGCTCAACCGGCTGCACCTGCAGCCATTGCGGCACCTTGCGCCGCCAGCGGCTGTAAACCATGGCGCTGGCGCCGGAATACGGCAGGCATAGCAAGGTCAGTTGAGTCACCGCGGTTTTCTCCGATCAGTTGTGTATGGAAGATAACGAACTGGCGACAGTCTGAATTAGTCAGTGTCGCCGTACCTGCCCCATGGCCTCACACGCCCCCTATACTGGCGGCATCTCGGCTCGCCCCATCGCAAAGGAGAACGCCATGACCTGGTCTGCCAAGCAATACGTCACGTTTGAACAGGAACGCACCCGTCCGGCCCGGGACCTGCTGGCGGCCATCCCGCCGGGGCAGGCGCGCTCGGTGATCGACCTGGGGTGCGGCCCCGGCAATTCCACAGAATTATTGGTGGAGCACTTTCCCGGGGCAACGGTGCGTGGCCTGGACAGTTCCAGCGACATGATACAGGCCGCCCGTCAGCGCTTGCCCGAAGTGGCCTTCGACACCGCAGACATCGGCCAATGGGACGAACCCGGTCCCTTCGATGTGATCTTCGCCAACGCGGTGCTGCAATGGCTGCCCGACCACGCAACCCTGCTGCCGTCACTGGTCAGCAAACTGGCCGAGGGTGGCAACCTGGCGATCCAGATGCCCGACACCCTGCACCAGCCGTCCCACCGCTTGATGCGGGAAATCGCCGCCAATGGGCCCTGGGCCAGCCAACTGGCCGGAGCCGCCGATACGCGCACGGAAGTGGCCGATGCCAGCCTGTACTACTCGATCCTCAAGCCCCATTGCACCCGTGTCGACGTGTGGCGCACCACCTACCATCACCCGCTGGCCGGGGGCGCCGCCGGCGTGGTGGAGTGGTTCAAGGGCAGCGGCTTGCGGCCGTTTCTCGACCCGCTGGATGAGGTGCAACGCGGGCAATACCTGCAACAGTATCTCAACGCCGTTGAACAGGCTTATCCGGCCATGGACGATGGAACGGTACTGCTGCCCTTCCCCCGTGTGTTCATGGTCGCGACCCGCTAAACGAAGCAGCGAGGGTTAAATTTCCGGTCCCGGCCCTCGTTACCTGCTCAGACCAAAACCCACAAGAGTGACCGCCGTGGACCTGCAAACCATTCTGGGCAAACTGTTCGCCAACGCGGGCGCCGTTGGTATCGAAGGTGTTTTCCAATTCGTGTTCGGCCCCCAGCAGGCTTACTGGTCGGAGGTCAGAACCAGCAGCCGCACCCAGGCCGGTCGCCACAGCAGCCCCGACGTGACCATTGAAGTGGCGGAAAAGGACTTTCTCGGGATCATGGCCGGCCTGGCCAATGTCGAGGAGCTGTTTGCCAGCGGACGCCTGAAGATCGGCGGCAACATGGGCCTGGCGACGTTGTTGCCGCAGATCATCGAGCATGCCCGCCACGGCAGTGGCGCGGTGGAAAAGGTCGACATGAACAAGCGTTATCCCACCCCGCCGCGCTTCAGCGAAAAGCTCACCGCCAGCCTGCCGACCCAGCGCAGCGTGGAGCGTCGCCCGCGCAGCGAGCTGTCGGTGCAAGCGTTTCAAGCGCGCTACCTGCCCCATGGCATTCCGGTGGTCATCAGCAATGCCTTGCAGGACTGGCCGTTGTTCAAGCTCAGTCGCGAAGAATCCCTGGTGCATTTTGCCGAGCTGCAAGGCATCACCCGCCACGGCGACTACGTGAAGAAAACCTTCTCCACCGAGCGGGACTTCCGCTCCACGTCCATGGCCGATTTCATTGCTTCTCTGGACAGCCCGGCGGTCAAGGACGCCGATGGTGAACCGCCGGCCTACATGGGCAACAACATCCTGCCGGCGCAATTGATGGAGCAAATCAACTACCCGCCCTATTTCGACCCGTCTCTGTTCATCCCGCCACGCATCTGGATCGGCCCAAAGGGCACCCTCACCCCGCTGCACCGCGACGACACCGACAACCTGTTCGCCCAGGTCTGGGGCCAGAAAATCTTCACCCTCGCCGCCCCCCATCACCGAGAAGCCCTCGGCACCTGGTCCACGGCGCCCCAAGGCGGCCTGGACGGTTGCGATTTCAACCCGGACGCGCCGGACTACCAGCGCTTCCCCCGCGCCCGTGACGTGACCTTCCTGCGGGTGACGCTGGAGGCCGGGGATCTGCTGTTCCTGCCTGAAGGCTGGTTCCATCAGGTGGAGTCGGTGTCCACTTCGTTGTCAGTGAACTTCTGGGTGAATTCGGGGCGGGGTTGGTGAGCGCTGACTTGAGGCGAGCGGCCTTTGTGGCGAGGGGATTTATCCCCGCTGGGGCGCGAAGCGGCCCCATTCAAACTGTCTGCCACATCACCGTTGCCAGGTTCTGGGGCTGCTGTGCAGCCCAGCGGGGATAAATCCCCTCGCCACAGGTTTTGTGTTCGCCATGGGTGGCGCGTTCATTCCATCGTGAAGACTGCTTCACCCAAATGAACTCCACGCACCTCATACCAGTCAGCAGGTAAAGCCCTCAACTCAAGGTGCTAGACCATGCAGATATCCCTCGCCCGACAGGTTGCCCTGGTCACCGGCGCCAGTTCCGGCATTGGTGCAGGCGCGGCCAGGGCATTGGCAGACGCCGGTGCCGCGGTGGTGCTCAACTACCACTCCAGCGCCGGCCCGGCGCAAGACCTGGCCCGTGAAATCAACGCCAACGGTGGACGCGCCATCGCCGTCGGTGCCGATGTGTCGAAGGAGCCGGATGTCGAGCGACTGTTCGCCCAGACTGTCGAAGCCTTTGGCACGCTGGACATCCTGGTCGCCAACTCCGGCCTGCAAAAAGACGCCGCCGCCGTCGACATGAGCCTGGAGGACTGGAACACCGTGATCGGCACCAACCTGACCGGCCAGTTCCTCTGCGCCCGTGCCGCCCTGCGGATTTTCAATCAGCAGGGCATTCGCCAGGGCGTGTCCCGGGCCGCCGGCAAAATCATCCACATGAGCTCAGTGCACCAGCGCATCCCCTGGGCCGGTCACATCAACTACGCTGCCTCCAAGGGCGGCGTCCATCTGCTGATGCAGAGTCTGGCCCAGGAAATCAGCCACCAGCGCATCCGCATCAACAGCATCGCGCCCGGCGCGATCCGCACGGCCATCAACCGCGAGGTCACTGAAGGCGAACAGGAGCAGAAATTGCTAGAGCTGATTCCTTACGGGCGTATCGGCGATGTGGAAGATGTCGCCAACGCGGTGGTCTGGCTGGCGTCGGACTTGTCCGATTACGTGGTAGGCACCACGTTGTTCATCGATGGCGGGATGAGCCTTTATCCGGGGTTCCACGGCAATGGCTGACTATCACGAAACCCAAAGCCCTATCGAGAACCACGGCATCATCGGCGACATGCGCAGTGCTGCGCTGGTGAATGACCGAGGCAGTGTCGACTTTTTCTGCTGGCCGGAATTCGACAGCCCATCAATTTTCTGCTCGCTGCTGGACACGCCGGACGCGGGCATCTTTCAACTGGCGCCGGACCTGCCCCACGCCCGTCGCCAGCAGATCTACCTGCCTGACACCAACGTACTGCAAACCCGCTGGCTGAGTGATGACGCCGTGGTGGAAATCACCGACCTGCTGCCCATCGGCGACAGCGAGGATGACCTGCCGGTATTGATCCGCAAGGTGAGCATGACCCTCGGCAGTGCGACGTTTCGCATGCGCTGCGCGGTCCGCCACGACTACGCCCGCAGCCTCACCAGCGCACACCGTGACGGCGATCACATCTGCTTCGAAGCCCCGGGGCAACCTGGCTTGCGTTTGTGTTCCGATCAGGCCATGACCCTGGACGACCGGGCGGCGGTGGCCGAGTTCACGCTGGAACAAGGCCAGAGCGCCGAGTTCCTGCTGGGCGGGATTGACGACCCGCGGCTTCAGGATGACATCAGCGCAATATGCCTGGAGCGAACCCTGGCGTTCTGGCGCGGCTGGATTGGCCAATCCACCTATCGCGGGCGCTGGCGGGAAATGGTCAACCGCTCGGCCTTGGCGCTGAAACTGCTGACCTCACGCAAACACGGCGCCATCCTCGCCGCCGCCACTTTCGGCCTGCCGGAAACCCGTGGCGGCGAGCGCAACTGGGACTATCGCTACACCTGGATCCGCGACGCGTCCTTCACCGTTTACGCGTTCATGCGCCTGGGCTTCGTTGAAGAAGCCAACGCCTACATGCGTTTTCTGCGGAGCCGGGTCAGCGACTGCTGCGATCAGCCGATCAAAGTCAACATCCTGTACGGCCTGGACGGCAGGCTGGAGCTACCTGAAGTCGAACTGCCACACCTCAGCGGCTTTGGTCATGCCAAGCCGGTGCGCATCGGCAACCTGGCCTACAAACAAGTGCAGTTGGATATCTTCGGCGAATTGATGGACGCGGTGTACCTGGTCAACAAATACGGCGAAGCCATTTCCCATCAGGGCTGGAAACACGTCGTCAATGTGGTCGATCAGGTCTGTGATATCTGGCAGGACAAAGACGTGGGTATTTGGGAAATGCGCGGGGAGAAGCACCACTTCCTGCATTCGCGGCTGATGTGCTGGGTCGCCGTCGATCGCGCCATCCGCCTCGCGGTCAAACGCTCCTTGCCCGCGCCTTTCGCCCGCTGGGACCAGACTCGCCAGGCCATCTATGAAGACATCTGGACAAATTTCTGGAGCGAGGAACGGCAGCATTTCATCCAGCGCCTGGGCAGCACCGCCCTCGACGGTTCGATGTTGTTGATGCCGCTTGTGCGCTTCGTCAGCGCGCGCGACCCGCGCTGGCTCTCGACCCTCGATGCGATTGAAAAAGACCTGGTGCGCGATGGCATGGTCTACCGCTACCGCAACGACGAAAGCCCCGTCGACGGCCTCAGGGGCACTGAAGGCTCGTTCGCCGCGTGTTCGTTCTGGTACGTCGAATGCCTGGCCCGCGCCGGCCGTGTGGAAAAAGCCCAGCTGGAGTTCGAACAACTGCTGCGCTACGCCAACCCGCTGGGCTTGTACGCCGAGGAGTTCGACAGCCACGGCTACCACCTGGGCAACACCCCCCAGGCTTTGACCCACCTGGCGCTGATCAGCGCCGCCAGCTTCCTGGACCGCAAATTGAGTGGGGACAAAACGCATTGGCAGCCGTGAGTTGCACGTGTGAATGAACATAAATCTTTTGTGGCGAGGGAGCTTGCTCCCGCTCGACTGCGCAGCAGGCGCAAAATCTCCAGGACACAAGGGGGGTCGCTTCGCAACCCAGCGGGAGCAAGCTCCCTCGCCACAGAGGACAGGGTGCAATGACTATCGCGTAGGCTCCGCCACTTCAATGTCATCCAACGCACGGTCAGCCAGCAACGTACCCAGCTCAATCAACTGCTGAATCCCCAGCGCAACATGCCGCCGGGAACCTTCCAGCTCGAATGCCAGGTCACTGACCATGGCGTTGGCCGAAGCCAGGGTTTCGCTGAGGCTGGTCAGCACGGATTCGGTGTTGAGGCCGGGGACCACTGAAAATATCTGGCCGTCCTGGGTGTCGGGTTTGGCTGGGGCTGGGGGAGACAAGTGGACATTCAGCGCCCGGTCAGCGGCTTCGCGGAGTTTTTTGGTGTCGAGGGTGGTGTAGGCGGACAGGTTTTCGGCGCGTGGAGGGTTGGGGGTGATCTTGACCATTTGTGAAGCTCCTGACTTGAAATTGAGCCCACTCACCTCGTGACCAAACGAGGGGTGGTGGGCTATACGCAGGTTGGTCAACCGGGAAGTCAGGCACCCGGCGCACTCGAAAGTGCCCCGCGCACAGCCCACCGCAAAGCATACCGACAAGCACACAAAAAAGCGCCGACATGCTGAGGTTGGCGCGTGTGCGCCTGACATTGGACGGGTGACCAAACCCGGTCGCTGATTTTGCAGCGACCGGCAAAGCCTAGCCCCGCCGTTTCCGAACCAGCAACCGCCACGACTCGTCGGAAAATTCCGGTTCACCTATTTTTTTGTAGGAACTCCACACCCTTGTGGCGAGGGGATTTATCCCCGCTGGGCTGCGTAGCAGCCCGTCCATAGGCCAATCCACTTTGCCAGACAGACCGAGTTGACCGTTTTCGGGGCTGCTACGCAGCCCAGCGGGGATAAATCCCCTCGCCACAGAAGCGGGCACCAACATTTCTCCATCTATCGCTGCCGCCGGTTTCAGGTTGCCAGCCCTGTAAACCCCTCCTAAGATCGATGCACTCAAGGGTGCAGCGGAGCTGCCCGATAAAACCCGATTCAAGGATCTGACATGACCCATGTAAAACGCTCTATCACCACCCCGCCCCGAACAGGCCTGACCCGGGAAGACCTCTGGGAAGGCCAAGACAAGGGCCTGATCAAGTGCTGGGAAATCGGCCGCGATCGGGCGCTGAAGTTTCCCGATCTGGCGCAGCGTTGCCTGGCCGGTGAATTGCCGGTGCTCGGCTGGAAAGGCGGTGTCAGTCGCAGCCTGAAGAAAAACGAAAAGTTCGGCTGCCTCAAGTACCTCGCCCAATGGCAGGGCCTGCGCGGTGAAGACCTGGACATCGATCTGTCCCAGGACCGCACCCTGACCTGCTCCAGCACGAACATGATCGTGACCTTCACGCCGGATCGGGCCAAATACGTGAATCAGGAACCCGCATAACGGCAACCGAGCCGTGCAGGAGACCGACATGAACCAGGCGCCCAGAATCAACTTCGCGGTGACGCCTCTGCTGCGCATCGCCTACGAAGAGCACGGCCCCGCCAGCGGCGCCCCGGTCATTCTGCTGCACGGCTTCCCTTACGACCCCAGGGCCTTTGATGAAGTCGCTCCGGCCCTGGCTCAGCGCGGCTATTGGGTCATCGTGCCGTACCTGCGCGGCTACGGCCCGACCCGGTTCAATAACCCGAGCATCCTGCGTTCCGGCCAGCAAGCGGCGCTGGCCCAGGATCTGCTGGACCTGATGCAGGCACTCGCCATTCCCCAAGCCGCGTTGTGCGGCTACGACTGGGGCGGGCGGGCCGCGTGTATCGTGGCGGCGCTATGGCCCGAACGGGTTCGCTGCCTGGTGACCGGCGATGGCTATAACGTGCAGGACATTCCCCGATCGACTCAGCCGCTGGACCCTGAGACCGAGCACAGATTGTGGTACCAGTATTACTTCCACAGCGCCCGGGGCGTCGAGGGCCTGACGCAGAACCGGCGCGAACTGTGCCAGTTGCTCTGGCGCCTGTGGTCACCGACCTGGACACGCGGCACAGCGCTGTACCCCCTCAGTGCTCCGTCCTTCGACAACCCGGATTTCGTCGAGGTGGTGATTCATTCCTACCGTCATCGCTTCATGTACGCACCGGGCGACCCGACGCTGGAGTGGATGGAGGAACGACTGACCGCGCAACCGGCCATCAGCGTGCCGAGCATCTCCCTGTGCGGTGCCGACGACGGCGTTGGACCTGCACCTGAGTTCGACGAAGACGCCGAACATTTCAGCGGTGTCTACGAGCGTCGAGTGCTCGCCGGTGTCGGCCACAACATTCCCCAGGAAGCCCCCCAGGCCACGCTCAGGGCATTGCTGGATCTGCTTGAAGGCTGACCGCGAAACGCTCGCGATACGCCTGGGGCGTCACACCCATGGCCCGCAGGAAGCTGCGGCGCAGGGTTTCTTCGCTGCCAAAGCCGCATTGCACCGCGACCCGCTTGATCGGCAGCGCTGTGTCGGCCAGCAGCCGGCGCGCGGTCTCCACACGAATCAGCTCCACCGCCCGCGCCGGCGTCTGGCCGGTGTCGGCACGGTAGTGACGCACGAAACTGCGCTCGCTCATCCCCGCCTCTGCCGCCAGACTCGGCAAGCCCAGGTCCTGGGTGAGGTTTTCCGCGATCCAGGCGTGCAGATCGTCAAAACGACTGCCCTGATTCTGCAGTGACAAGGTCACGCTGAACTGCGATTGACCGCCCGGGCGCTTGAGGAACACCACCAGTTGCCGGGCGACTTCCAGGGCGATGGCGCGACCCAAATCGTCCTCCACCAGGGCCAACGCCAGGTCGATGCCGGCCGTAACGCCCGCCGAAGTCCAGACCGGGCCGTCGTTGATAAAAATCGGGTTGGGTTCGACCCGCAGTTGCGGGTGCTGCCGGGCCAGTTGTTCGCAACGGGTCCAGTGCGTGACCACTCGGCGTCCGTCCAACCAACCGCTGGCGGCCAGCAGGAACGCCCCGGTGCACACCGACGCCACGCGCCGCGAGCGCAGACCATGGTCCCTGACCCAGGCCACCAGCGCCGCGTCCTGCGCCGCCTCGTACACCCCCCAACCGCCGGCGATAAGCAATGTGTCGCTACCCACGCTCGGCAGCGGCTCGGCCATAAGCGCGAGCCCCGCCGACGACATCACCGCCCCGCCACCGGCAGCAATCACGGTGGGTGCGTAAGGCAACGGCAAGCCTTGCTGGCGTGCCAGGTCGTTGGCCGAAGCAAAGACCTGCAAGGGCCCGGTGACATCCAGCACCTGCACGTTGGCAAAAGCCAGTACATGAACGGTTTTCGGTGGGTTTGGCATATTGGCGTAATTCGTGGGCTTATTGGCGTATACGCCAGAGCCTACGGGCCTAAAGTTAAACCGTCCACCCCTCAGGCATCACTTCAGGAGAAAGCGCCATGGCGTTGCAGATCGGTTTTCTGTTATTCCCCCAGGTTCAACAACTGGACCTCACCGGCCCTTATGACGTGCTCGCCTCGCTGCCAGACGTGAAGGTGCACCTGATCTGGAAAGACCTGGCCCCAGTCACCGCCAGCACCGGGTTGGTACTCCTACCGACCACCACGTTCGAGAAGTGCCCCAAGCTCGACGTGATCTGCATCCCGGGCGGCAGCGGCGTCGGGCCGTTGATGGAAGATGAGCAGACCTTGGCGTTCATCAAGCAACAGGCGGCCCACGCGCAGTACATCACCTCCGTGTGCACCGGTTCGCTGGTGCTTGGCGCGGCGGGTTTATTGCAGGGTAAACGGGCCACCACCCATTGGGCTTATCACAGTCTGCTGCAAACCTTGGGCGCCACACCGGTCAAGGACCGTGTGGTACGCGACGGCAACCTGTTCACCGGTGGTGGCATCACCGCCGGGATAGATTTTGCCTTGACCCTGGCGGCCGAACTGTTCGACCAGGACACCGCCGAGCTGGTCCAGCTACAGCTTGAATACGCCCCGGCCCCGCCGTTCACCGCCGGCTGCCCGGACACTGCACCGTCCCAAGTGTTGGCAGAAGCCAACCGACGTGCAGCAGAGTCGTTTCGAGTGCGCTCGCAGATTACTCAACGGGCAGCGGCGCGATTGGCACTGCAATAACGATTAACGCCAATCAGTCCCCCCAAAAAAAGGTGGTGAGGGGTTTTATCCCCTCACCACACAAGACATGAAGAATCTCCTGCCGCATCGATTCAATTCAGAACGGGCTGGCCGTCGGGCGCACCACCAGTTCGCTGACGTCCACATCGTCCGGCTGTTCAATGGCGTAGGCAATCGCCCGGGCAATCGCCTCGGCGGGAATGGCGATCCGGCGAAACTCGCGCATCTCGGCGCGCCCACCTTCATCGGAAATACTTTCGGCCAACTCCGACTCGGTTACGCCAGGGGAAATCACCGTCACCCGTACGTCACCACCGACCTCCTGACGCAAACCCTCGGAAATCGCTCGCACGGCGAACTTGGTGGCGCAGTACACCGCCGCCGTCGGGCTGACCGTGTAGGCACCAATGGAAGCAATGTTGATGAACTGGCCACTGCGCTGGCGTTGCATCAAAGGCAAACCGGCGGCGATGCCGTGGAGTACGCCACGAATGTTGACGTCGATCATGCGATCCCACTCGTCAACTTTCAGCGCCTCGAGTTTGGAGAGCGGCATGACCCCGGCGTTGTTGACGATCACATCGACCTTGCCGAATCGCTCGACAGCGAAGTCGATCAGGCTCTGCACATCATCACGGCGCGTCACGTCCACGGCTTTGCAAGCAGCCTGCTGGCCGTCGGCTTCAAGTTCCTGCACCAGCGCCTGCAAGCGATCGACGCGTCGCGCACCCAGCACCACTCGTGCGCCCCGGGCAGCCAGCAACCGTGCGGCGGCTTCGCCAATACCGCTGCTGGCGCCGGTGATCACCACAACTTTGTTTTGAATAGCGGACATGATGGTTTCCTCGTCTGGATGTATGGCCCCCCGATGGGAGCGTTTTGACAGGTCCAGATTAGGGAGCAGATCCGTGTCTGGGTTAGCCGGATCCTCCTGCGCCCTTGCACGATCCTGTAGCGATAAAACCGCCTCTGGTCGCCGGGCGCACAATCGGCTTTACTAGCGCGGTCCACCCATTTGGCCAGGGAGATAGATCGGCATGTCGGTATCCACGTCCATACACGTAACGCCTGAGGACGGCGTCAACCAGCGCCGCACCGAACTGGCGGAACTGATGAAGCGCTTCGCCCCGGAATTCGGCGTTCATCCCACCGCCATCGAGACCTTGCACCTGATCCGTAGCGACCAGCCCACCGAAGCCCTGCACACGATCCACAAGCCCGGTTTGTGCGTGATCGTCCAGGGGCGCAAAGAGGTTCGGCTGGCGGATGAATGCTACGTCTATGATTCGCTCAACTACCTGGTGGTCTCGGTCACCCTGCCGCTGGCGGGTCAGGTGATCGAAGCCAGCCCCGAGCGCCCCTACCTGTGCATTCGCCTGGATATCGACCCGGCGCAGATCTGCCGTCTGATCGCCGACGCAAGCCCCATTGGGGTACCGGCCCAACGGACCGATCGAGGACTATTCCTGGACCGCATCGACGCGCCGCTGCTCGATGCGGTGTTGCGTTTGCTGCGGCTGTTGGAGAGTCCGGACGATATCGCCACGCTCGCGCCCTTGGCCCAACAGGAAATTTTCTACCGCCTGCTACGGGGTGCACAGGGCCAGCGCTTGCACGAAATTGCCATCCCCGACACGCAAACCCACCGTATCAGTCGCGCAATCGAGTGGCTCAACAACCATTATGCCGAGCCGCTGAGCATCGATAGCCTGGCACAAATGATCAATCTCAGCCCTTCGGCATTGCACCATCGCTTCAAAGCCGTGACCGCCATGAGCCCGCTGCAATACCAGAAACAGCTGCGCCTGCAGGAAGCCAGACGGCTGCTGCTGGCGGAGAACAGCGACGTTTCGTCAATCGGCTACAAAATGGGCTATGAAAGCCCCTCGCAGTTCAGCCGCGAATACAGCCGTCTATTCGGGGCCTCGCCGAGCAAGGACATCGCCCGGCTACGTGCCGAGGCCTTGCAGATGAGTCGCGCCTGATCCTGCACACAAACAGGATCAGGCAAACCAAGGGTAGTATCCGTCTAACGGCGTCCCCCTCCTCGCCCCTACTCTGAACCCATGCAGCAAGACTACCGTCCGGGCTGCAACGGGTTCAGCAGATCGCGACATCTGAACGACCCGGCACTCAACCCCTTTTGATATGACCGGAGTCATCGCCATGAAAACTTTCAGTTCCTTGATCGCCGTTACCACTTTCGTCCTGAGCGTCAGTGCCTTTGCCCTGCCCAGCCAGCAGCAGGACCGTTTCTTTACGCAAACGCTCGGATATCAGCAGCCTGTGGCCGCTGATGGTTCGGACCGCACGCCTGGGCAGACTCTTGCCGCTGATGGTTCGGACCGCACACCTGGGCAGGCACTTGCCGCTGATGGTTCGGATCGCACACCTGGGCAGGCACTTGCCGCTGATGGTTCCGACCGCACACCTGGGCAGGCACTTGCCGCTGATGGTTCCGACCGCACACCTGGGCAGGCACTTGCCGCTGATGGTTCGGATCGCACACCTGGGCAGGCACTTGCCGCTGATGGTTCCGACCGCACACCTGGGCAGGCACTTGCCGCTGATGGTTCGGATCGCACACCTGGGCAGGCACTTGCCGCTGATGGTTCCGACCGTACCATGGCGCGACGCCTGGCCTGATAGGTCGGCTTTTCTGCAGACGAAAAAAAACCCGCCGAGGCGGGTTTTTCCAAGACCATCACGACTCCCTGTCGATAGCCATCCTTGCAAGGTCGATCGTCCCTGATCCTGAAGCACTCCCTGTGCTTCAGTGGTTGAGTACAGATTACGCATCGGATCCAAAGCGCAACAGACGATATAGCAACCATGGCGTGTAAGACATTCGCTATAGCAGCCCTTCCGTAAACCCTTAGATGCACGGGCACTGAGGATCAGGCCTTGGCCAGGAATGCTTCGATATTCGCCATCTGCTCGTCCCAACCACGGCTGTCCATACGAAAAGCCTTAAGCCGACGCGCCTCCGGGATACCGTTAAAGCCCGACTCCACCACTTTGAGCAAGGTGCCGCCATCCATGTCTTCAAGTTCGAACTGAACCCTCGTTTCGGGTTCCTGAGAGTAGTCCACCTGCGGTTCAATGGCGTACGGATGCCAGCGAAACGAAAAAACCCGCTCCGGCTCGACCCGCTCTACCGCAACGTCCCAGATAAGGTGTTCATAACCAGGATAGGTGATCTGCCCCTGGGTACGCTCGCCCGCGACAAATCGTCTGCCTTCAAGCGCGACGCCGAACCATTGACCGAAGGCTTCGGCATTGGCCAAGGCCCGCCAGACCTGAGAGCGCGGCGCCTTGAGCAGAATTTTTCTTTCGATGCGATCAGATGAATGCATGAGTCACCTCCTGTGTTCAACCCTAGGCCTGTAAGACCACGAGGCCAACCAGAAAGTTGTATCGACCCAGCGTTTGGGTACACTCCTTCGGCATTTAGAAATCCCATCAAGGAGAGATCGACCATGTTCCCACGCTTGTTTCTGGGCCTGACGCCGCTGCTTTTTATCAGTATTGTCCAAGCCGATGACTGCGCCAATGCTAGCACCCAGGGAGCAATGAACCAGTGCGCAGCCCAAGAGAACAAAGCCGCTGACGACGAGCTGAACAGTCTGTACAAGCAGATCACTGCACGCCTTAAAGATGACCCGCAGGCCAAGCAGCTACTGGTCAAGGCACAGCGGGCCTGGATCAGCTTCCGTGACGCCGAATGCAATTTTTCTGCCTCCGGAGTCGAAGGGGGTAGCGTCTATCCGCTGGTCCACAGCAATTGCGCCACAGCCGTAACCAAGGCCCGGGTCGAGACGCTCAAGACCTACCTCAAGTGCGAAGAAGGTGATCTGAGCTGCCCGGTCCCTGGGGCTTAACCATTGATGCAAAAAAAGGATGACCTCTTCAGGTCATCCTTTTTTTTCGGCACAAAAACAAAACCCCTACCTGCGTCAGCAGATAGGGGTTTCGGAATTTAATCTTGACGATGACCTACTCTCACATGGGGAAACCCCACACTACCATCGGCGATGCATCGTTTCACTACTGAGTTCGGGATGGGATCAGGTGGTTCCAATGCTCTATGGTCGTCAAGAAATTCGGTAGCCAGCGCGTGCCTTGCGGTCACGTTCCAGCGAATGGGTATGCGATAGGTTTGTGTGTTGTGCGAACTTTCGGTTCATAGCGTCTTCACACACCGCAATCTGGTGCCCT